>NZ_JBHNZD010000027.1:0-80113 GCF_054960375.1 Alteromonas sp. G4i35 | reverse complement strand
ACCGGCTTTAGGCCGGTTTTTTTGTGCCTGCCGATCAGCGCTGGATGATGCGCGGATACTTTTCGCTTACGTAAAAAGAAACCCGCTATGAAGCGGGTCTCTTTTTAAACGCGATTGTTGCGACGCTCGTATGTTAAAAACAATAAAATCTCATCTCTTATATCGCGCCGCAGCTAATTACTTCGCAACTTGCTGATGAAGCTTGATTAGGTCAGGAAGCTTTTTCGCGTAAATCGCTTTCTTTGTACCTGGGTGAAGTAATTGGCTCACGAACGTGCGTAGGAAGCCAAGTACAAACGTTTGAACGCGATCAGCGTCTGCATCACTTGGGTTAGCAATAAGCTTTTCTGTCTCCGCTTGTACTTTATGTACAATCGGGTCCATGGTGTCTTTTCCAGAAACTAGGTCATTACCAGTCACAACGCCTTTGCCAAGCAAGTCTCTAACTGCTGAGTATAAATCAGCAGAAACAGCGTTAGACTGTCCCCAGTTCGCAATGTTGAATTCTTCAGCAATCTTATCTAGATCAGCAGTTGGGTCGTTCGACTTCAATAGGCTGTCGATAAGTTTATGGGCTTCAGTTTGTTTTACGGGTGTTGATAATTCTGACATGGTTACATTTAATGATTATGTGGGTGAGCGCGTTATAAATATTCTGCCAGACAATGTCAACCCGTTTGCCGCTAATAGAGGCAAGAACGGGAGAGGAGCTTGCTAAGTCATGATGTAAACATGGCGAACAAAGCACCGAAATAGCACAGAAATATTACTGAAAGAGTAGCAAAATAGAGAAAAGGCACCTGCTGCCAAGCACCCTTTATCAAATGAGTAAACGGGCTACGCGGAGATCCTATTCTCTTTGTCTACTTTTTCTATCTTGCCTGTTCGACGTGCTGGGAAAGGCAACTTAATTGGACGTTTACCATTTAATGCAGCATGTTCTGATTTCACACTATAATTAGCGCTGTCTTTACTATGCATGCCCTTGGGGGTATCAGTTACATCGAAAAGCGGAGCAACAGGCTGTCTGTTTTCCTCTAGCTGGTAAGCAATGACTTTGTTTTCGGTTTCTAAAAAGGCACTTCCAGCTTGCTTACCAAGCTTATAATCATGACGAAGTTGTGCGTCTGTACTACCTAACAATTTACTTTGAAGCTTATCCGACGCAAAAATTTGAATAATCTCTACGCCTTCTGGCGGGTTTTCAATAAACGCCAGCTCTTTTTGATACGCTTGTTCGTGCTGCAGCAGATAGTCGATGGTCTTTGGGCACGTGCCCGTTGCGCACATTACCGCGCTTAACTTTTGTAGCCAAGGCGACTGTACTTGAAAGCCTCTATCTACGGTGCGAATAACTACGATTTTCGTCGCGCCGCGCTTGTACGCTTCGGTAACAGGCAACGGTGCAGCCAAACCACCGTCTAGAAAGAAATCGGTATTGGCTGCCTTTTTTGTCTCGACATCAATGTGCAGCGGTACGCCCTGTTTGTAAAGTAAGGGGAGGGCGCTCGAAGCCTTGATAAGATCGACCCAGTTGTGAGTACTTTTCATTGGATCGAGAAAATACGCCTGTCTGTCTCTGGAATTTGTGGCGGTAAATAAAATTTCTCTGTCCGCAACATTAGCCTTCGCAGTATCAAGATCAAGTAAACGGTTCGCTTCTTGGGTTTTGTCAAAGTACCAGTCTAAATCGACAATATGTTTGCCCATTAAACCTCTTCCCATTTGGAAAAAGCGTTTGTGTCGAGTTAAGCCGCGAATAAGACGCTTTGCATAGCCTTTTTGACGCGCCACAAAACTCGTTAAGTTCTGAGAACCTGCTGATGTGCCGATAAGAATATCGAAAGGGTCGTGTCCGGCGTCTAGCCATGTATCGAGTACGCCTGCCGTGAAAATTCCTCGCTGTCCACCACCTTCCGCAACCAAGGCAACTTTGCCATTGTTCGACATTTCAGCATTGTGTGCTTTTGAATAAGCGAGAGAAGGAGCAGATTGTTGACCCGACATGATAACCCTCTATTTGACCATGACTATAAATTGACTACTTGGTCTAATTGTAGGGAGATCACGACGCCGGAGAAAATTGAAAGAATAAATCGGACTGATAGGAAATAACTGATACTGAAACACTTTTTGTTATTTCATTGTGATTTTTGTGTTTACATTTTGATCGTTTAATCGCAGTCTAACAAAGTGTTGAAAGCTAAACTTTCATTGGGAGTCAATAATGAAAATTGCCGTGTTAGGTGCGGGAAGTATTGGATGTTATGTAGCGGGCTGCCTGTTAGCCTCTGACCCCACATTGAGTGCCGCTAATGCGCTTACGCTCATTGGCCGTCAGCGTTTATATGATGATATTACTGCTAATGGTCTTAAAGTAACGGATTGGCAAGGGCGTGAGCAGCTAACAAAGCCTGAGCATATTGCTTTTTCAATTGAGAACGATAGTTTAGTTGATGCTGACGTCATTTTACTTTGCGTTAAAAGCCAAGATACCGAGCAGGCTGCTGCGATAATCAATCAGCATGCAAAGCAATCAGCAGTCGTAGTCAGCCTTCAAAACGGAGTGGGTAATGCACACTTGCTGCGCCAGCACATAAAACAATGCGTAATTGCAGGTATGGTGCCTTTCAATGTTTTTTATAAAGGTAACGGCCATTTTCACTGTGGTACTGAGGGTAATATTGCCCTTGAAGACCCCAATAACCAATGTAGTGACATCATAAAAGCGCTTAACAACGCGTCGTTGCCCGTTACGGTTTATAACGATATGAAAGCTGTACAGTATGGCAAACTTATTATGAACTTGAATAACGCGGTCAATGCACTGTCGGGTATACCGCTGAAATCACAGCTAGGGGATAGGCAATATAGGTTAGTTATGGCAAAGGTGTTGTCCGAGGCGTTAGCAGTACTTAAAGCGGAAGGAATTGCACCAGCAAGAACCGGTAAGGTCATTCCCAAACTGATGCCAAAAATTATGAAGCTACCTAATTTTTTATTCAATGTGGTGGCTTCATCTACGCTTAAAATAGATCCCGAAGCACGTTCATCAATGTATGAAGATTTGGCGCTGGGGCGACGAACGGAGATTGATTATTTGAACGGCGAGATAGTCAGGCTCGGTGAAAAAAATCACATAGCTACGCCAGTGAATAAGCATATTGTTAACCTGATCAAACAACACGAAGTCGCTAAGAAAGGAAGTCCTCACTTACCGGCAAATACTCTACTGTTAAAGTGACAGGTCTATCTAACGGTGTATTTCAACGTTAAATATTACAGTTTTGTGTCATTTTTATGTCAGAACACTTGATTCTTATACTAAAGTATATATCCTGCGCGCAAACTTCCGTTATATTTAGTGTGCTTTGCTTTTTCAAAATCGTTTTTCTTCTTGTCTTCTGTTGAGTGCTTTATGGGCGTCGCTTTTCCATACGGCGGTTGTAGCGTCTGAGGTTGATGCCGAGCGCGAATCTAGCGCAACGTTCTCTCAATACAATGGCAACGGCCTTTCATTTCAAAGCGACAACAATACCTTCTCACTACGCGTGCGCGGTAGACTTCAGTTTCGCTATGCCAATCCCGGTATAAGCCAGCCTACCGAGCGTGCTGACTTTGAGCATAACGCCGGTAATCAATTTGGCGTTAACAGGGCGCGGGTCAAATTAGACGGTCACATTGGTTTGCCTTGGATTAAATATGGTGTGGAATATGATGCTGTCGATCAGCGCACCCTGACCGCTACACTATCCTTTGAAAAGTATGACGCGCTTCGGTTTAAGGTTGGTCAGTGGAAAGTCGAGTATTCCAGAGAGCGCAGTGTGAGCAGCGGCGGCCAGCAAATGATGGATCGTTCAATCATCAACAGAATATTTACGCTAGATAGGCAAATGGGGGCATCCCTGTACGGTAATTTTGATGGCCCAGGCGCGGCCAATTTCAATTACTGGGTAGGAGTATTCAATGGCTCGGGCCGTGGTGATTATAGCAATCACGATGGCGAGAATATGTATACAGGGCGATTACAGTGGAATTTCTTAGGTGAGTCTGTCGGGTTTAAAAACAGTGACATTAAACGAACAGCTACTCCCAAAGCAGCTCTAGCAATAGCAGGGGCGAAGTTCAAAAGCCAGTTTACGCGTTTTTCATCGTCTGGCGCTGGTAATTTAGCCAACTTTAGTGCGGGAGAGATCGAAGGTCAGTACGACATTCAGCAGTTTGTGATTGATGGTGCCTATTTTTATAAAGGGTTTAATGCTCAAGCGGAATATCATGAAAAAGATATTGTGGATTTAGCGGACAACAATAGAGAAACTACGCTGCGCGGCTATTATGTGCAGGCGGGTTATTTTTTGAGTGAATCAATCAGCTGGTGGCCAGAGCCCCTTGAAATGGCTGCACGCTTCGGGACCTATTCGCCCCGAGACAGTGAACAAGACGAACGCTTTTTTGAAAAGACAGTAGCATTCAACTATTTTTTTAACGGCCACGAAAACAAACTAACCGCAGAGGTAAGCAGGGTTTCACTGGATCAGTTCGATACTGAAGTAGGGGACGAGACCATCTACTCTCTGCAGTGGGACGTCAGTTTTTAACTACTCACGCCGGGCGAGCAATAAAGCCAAACTAAGTGACCCGAATAAATGCTATTTGTCTTATGTTAAACGATTAAGCACGTTTAGAATTTAATCAATAAGTCTAAAGTTGGTGATAGTATGAGCTCATCATTTTTTTAAAAGAGGAGAGTGACATGCAAGAAAGCACCAAACTCAACTATGTCGAATTTGCATCTCTAGATATTCGCCGCTCAAAAGCGTTTTTTGAAAGTGCGTTTGGCTGGTCTTTTACCGATTATGGCAGTGAATACAGTGCGTTTAGCAATGCTGGCATGGACGGAGGGATTTTTTCTGCACAACGTGTGATGAAGGCAGAAAGTGGTGCGCCTTTATTGGTGCTGTATTCCATTAACATTTCTGAAGCGCAAGAATGTGTAGAAAAAGCAGGTGGAGCAATTACTAAACCGCTGTTTGACTTCCCGGGGGGCTGTCGCTTTCATTTTGTCGAGCCAGGTGGTAATGAGCTTGCTGTTTGGTCTGAGTCGGCAAAATAGCGCTACCGTATCTTCGATGTCTAGTGATTCTGGCTTTTATAGTCTGATAAAAAAACGCCTTGCGTGTAACGACACAGCAAGGCGCTTTAAATTCAGATTAATTAGCTATTGGCTTGTCGTTACTTTTGCTCAAGCACAATGCGCAGCATTCTGCGAAGCGGCTCTGCGGCACCCCACAATAGCTGATCGCCGACAGTAAATGCCGAGATATATTCAGGACCCATGTTAAGCTTGCGAATACGGCCTACGGGAATAGACAGTGTACCGGTCACTTTCGCTGGCGTAAGTTCTTGCATCGTCGCGTCGCGATCGTTAGAAATCACTTTTACCCAGTCGTTGTGGTTAGCCAAGATTGTTTCAATTTCGGCTAGAGGCAAGTCTTTCTTTAGCTTAAGTGTGATAGCCTGGCTATGACAGCGCATGGCGCCAACGCGTACACAAATACCGTCTATCGGCACTTCACTGCCTTTAATGCCTAAAATCTTGTTGGCTTCCGCTTGGGCTTTCCACTCTTCGCGGCTTTGACCTGAAGGTAGTTGCGAATCGATGTACGGAATTAAGCTACCCGCAAGCGGAACACCGAACTGTTCACTAGGGTAGTCTGCGCTTCGAATAAACTCAGACACTTGCTGGTCAATTTCTAAAATCGCGGTAGCAGGATCTTCAACTTTAGCTTTCACATTACTGTGAATTGCACCCATTTGATTAATTAGCTCACGCATGTGCTGTGCACCTGAACCTGAAGCGGCTTGATAGGTCATTGGCGAAGCCCATTCAACCAAGTCTTTCTCAAACAGGCCACCGAGTGCCAGAAGCATAAGGGAAACCGTGCAGTTTCCACCTACGTAGGTACGAATGCCTTTTTCAATGCCACTATCAATTTCTTTACGGTTTACTGGATCTAGAATAATTACGGCATCGTCTTTCATACGAAGCGCTGACGCAGCATCAATCCAATAACCGTTCCAGCCAGTGGCTCTTAAATCGTTGTACACGGCTTTTGTGTAGTCGCCGCCCTGACAGGTAATAATGATATCCTGTTTAGATAGCGCTTCAATATCGTGCGCATCTTCTAGAACACCAGCATCCTTTCCAGCAAAATCTGGTGCTGCACTACCTTTTTGCGAGGTAGTGAAAAAGGTGGGCTCAATGTGCGCGAAATCTTGCTCTTCTTGCATGCGCTGCATTAATACTGAGCCAACCATACCGCGCCAGCCCACTAAACCTACTTTTTGTTGTGACATTAAATTGAGAACCCTTGTTACTAAAATGAAAAGTACTTCACCACCTATGCCTTTTGCTCAACGCTAACACATGTACTTATGAATTAACGTGTCTATCAATTGAACGTAGAATGATGTCGAACGCCGCTGCTTTATTGCGCTGGCGCAATACCTGTCGTTTTTATTTTTGTCTTTGCAGTCTAAGTGTTATTTATCCCGCTGGCTAGATGGTTTTTATAAATAATCTATCGCTGATATAAGCATTTTAGAAACGGCTAGTTCATGGCAAAAAATTTAAACAAAACACTTGAAGGAGCAATCAAAGCGCAGGGTAGAGAGTGAACCTGTATTAACCCCTCATTGTGTCTATGCACTGCTTACGGTCTAAAAATTGCTTTATAAATAGAATTAATCCCTCACAATGTGTGAGGAGATATACAATATTGAGATACGCTTTAAGGAAAACGTAGTTCTTAATATGAAAATAAAAGTGAGGAACGCATGCAGTACGATAGTCATAACAAATTTGCTACCACTACGGTATTTTTGCACTGGTTGGTTGGATTAACCATTATTGGCTTGCTTGCCACTGGGATTTACATGTCGGAAAACGGTGTGTACGCACTATACCCCTGGCACAAAGCGATTGGTTTTCTTGTACTCTTTGTCGCACTACCACGTGTGGTATGGCGCATGAAAAATGGTTGGCCTAGCGCTGCTGCTAACTATAAGCCAATAGAGCATAAATTAGCGTCAGTTGTGCACTGGGTGTTAATTATCGCCACGCTCTTAATGCCAATTTCAGGCTTGATGGCGTCGGTATTGGGTGGGCACGGCCTGTCAGTTTTTGGTCTGGAGATTTTCGCGCCAAATTATAGTGTTGAAGATCCTGAGAAAACGCTACCGATAAATTACGAGCTTTCCAAAGCAGGTGGCGCTATACACTTCTATCTTGGTTATACCGTTATTGTCGCACTCTTGCTACACATTGCTGGCGCTCTTAAGCATCATTTCGTTGATAAAGATGGCACATTGAAGCGCATGCTAGGCAAAACCATTGGGGAGTAGTGCTTAATATCCTAGTTTTCGTGTATACCTTCGTCATCGTAAAAGTATTTTGACTGAAGTTTGCACCTAGGGAGAACAGGTAGATAACTTTCAAGTAGAAGCCGAGCTATTTTTGCTCGGCTTTTTTTCTTCAACATTTATTGGCTGCCATTACGTGATGCTGAGTCAGCAAAGAAGAGATAGTCATTGGGCGCTGAGACCTTGTTTTGTTTCGCTTTGTACATGGCAATGTCAGCCAGTTTTATTAACGTACTCATGTCATCGCTCATGGCAGGGAAAAAGGAAACGCCGACACTCATTGAAATAAAGGTTGGCTCTGGGTCGCCGTTAAAGTAGAAAGGTTGCTTCACCCCGTCATTCACTTTTTCTATGGCGCGTTTTACAGAAACTTCGTCTTCAGCTTGAAGTAATAATACAAACTCATCGCCGCCCCAACGTATCGCTACATCGTTTTTGCGAATTTTTTCCTGTAACTGTTCAGCCACAAAGATGAGTACTTCGTCGCCCGCATCATGACCGAAAATATCGTTTACCGCTTTGAAGCCGTTCAGGTCAATTAACGCGAGAGCGAAGTGGTGGTCTTTTCTCATTAACTTCGCAATCAGCTTTTCACCGCCATTGCGATTATAAATACCTGTGAGTGCATCGAAGTCTGCCTGTAAGGCCAGTTTCTGGAGTTCGTGTTTTCTACTAGAAATATCATTCAGCGTCAGCTGATAGTAGCGTTCGCCATCATCAGTGACTAAAGGGCTTGCGATTAGTTGAACCCATGTGGCGTCGTCAGTTTTCTCTGATTTTAGTTTATATTCACCTGTTGCAAACTCATTGCGTGCAAATGCCTCCGAAAGCGAAGTTTTCATTGCAGTAGGCGCTTCAAATAGCTCCTCAAGTAGCTCGCCATAACCTTGCTTTATCTCTAGGCCAATCTTTTCTACCAAGTCGTTGAAGGCCTTATTTCTAAGCTCGATAATTCCATTTTCCGCCATTAACACAGTGGCAGACTTTGCGTTTTCAAAAAGCATTCTGAAACGCTTTTCCAGAAATTCGATTTCTTCCCTAAGTTGACGCTCTTGAGTGAATTGCTCTTCGACTTTGTTTAACAGTTGATTGGTGTCCTGCACCAGCTCGCCTATTTCACTTCGGGAGTGATACTCCGGCATTTCAATTCTTTCTTTTGTGCCTGGAGTAATCTTATGCAGTGAACGACCCACGCGAAGCATAGGAGAGATTATGATGTAGTAGGTAATTATCAACGCAACAATGCCGACAACCACTGCTTCAACATACAATGAATAATTATTGTCAGTACTTATTTTTTTCGCCTGTTCAATAATGTGGGCAAAGTTGGGGTAAACATTGACCTCAGCCAAGGTGTCTTCAGGAATGAATGGGTGCCTCACCAAAAATACCCGAGGCTTGACGTCTTTGCTGATGGCATCGTTCACATTGAATTGATAATACATTGCATCGCTTTTAATAGACGCTGCGAGTATTTTTTCACTTTTAACCAAGCCGTTGATCGCCTCTTTTGCCAGATCTTCATCTTCTAAAAAAGCAGCGATAGACGCCGTTGCGGCAACGGTTTGGTAAAGTTCTTGAATATCGTTGTTCGCTTCACTAATTTCGTGCTCATACGTAGCGCGATAAAAAAATTCGGCGGTCGTAAGTACTACCAGCATAGCAGCAGCTACTAATATGAGTGAAAAACGAAACCCTAAGCCATGGATGTTAATCAAAGCGGTACACTACCTTCATTTTGTCGGTGACGTACGACTCATATACATAGGCTAAGGCTGACTCATCGTCTTCTAGCCGTTGTTTAACATCTTCTATAGTTTGTTCTATCGCAGGTGGTTTAACACGTCCAGAAAACTTCAGTCTAGACCAATACGCATTAACGCGAGCAAGGGGAAGGCCCACCAGCGATTTATAAAATTGACCTTTTAGCTCGTCATTAAGCTCTATATCGATGGGCGTTGCCTGCCTACCGTTAGGGAAAGCCGAGTACTTGCCCATGAAGAGATCTATAATCCCTTTCTTATCTAAAACCTGCACATCATTGTTTAAGTTAGTAACAACAACGATTTTCTCTTGTGATTGCGCTACAGAGGAAAAGCTATACAAGGCAAGCACGACAGCCAGTAGGGGTGAGAAGTGTTTATAAAAAGTCATCTCCTCCCCCTAAAAGCTGAAACTTAACGCAACAAAGAGAGTGTGAACAACCCCATCTTCATCATCTACAACAAGACCATCTCTGGCGCGTAGGCCAGTTCCTCTAGCTTCAACATCAGTTCGCTCAAGCTGCACTTTAAAGGCTAGATTCTCTTGCAAATCCCAACGCCATCCGAGAGAAAGTGTTTGTTGATGATGTGCCAAGCTACTCGCTACTTCTTCTACAAAAACGGCTAGTTGAGCAGTGCTCTCGTTTATTGGGAAGCCAGGTTGCTCTTGGCTAAGAAAGTATGTGTCTGTCTTTGCAAATGAGTATAAACCGTAGAATGTATGCGCACCATAAAGATAGCTGAGGTTGAGGAAGCCATTAAAAGAGGGTCTCAACGCAAATGAATTTGAATCGATATATGATAGCTCGCCAGAAAGCTCCCACGCATCAAAATAACGGTTGAAGTAAACGGACGTATAGTGAATGGTTGTATCTTTAAGGCTTACTTCTTTAGCAAAGTCTATGGCGCCGCTCCAAAATGGCTGTAGCTGCGCAACGGAAGCAGCGACAACTGCTAAATCTTCGTCGTCATTGTCCGCTTCGGTTTGGGTGTGTTTAAGAGCAAGGCTCCAGTCGAATGAGACAAATTCAACACCAATTGAACGTAAGTTATTAAACCTAATCGGGTTGTAATCGTCACTAGAAAAGTCACTCTCTCCGCTTCCCCAAAAGCCTTTAATCAATAGATTAAAGTTGTCGTAAGGCTTAGTGTAGCTAATGTCTCCTCCATCAAAGCTTCTTGCGGGAACAATACCGTAAACCTCGGTGGGGACTTTCACCCAAGGATAGGCTATCGACACGTCTCTGGTATCACTGAAGTGAAAAATATCGGCCGCAAGTCTTCCTGCTCTTACTTGCCACGATGGGGTTATATCGTATCTTAGAAAAGCCATCTGGGTTATCGAATCTAGGTTTTGCTCATCTTGCTCTCGATAAACGAATTGACCCACAAAGTCTAGGTTATCTGAAACGCTGTAATCAAGCTGTACGCCAACTAAACTCAAAGGCTTGAATGCAAGGCCGCCTTTTTTCGCCGATTCAGCTTGAGACCGGTCTGAACGAAACTGATACCTGTCAGAATCGGAAGTTGCTGTTGCAACGGTGCCAAAACCACTAACCTTTACGTTCTCTTTTTCAGCAAACGCACTATTAATAATGAGGAAGCTCATAACCATAGCGATAACTGAGAAGGGCTTTTTAATCATCAATGCGTATCCAAATTCAAGCTTGTCTTTGCTAACACCTAAAAACCATACTTTCGAGCTGCTGGTTACAGTAAGAATAGTAAAGAAACAGGAAAACGTATGAAAAGTCAGCTTTTTTTATTTTTTTAACCGAGCGCTTGATAAATGCGAGTGGTATCTTCGAGCGTTGTTTGACCAGCATATCATTTAGCTTGTCGTTACTGTAGGGGGGATTCCTAATATGACTTCTTGTTACCGCTGTTTTTTATTTTCAACAGAAATGTTTGTAAGCGGCTTTCACTGTCTACGGCTCCAATTTGCTTTATAATTCCTGACGTAAAGGAGAAAAAACGTGAATGAATATGCTCGGTATTTTAACGGCTACCCTTCAACTATTGTGGAGCAAGCCTTACAGCTCATTTCCAGCAATCGGCTACAGCGTTATTTACTAAAAAAATACCCAGAGGCCCATGATATAACCACCGACAAATTGCTGTATCAGTACGCGACGGAATTAAAAAAGCGATACTTAAAAAATGCGCCACCGTTTGGGCGCGCCGCGTTTAAAAAGCAAGGTGATATGATAACTAACGCGCTAGGTACGCATACTTACCGTATGCAGGGTAAAACGCGCAAACACGACTTGGCCATTAATAACGATTTACTCTATGCCCCAGAGGCCTTGTTAAAAGCCCTTGTAGTGCATGAACTGGCGCACTTTAAAGAAAAAGACCACAACAAAGCCTTCTATAAACTTTGCTGCTATATGGAGCCAGATTATCATCAACTAGAGCTGGATTTACGCTTGTTCTGTGTGGCCGTATCAATGGGAGAAAACCCGTACACGTAACATGTGAACGCCTCATCAGGTGTCGCTATGTTTAAACCCATGTTAAGTACAATTGTCGTGTGCTTGCTATAACTAAATTAAAGCCGAAGCGCTGAAATTAATGAGGAGTATTAATGAGCATTGCTAAAATTATGTCTACGCGGGTGGTTAGCGTGCACATGGATGACAGTTTACAGTCATTGCGCGAGCTCTTTGCTGCTACGGGGTTTCATCATTTGGTCGTGGTGCATGACAATAAGCTGCAGGGGATTATATCTGACAGAGACTTGATGAAATCGATTAGTCCTTTTGTAGATACCCTAAGCGAACGAAAGCTTGATCGCGCTACATTGGATAAAAAAGCGCACCAAATCATGACTCGTGAAGTCATTACACTTAACCCAAGTGACTCTGTTTATTCGGCTATTGAGCTTTTTAATACCCATAAAATTTCCTGCATTCCTATTATCGACACGAAAAGGCATCCAGTAGGAATGGTGTCGTGGCGCGATGTGATGAAGTTTATGCAAAGTAGGGTAGAGGCAAAGCGTTAGGTCGGTACTCGTATGTTATTAATAGTGAACACCGCTTGAAAGGGGAGTGGTCTCTCTACCTGCGTTTATAAATTGCGGTAAAGAGACCGTTAGTTTTAAAGCGTTAGCTTTTGCGGTAGCTGACTTTAAACAGCAAACTGTAGAGTACGGGCACAGCGATAAGTGTAAGTACCGTCGCAAAGGCCAGGCCACCCATAATGGTCACTGCCATATCGGCAAAGAAGGCGTCGAACAGCAGCGGCGCCATACCTAAAATGGTCGTTACCGCCGCCAGTGAAACAGGGCGTACACGGCTGATCGTAGCGTCAACAATCGCTTGGCGAATGGCTAAGCCTTCTTCTATCTGAAGGTCAATTTCTTCAATAAGTACAATAGCGTTCTTAATAAGCATGCCAAACAAGCTTAAGAAGCCGAGTAGCGACATAAAGCCAAACGGCATATCGGTACCTAATAGACCAGAGACTACACCAACAATAGCCATAGGTACTACAAGCCAGATAATCAGCGGCTGACGAGCATGACCGAATAGCAACACTGAGATAATAAACATGACTAGGAAGCCAGCAGGCAAGCCAGCGCCCAGCGCTTTTTGTGCATCGCTAGAGCTTTCAAATTCGCCACCCCATTCTAATGAATATCCAGCTGGAAGTTCTATGTCTTCAATAAGTGGGCGGATTCTCGCTAACGCTTTGGCTGCAGTTTCATCGTCACCCGGCTCAGCTTCTACCGTAATGGTGCGAACGCGGTCGCGACGGTGAATACGCATTTCTTCGGTCATTAACTCCAAGCCCTGAGATACCTGCGTGAAAGGCACATACTGGCGCTGTTGCGTAGACCATACTTGTGATTCACGTATTGATTGAAGCTCGGTATCTTCAGCCTTACCCATCTTTGCAATAATGTTGTAAGCATAATCACCGTCTTGCACCGTACCTAGCTGAACGCCGCTACTTGCATACTGTATGGTCTGGCTAAAGTCACTATGCGAAACGCCAGCAATCCCTGCGTTGTAGTTGTCAAACTGCGTATTAATGGCAAAGCCTTTTTCACGCCAGTTATGTCGAACGTCTTTCACTTGTCCGTCAGCAAAAAGCAGTGCTTTGGCTTCATCCGCCAGTTCGCGAAGTATTTCAGTATCTGGGCCTGAAAAACGGGCCTCAAGTTTTGCACCAGAGCCGGGGCCAAACTGCATGCGCTCCATATAAAAGCTAGCGTCGAAGTCCAGGTCGGTAAGCTTACTCGCAAGCGCGCTTTGAATAGCCGGAATATTATCAAGTTCATTCGCACGAACCATGAAAAAGGCATAGTTTTCGTTAGCACTTTTAGGCGCATAAGTGAGGGTGAAACGATCGGCGCCTTGCCCTATAAAGGTGGTTACAGCCGTGACGTTTTCCATTCCCAAAATACGAGCTTCAGCTTCTTTTGCAATGACTTCAGTGGCACGTATATCTCTATCTTGCGGGCCCCAATAATGCACAAAGAACAGCGGCGCGTTTGACGGAGGGAAGAAGCCTTGTTTTACCATGCCAAAACTTCCATAAGCCACGATAGTAATAACAAACAGTGCACCAATGGTTACCCAACGAAGCTTAAGTGCGCCTAAAAGTGCACGCTTAAACCAGCGTTGCGATGCAGAGAGTTCGTTACCTGTGGTTTGCCCAATACCTTTGCGGTAAAAATATGCGCCAAGCACGGGCACCAAGGTTACCGCTAATACCCAACTTATCATGAGGGAAACCAACACTACGGCAAACAATGAATAAAGAAACTCGCCTGTAGCATCGTTTGAAAGGCCTATGCCTGAAAAAGCCGCAATACCGATAACGGTTGCGCCAAGTAAGGGCCACTGCGTTCGCTTAACAATAAAGCTGGCTGATTCTTTGGCTGTTGAGCCGGTGGCCATGCGCAGCATCATCCCCTCAGCAACTACGATAGCGTTGTCTACCAGCATACCCATGGCGATAACCATGGCACCAAGTGATATCCTTTGAAGCTGAATATCCATAAGCCACATGATTAGAATAGTACCTAGTACGGTGACAAGTAGCACAGAGCCAACTACCACGCCTGAGCGCCATCCCATGAACAAACATAGCGTTAAGGTAACAACCGCCACCGACATAACGAGGTTATTAATAAAGCCAGTAACCGATTCGTCGACGACTGAGGCCTGATCGTAAATAGGCGTAAGCGTAATACCGACAGGCAGTTCTTGAAGCAGCTTTTCTACTTTTGCGTTAACGCGCTCGCCCACATCAACAATGTTAACGTCGGTCAACGCTGATACTGAAAGCGTAAGTGCTTCTTCGCCGTTGTAGCGTACATGAACGGGCTGTATGTCGGCAGGCTCTAACTTTAGCGTGGCAATATCAGCAACCCGAAGGGAACGGTTTGTGCCAGGCACTACCACTGACAGATTAGATATTTCTTCTAGTCTGTCTGGCGCGCGCTCTACAATTAGGCGCACATTTTTTTCGTCAACTTTAATACGGCCGCCGTTGAACGGGCGCAGGTTGTCTTCAAAAAGAGAGGCGAGATCAGGAAATGAAATGCCTAAGCCCGCGAGTTGATAAGGGTTGATATAGGCCACTATCTGTTCTTTTTGAACGCCAGTTACATTTACCTTGGCAACGCCTTCAGTAGTAAGCAGGTCACGTCGAATAATGCGGGCGAATTCTCGAAGCTCCCGAGTATCGAAATCAGGTGCGCTTAACGCGTAATAAAGCCCGTAAACGTCACCGAAATCATCAAATACCACTGGGTTTTGTGCCCCCGTTGGCAACGAGCTTGCGGTGTCGCGAAGTCGCTTTCTCAACTCATCCCAAATCTGTGGCAAGAGGTTACTGTCGTAAGTACTCTTAACTTCAACGGTAATTTCTGAAAGGCCCGGCGATGAAACTGACGTCACTTCCTTTAACTGCGGCATTTGCTGAATGGCAATTTCCAAGCGTTCAGTGACTTCACGTTCTACCTTTTCAGCACTGGCTCCAGGATAGTTGGTGTATACCTTTACCTGTTTGATAGTAAACGCAGGGTCTTCTAAGCGACCAATTTTACTCATAGCCAAAACGCCGCCTAAAAGCAGGATGACTACCATTAGCCAAATGTTGACGGGCTTATCAATTGAATAGCGTGCGATATCCATAAATTACTTCTCTCCTTGGTAAGGAAGCACTTTCATGTCTGCACGCATTTGTGTTGCTCCAGCAGCAACAACTTGCTGGCCAAGGGTGATTTTGCCTTGGCTCTTACCCTCAATAATCGCTAGCTCATTTTCAATATGCTTAACGTTTACAGCTTGCTTGGCCACTGAACTTGTTTCATCGTTATATACCCACACTGCAAAGCCTGAGTCCTTGTCACCTACAAGTGCTCTTACAGGCACAACAAAGCCTTCTGGATAAAGGCTACCTTGTAGGCTGACTTTTACCACTGCGCGCGCGCCCGGTGTTAGGGGAAGTTCTTCGCGAGGCTCCATGGCAAACACCACTTCATAAGTTTGCGACACAGGATCAGGTTGGGTAGAGTGCTCTACATAGTTCACCGGATACCACTGACTGCGATTGGTGGCTAATGTGGCGCTGGCTTGTTTTATCCCACGGCCAATATTGGCAGTAAGTAAGCGCTCAGGAACATTTATGTTGAAGTATATTTTAGACACATCTTGCAGGCGAGCAATCGGCGTTCCTGCGGCAACAAAACTGTTATTTTCAACAAGTCGTTGAGATACTTTTGCATCAAAAGGAGCATATAGCTGTGTGTAGCTCAAATCTTGCTCTGCATTTTTTAAGTCGATAACCGCTAGTTCGTAAGATGTTTTTGCAGTATCCAGAGAGCTCTGTGCAACTAGCTTTTGAGCGAACATTTTCTCAATTCTATCAAGCTCTCGTTTGGCCTGATCAAGTCGTGTCGTAGACTCGTCCACGCGTCTTTCGAATGGTTTACGATCAATAGTGGCCAGTAACTTGCCTTTATTGATATCACTGCCTGTCACCAAGTCGGTCTGGATGAGGCGGCCTGAAACTTCAAAGCTTAAATCGACGGTTTTCACTGCCGATACAACGGCAGGGAAGGTGAATTCGTCAAAATCTGGAATGTTGCTAACCGTAGCGAGTTTGACATAACGAGGTGCAATGTTTGCTTGTTGCTCAGCAGGCTCTTCGGAAGAACATGCACTTAAAGTGGAAACCGATAAAACGCTTAAAAATAAAATGTGAGAGAATCGCATCATGGACATAGGTGTATGTAATCCATAGTCAGGGTAATTAAAGTATAGATGTGTAAACCCCAGGTAGTGATGGTATGCACAACGGCAGCAAAGATAGTCATTACCTAAAGTAAACTGGTGAGTGCATTTTAGTGCGGTCGCATTGAAAAGTAAACTGTTCGGTGTAAAATGATCGGGTTAATGTAGCGGATAACTAATTTTGAGAATTTCCATATGGTAGGCAACACACGTACGCGTAGCGACATCAAACGCGAAGCCATTATTCAGGCGGCAACACAGGCATTCCAAGAGTTTGGCGTTAACGGCACAAGCATGGACAAGCTGGCTGAACTGGCAAATGTGTCAAAGCGCACTGTGTACAATCACTTTTCTACAAAAGAAGAGCTGGTGATGCATTTGGTTACGCAGCAGTGGCAAACGGCTATTTTAAATATTAATAAAAAGTACGATGCTACGCTTCCGCTAGACGAGCAGCTAGAAGACCTTATTTTGCAAGACATTGAGTTTATGGTGAGTGAATCCCACCTCGATTTAGCTCGGGTTGCGATTGGCCACTTCTTCTACGAGCCGGAAAAGCTAAAAGATGAAGTTGCGCAATTAAAAGCCCAAGAGACGGCTATGCACCGCTGGTTAAAGGATGCCAAAGCCGACAATAAACTCGCGTTTGACGACTTGGATCGGGTTGTCGATGAAATTGATAGCTTAGTAAAAGGGCAGTGCTTTTGGCCTCAGCTGTTCAAAATTGAAGATTCCCTCAGCGATAACGATAAGAAGAGCTTAGCAAAACACACAGTGGCTTTGATTTTAAGCCGCTATGCTGTTGTGTAGTTGGCAGGCTATATCAATGAGTTTGTTCAAGGCTCTTTCAGTATTGAAGGGCCATTGAACTTTTACTTCCCAAACATTTTTTCCGCTTATCCGTCTTCGCGCTAACTTCACAGATCCCTCTTGATTCAAACGGACTACACTTCAGATGATGTAGCCAGTAAATACCTTTTCACTTAGCTGTTTGTTCTCCCTGTCGCTCGTCCTCCGACACCTGCAATATGCGCCTCTACAATCGTACGAAATATATTCATCTGCTTATTCTTTAGTCTATTTTGGCGCAATTTGAGTCTTATTCATCTAATAAATTAAGAAAATTTATAAAGAGTTTTTAAATTTTGTCGCTTTTGCTCTCGTCATTTGTTCTAAATTTTTATAATATCCCGACCAAAAATAACAACTATTATTATTTGCAATTGCAAAATTCGGCAGAAAGCCGGGTCGTGATAATAGGGTTTTACAGATTTTTAAAAGTAAACACACAACACTTACAGAACACTTGGAGAGCAATTTTGAAATTCAAACTTACGAGTATTGCTGCTGCGATAATTCTAAGCCCAGCAACTTTTGCTGCTGATATGGAAGATATTGAGAGACTAACGGTGAAAGGGAAGTACCTTTCGGTTAACCAGTCCAACTCAATTAAAAGCCCTACACCTATTATCGACGTGCCACAGAGCTTGTCGATTATTACGGCTGAAGAAATAACGGCTCGCGGTATTACTAGCATTGGACAAATTATTGACTACGCACCAGGTGTTAATACATCGCAAGGTGAAGGTCACCGCGACTCGGTAGTATTCCGTGGTGTGCGCTCTACTGCAGATTTCTACTTAGATGGTAACCGTGATGACGTTCAATACTACCGTGCACTTTACAATGTTGAGCAGGTAGAGATTCTTCGTGGCCCAAATGCGTTGCTATTCGGTCGCGGTGGTACGGGCGGTATCTTAAATCGTGTATCTAAGAAAGCGAAAACGAGCGATAAGTTTGTAAACTACAACGTATCTGCTAATACGTTTGGTGCATATAACTTACAGTTAGACACCAATGTTGACACGGGCGATAAGTCGGCCCTGCGCATTAACGCCATGTACGAAAGCCTAGACAACCATCGCGACTTCTTCTACGGAGACCGTTACGGCTTCAACCCAACGGCACGCTTTGAGCTAAGCGATGACACAATTGTTGATGTGTCATATGAATATATCGACCACGAGCGCTTTATTGACCGCGGTGTGCCAACTGCCAACGGTGAACCAGTAGAAGCGTTTGAAGAAATCGTGTTTGGCGATCCAGATAACAACTACCAAACATTGGGCGCTGACGTGTTCCGTGCAAACGTTGAGCACACTTTCTCAGATAACCTGAAAGGTAACTTCAACGCTTTTTACGGTGACTATGACAAAGTTTACTCGAACTTTTATGCGGCAGGTTATAACGCTGAGACTGAGCAAGTAACGCTAGACGGATACGTTGATACTACGCAGCGTGAAAACATGATCTTGTCTTCTAACCTAGTTGGCGAATTTGAAACGGGAAGCATTGGGCACACGGTTATCTTCGGTGGTGAGGTTATTAATACCAAGTCAAACCAAGATCGTTACAACCCTGTGTTTGATTCCACTGACGGTGATAGAGAAACGTTTAATATTTCACGTCCGTTAAGCTTCCGTGGTTTAACTGGTACAAATGCTGAAGGCGTAACAGTTACAGCAGACTTCTCTGACTTGAACGACGATACGCATGTAGACTTAGATGTATACTCTTTCTATGTTCAAGATGAAATTGCACTATCAGACAACTTCGACCTTGTACTAGGTGCACGTTTTGACAGCTTCGATATTGAAGTATTCAACGCGGACCCTGAAGTTTTAGAGACACGCAGCAGAAAAGACGAAGAAGTGTCACCGCGTGCAGGCCTAGTGTATAAGCCACAGAAAAATATCTCTATATACGCTAGCTACAGTGAGTCATTCTTGCCACGCAGCGGCGAGCAATATGCGAATATTAATGGCGACGCAAACGCGCTAGATCCAGACACGTTCACTAACCAAGAAATTGGTATTAAGTGGGACTTCAACGACAGCATGAGCTTTACAGCAGCTATCTTTGAGAACGAGCAGACGTCTTTGGATAACGACCCGAATGACCCTGAAAGCTTTGTTGAAGTTGATTCAGATGTATCTGGTTTTGAGCTTCAGCTGCAAGGTTATATCACAGACAAGTGGTATATTACTGCAAACTACAGCAACCTTGATGGCGAAAACGCAAGTGGCGTAGAGCTTCGTGAGCTGCCTGAAAATACGATGTCTGTGTGGACAACCTACGAAGTGAATGAAGTATTTGGCTTCGGCATTGGTGCTACATATCAGGACGAAAGTAAGGTATCGACAAGTGCTTCATCGCCTGTACTACCTAGCTATACGCGTGTTGATGCGTCTGCTTACTACACGCTTAGCGACAAAATGCGCCTTCAGTTAAACGTTGAAAACCTGACTGACACTTTGTATTTCCCTAATGCTCACTCTACGCATCAGGTAACAGTAGGTGCGCCGATTAATGCGCGTCTATCATTGATTGGTTCTTTCTAAACTAACCGTCAGTTTTAAAATATTGTTTAAAAGCCATTCGCGAAAGCGAATGGCTTTTTTTATCTCTGCACTTTGTATTTAGAGGCTTTGTGCTCTATTCGCCTTGCTTCGCAAAGTCGATAAGTGTCTGTCCATCCATACGATAGCCTAACCATTCACTCTTTGGTTTAGCGCCAAGTGACTCGTAAAAATCGATAGCTGGTTTGTTCCAGTCTAAAACGCTCCACTCGAAACGCCCGCAGTCGTTTTCTACCGCTGTTTTAGCTAAGTGTTGTAATAACGCTTTCCCTGCACCCTGGCCACGTGATTTTGGTGAAACATACAAATCTTCAAGGTAGAGTCCATTGCGTCCTTGCCACGTTGAGTAATTAAAGAAATACACAGCGAAACCAATAGGTGCGTCATCGCTTTCACACATTACACAATGCGCGGTTGCGCCTTCTCCGAATAATGTTTTTAAAAGCGCTTCTTCATCTGCTTCTACTTCATGCTCTGCTTTTTCATAAATAGCAAGTTCCAGAATGAACTGGCGAATTTGTGAAATATCCTCAGGCGTGGCTGGTCTTATTGAAATGGTGTTGCTCATGGTGACTCCCATCATAAATAATCAAAAAAAATGAGCCAATAAAGGCTCATTTTAAAACAGTTAGGTGTTTGTAGCTTTTCTCAGCGATAAAAGCTAGTCCATCGATGCACTTGGCTGAGGTACATGTGTATGAGAAGTACTATTGCCGTCGTCACCCTTAGTAGGCTTTTTGCGTACAATCTTGCGCTTAATAAACGTAAACGGACCACGTAAATCAAGCAGTATTAAGTACAAGCACGGCACCAATATAAGCGTTACAAGCGTAGCGTAAAGTACAGCAAAACCGAGTGCCGCAGCCATTGGTACAACAAACGCTGCCTGTAGGCTTGTTTCAAACATAATGGGCAGTACGCCCACAAACGTAGTGATTGAGGTTAACGTTATCGCTCGGAAGCGCGCAGTACCAGCCTCGGTCACCGCTTCTTTAATGCTGTAGCCTTGTGCACGGCGTTGGTTCACAAAGTCAGTCATAACTAGTGAGTCATTGATAACAACCCCTGCAGCAGCGATTAGGCCAAAGTTAGACATCATAGATAAGTCTAAGCCCAGCACAAAGTGGCCGAAGACTGCGCCTGTAAAGCTAAACGGGATAACCGACATGATAATAAGTGGTTGCCCATAGCTTTTAAGTGGTACAGCAAGAAGGATATACACCATGATCATGGCAGCTAAGAAAAACAATATCTGCTCATTCTGTTGCGCTTGCTGCTCCTCAATGTCACCACCAAGCTCAGTCATAACCGACGGGAACGACTCTTTTAATTGAGGAAGTAGCTTCTCTCTAATTTCAGTGACCACTTCGTTTGGCTCAATCTTTTCTTCATCGATATTGCCCCAAATGTAAACGCTACGGTATCCACCTTCACGGCGAATGTAGCTTATACCTGGTTTCTCCTCTAAGGCCACAACGTCACCCAGCATAACTTCCTGACCATTAGGCGTGGTGATCAAAGAGTACTTCAAGTCGGCGAAGCGTTCGCGAGTAAGTTCTGGGTAGCGCACCATTACTTTCACTTCTTCACCGTTTCGAATAACACGTTGTGCCTCGCCGCCGTAGAAGCCTGCACCTACTTGAGAAGCGATATTAGACAGAGTAAGACCTAAATCGTACGCAACTGGAAGCAATGTCATTTGTACTTCTTTGCTTGGAGGGTCGATAGTTGAGCTAACGTCAAACAAGCCCTCTTGCTGCTGCAGCATTTCAATAAACTTAAGACCTGCTGCGTTTAGAGTGTCGATATCAGGGCCAAAGAGTAAATAACCAAATTCGCCGTCATCACCATCACCGTTTACGTCATCAACTACGGTAAATGATTTCATGCCGGTAATTTCAGGAATGGCTTCGCGCCAGCGACGAGCAAGCTCAAACGTGTCAATAGGGCGGTCTTCTTCATTAACTAACGGCGTTAAAATACGGCCTTCAGTTCTGTCATCGTTAAACGCCAGGCGGTCTCTTATCATGCCCTGACCAAACTCATCGATGATTTGTTCTTCAACGTCTAAGATTGTTTGCTCAACAATTTTTAACGCGTTAATGGTTGCTAAATCTGAGACGTTTTCATTCATCTCTATTTTAACGCTTGGGAAGTCATGAGGTACTTTCGGATTGGGGACCATTCTTACGTAATTAGCACCAATAAGCCCCATACTTAGCATTAGCATTGCGACGAACATCATGAGTACAGCCCAGCGCCATTCAATCGCTTTCGCTAGAGAACGCTTGTAAGGACCGTTAACAAAAGCAAAGAATCGCTTGTTAAAACGCGACCGCCAGCTATTTTGTTTAACTGGGGAAAATTTAGTGTGGGCTAAGTGGGCCGGCAGAATGAGCTTAGATTCAACTAAACTGAATGCTAAACACAAGATTACGACAACAGCGATATTATAGAAGAACGCGCCTTCAGGCCCGCTGCTTAGCGTAAACGGAGCAAACACGGCGATAGTGGTTAAAACACCGAATGTGGCGGGCGTAGCTACGCGCTTGGCACCGCGGATTACATTGTCAACACCGCCACCTTTGCTTTCAATTTCGGTGTAAGCACTCTCGCCAATAACGATCGCATCATCAACCACAATACCCAGTACCATGATAAATGCGAACAGCGATAGGATGTTTATGCTTACACCAAACAGAGGCATTAGCATCATGGCACCAAGAAAACATACCGGTAAACCAACCATAACCCACACGGCAAGCCTAAAACGCAAGAACAGGGTTAACATTAGCGCCACTAGAATTGAGCCTTGAACCAGGTTCGACAACATCATGTCTAAACGAGCGTTAAGGTAATAGGTCATATCAACCAGAATTTCTAGACTTACTCCTTGAGGAAGGCTTTCGTTTTTCTGATCAATATAGGCTTTTACGGTTTCGGCTACAGGAATGGTGTTTTGGGTTTTAGTGGCTTTAACGGCAATGTAGATAGCGTTCATGCCGTTGTATTTAAAGTAGCGTTCGCCTTCAACAAATCCATCGTTGATATAAGCGACATCGCCCAAGGTTACCTTAGCGCCGCCCGCACCGATTTTGATGGGAATTTGCTTAAACTCATCGCCGCTGTAGTACTGGTTTTCAACACGTACCGATACGATACCTGAGTTAGTTCTAAGCTGACCTGCGGAAATGTTGGCAGAGTAACTATTAATTGCCTGCGTGACATCGGCAATAGTTAAACCGTACTTCCTAAGCGTATCGGGTTTAATTTCAATGGCAATTTCATCGTCCGGTGTATTGGCTTCAACCAAAGAGATAGAGCCAAGTTGTAGAAGCTCATCTTCCACCTCTTTTGCCAGCACTTTGAGTTCTGATAAAGGCAAGTCACCGACAATAGGCATTTCAATAACTTGCTGCTGGAACTCTACTTGGGAAACATTAACCGGCTCCATGCCAGCGGGGAAGGTGGCAATACTGTCAACGCGAAGCTTCACCTTATCAAGTACATCTGTTAATTCAGCTTTGGTGTCAATTTCCAGTGTAACTGCACCGCCACCGCGAAATGCACGTGAAACCGTACGCTTAATCTCAGTAATGTCTTTTACCGCTTCCTCAACTTTAATGAAAATACTCTCTTCAATCTCTTGAGGTGAAGCACCAGGGTAGTTGGCTTCAACGGTGATGTAGTTTATTTCGATGTTTGGAAACATCTGACGCTGAATAGTGAAATAGCTCGCTATCCCCATGATGATGATAAAAATCATCAGTAGGTTGGCGGCCACGGAGTTTCTGGCGAACCAAGAAATTATGCCGGTTTGTGTATCGTTGTGGTTTTCCATGACAGCTCCTTAGTTCGCTTTTGCTGTCACAATTTCGGTCGTGGTCTCAATGACCTTAACAGGCATACCGTTTTGAGGATATTCAGGCAAACTCATCACGACTTTTTTGGCATTGAAATCGCCTTGAATAAGGAAGTCGCCATTTTCTTCGCGAACAACTTTAACCTTTTGGGATTTTAATCTGTCTTCGTCATCTAACGTCCATAACAATCGATTGGTTACCAACTCTTGAGGTACGCGGTATACGTCGCTAAGAGTTTTTCCTTCAAATGCGATTGTGCTATATGAACCAAACTTCACGATAGGCTTCGACGAATTGATGGCGTAAGGATCTTCAATACGGGCAACGAAATAGCTCATACGCGTGGTGTTATCTACCACACCCGTATCACGGTGAATGGTACCTTTTACAGTAGCGCCCTGCACATCATCTACTTCAATGGCGATTTCACTACCAATGGTGTTGTCTGCTAGAAAAACACGGTCAAAGCCGGCTACAGGGAAGGTTACTTCAGCGTATTCGATGTTGTTAATGACAGCGACTGGCGTGCCTTGAGTTACATAGTCACCAGTGCTGATATCTCTAGATACTATAAGTGCATCGTATGGTGCTTTTACCTTACAGTTGTCTAAATCACGCTTGGCGATTTTAAGCTGCGCCTCCGCTGATTTTACGCCAGCTTGCGCACTCATCACTTGAGGTTTGCGAAGGTAAAGGTCAGTAACCCGTGCGTTAGGCATCGTTTTCGCTTCTTTGGCAGCGACATCAGCTTGCGCTTGCTCTTGGATAAGCTGTGCTTGCGCGCTAGCGAGGTTAGCTTCAGCCAGCAATAATGCCGCTTCATATGCGTCAGCTTCTATTTCAAATAAGGTCTCGCCACGTCGAACCAGACCGCCGCTCACAAACTTAGGGTTCCAGCGCTCAACTTCTCCCGATACCTGAGCTGCAAGGTTTGTAGTTTCAAGGGGCGTTATTTCGCCATACGAGGTAAGTTGAACGCGCACGTCTTCTGGCGATAAAGCTTCAATAGTCACCGTTGGGCGGGTATCAACTTCTTCTGTAATAGTATTATCAGAGGCAGAGGCTTCGATTCCTTTCATACCTAAGTAGCCTACTAATAAAACACCAATAGGCAGTGCAACTTTCATCCATTTCATGGCTAAATCTACTTTTATAGCGAATACTTTACATAGTGTAGCGCTAAAGTGTTTCAGGAATACAGCGCAAATGTAACTAAACATGAGTCAATTTTGTGTAAAGTCAGTTATCCGTACTGATTTAAACAGGGAAATTGGTTTAGTTTTCCGAAAAAGAGGGGGAGCTCAACGACGAAAATCCACACACGCAATCTCGACCATTATCTTTGGCATAGTAAAGTGCTTGGTCTGCTCGACGAACAGCGCAGGAAATATCTATGTCGGGATTCACTTCGCTCACCCCGAAACTACTCGTTACATGGATCTCGCTACCGTTAATATTAAGCGGTGCGTTGTTCAAAATATCTCGAATATTTTCCAAGGCATTTACAGCACCCGCTTCATCGGTGTCGGTAAAGATGAACATGAATTCTTCGCCACCCCACCGTGCCAGTATATCTTGTCCTCGCAGGCGAGAACTAAACACTTTTGAAATCTGACGAAGGACCTCGTCACCTTGTTCATGGCCTAAGGTGTCATTGATACTTTTAAAGCGGTCAATATCTGCAATGGCGACCGAAAATTTACGTTTGCTTCTCAGCATTCTTGCGTATTCGCGCTCTAGACACTGCTGCGCGCCTCGCCGGTTTAACAACTGAGTTAAGTGGTCATGCTTGGCCTGGCGCTCAAACTGCTCACTTAAATAGAGTGCGGTGTCGTAACTCTTTTGTCTACTGTACTCATAAAACGCCGACAGAAATGAAACGGTTAAAAAAGAATACAGTAAACGAGTTTTAAACGCGTAGGTGTAGTTTGCTACAAATGAAGCGTCATTGAAGCCGAACAGCACGATGGCGCTAACTAGCGTATAGGCAATAAGTGCGATGAGGCCTCTGACAAAGCCTGCAAAAAACATAGTGACTGGCGGCACCAAGTAAATCCAAAGGGGACCGGTATTGTCTTTACCACCGGTAATCAGCAGCAGGAGAGTCAGTACCATTAAACAGATAATGAGAAGTGTTATAGACCATGTACGAGCTTTGGCTGACGCAAACCGAACTTGTAAGCGCTGTGAAATAGCAAATACTACACTGGCAGTATAGAGCGTAGTTGAAAGGGAATATTCACCGTCAATAAAAGCCCTAGAGCCAAGCAAGAACGTGATAGACATACCCACTGCCGCAAAAAGGTTCACCACCATAATGCGTCTGTTGGTTTCATCTTTGTAGTGACGGCTTACGCCACTAAATACGTATTGCTTGAGAGAGCCGAACATGATTAAGCAGATTTTGTCACAGTTTTTCTAATATCTTCTGCGAGTTGTTGGATAGTATTTCTCATTGCTTTGATACTTGGAGAAAATCCATCATCTTCCAGGGGCGTTTTGAATAAAAATGGGTAGCTTTGCGTTTGGCCTTTCACGTGAGTAATCACATATTGGCCAGATAGAATAACTTCCCCTTCATAGGTGCTGACAAAATCATTGAGGTGCAACGCCATATGAATGGCTTCTTCACTTGCGTAGTGATCGGGGCGAAGCAATGACACTTGCTTTGATGATAACGCGCTGGTTAGCGCCTTAGTAAGCCCTTCGTCTACAGGTTCGGCCCATAAGTGACTGGTTGAGATATGCAAGTTGGTGTCACTGGTTTGGTACACCAGCCCACGGTGTTTGAGATATTCCGGCAGGGTTATCTTATCTATTACAACAGTCGTTGATGCTTTGTTTACGGTATATGCACTGTCACCCGTGGTGTGAAGTAAGTAGTATGTCAGCGAACGAGGCGCGCTACTACACGCCGATAATACGCAGGTGAAAAGCGCAAATACACCGATAAACAGTGCTTTACCTGTAGGTTGAGATGGGAAAACCTTAAACTGCTGTATCATTCTATTTATTCCTTCCATCCTTGTTTTTGGATGTTTCGCTATGGCAATACTGTCAATTGACATTCACTGTAGCGTATTACTTTCTTAATATCGGCTAATTATCAAGGATAAAGAGCATTCATTTTTTACGCCATTGTTGCTCGAAAATTAACCGCGCATTTGTTTGACTCTACTGCGCTAATTCTTCGCTTTAGGTTGAATGTCCGCTTCATCATCCTTTGAAAATATTAAACTATTCGGAGACTGGTTTAGCTTTAACAATAAAGGCTGAATGTTGCGCATGGTTTCTTGCAGCGCATCAACGGTCTCTTTTATCTCAGACTGGTTAAAACCACCCTCGCTGTAATTTTTAAGCAGGCCATCAAGGCTAACAAGAACCTGATTAAGATTACTATTTAATGCTTTCGCATCAATATCAGCGATAAGTACATCAAAGTCGCTGCTTGCCGTTTCCACAGACTCAGCAGCTAAACGCATGTCTTCAACGGCTAACTGCACATTTTCCACCATTTCCTTAAGCGGAAGCTGATTGATTTTGTCTAAAATTGCGTCGGCCTTTTGCGTCAATTGTGTGAACTCGTTACTAACAGTAGGAATTACTTCGTAGCCGTTAATCACTTCAATGCCGCTGTTACTGTCAGCGTCGGGTACGTGCTGTAAATCTACATACAAGCCACCTGTTAATACATTACCCATGCGTAGCGATGCGCGGAGATCTCTTTCTAGCCAGTTTCGAATAGTTTGCTTTATTGCACTAAGGCCTTCTTTAGTATCTGGCTGCCTTGCTTTACCGGGGTAAATATTAATAAGCACTGGGATGGGATAATCTCGCTCCAAAATGTTGCCATCTAAAGCAGGGAAGGAGTTGATAGCAGTCACGTTGCCAATTTCAATACCACGGTATTCAACTGGGGCGCCAACGGTTAGACCTCGCACACTCTCATCGATAAGTAGCAAGTATTCAGCGGCGACTTTATAACGTGCATCTGAGGCGGATGTGCTATCTCCATAAATTGTGAAAAAGGCGTTATCTAGCACTTGTTCACCTTTTGGCACGCCGTCAGGGATCCCAAAGGTAATACCGTTTGCTAAAAGGGTTTCCAAGCTGCCTGTTTCAACGCTTACACCGTTCGATTCAAGCAACAATTTAACGCCGCTGACATCCCAGAAACGTGTCGTGTTGGTTATGAGTTTATGGTAAGGCGCTTCAATAAATGCGTCGTAATACACCACACGTTCTTCAATATTAAAGGTAGCGTCTTCAAACTCGCCAACTTTAAACCCTTTATAAATAATAGGATCGCCAGGTTTGTAGGCAAATTCGTCGTCACTTTTTAACATAACATGCAGCCCTGGAGTGCCAGGAGGCGTAACCGGTGGGCGTTCAAGTGCCGTAAAATGGAGTTGCTCTTTGCCTTTATCATGGGCTGACATAGCAATATAGCTGCCAGACAAGAGGGTGTTGAGCCCTGAAACTTCAGAAAAACTTATACGGGGGGCGACAACCCAAAATTTTGCATTTTCATTGAGTAGATGGGCCGCGCTTGCATCAATTCTGGCCGTGACAAGTACGCCGTTTAAGTCAGGTTTTAGCGTTATCTTTTTGACCTGTCCAATATCTAAGTCGCGCACTTTTATTGGTGTTTTGTTTACCTCAATACCTGTTGCCGAATGCAGCTCTATCGTAATAAGAGGGCCCTGATTCTTCCATTGGTAGTACACCATCCAACCACCAATAACGATAACAAGAATTGGGATAATCCAAATGCGAGAAATGGACGAGGTCGGTTTGACCTTAGCTTCATTAATGTTCGGATCGTTTGTGGTCATGGTAATTGCTTCCACTGCTGCCAAATTAGCCTCGAATCAAACGTCATCGCGGCTATCATCGTTACAAATACAACGGCACAAAAGGCGAGTGCCGCTTGGCCAGGATAAATAGACATGGTGTTCCCCATCTGAATAAGGGATACCAGCACTGCTACAACAAAAACGTCTATCATCGACCAGCGGCCTATCGCCTCAGTGATGCGGTAGTAACGTATACGTAATTGTTTTGAAGTGGTTTTCTCTCGCTGTACGGAAAAATTGAGCCAAGCAAGAATGATAATTTTTGCCACTGGCACTACCACGCTGGCAACTAAAATAATTATCGCCACTGGGTATGAACCCGATTCCCACAACGATATGACACCACCAATAATGGTATTGGGCGTCTCTTGGCCAAAAAATTCAGTATACATAATTGGCAGTACATTAGCAGGAATATATAAGATACAAGCGGTGATCAACAACGCCCACGTACGCTGAATACTCTCTTGCGCTTGTGCTTCACACAGTGGTTTAGGTTGTGGTGGTTGTCCTTGAGACATCCACATGGCGTAGCGTGTGGGATCAAATTGAGATATACAAAGAGCCGTGAACGCTGAAAAGCCAACGAATGCGTAAAATGATAGGCCTATGGAAACGTCGGCCAATTCGGTAATTTTGATAAGGCTAACCAAGGTACCAACAAGAAAAATTTCTGCCATGCTCCACGGTAAGAGGGCTTTCACAAGTTTGTAAAGCCGCGGCAAGTAAAAGGGGCGTCGGTTTTGTATTTGAGCTAACGATAACAATAGCAGGCCGCCGAGTACCATTCCGGGCAGCAGTAGCGTCGCTAAGCTGGTTATTATCGCTAGTGATAAATAATCGTTTTCAATGAGTACGGTAATGCCGGTGGGCAAGTCAATACTGTGCTTTTGACCGCTAGCTTTAAATGTCAGAAAGTTAAAAGGTAACGAAAGTAATAAAAATATCAGAGCACTGAAAGTATAAGCGAGCAACTTTTCGCTTGCGCCATCGCGATGAGATATTAGTGTGTGGTTACATACTGGGCACACGGCCCGTTGCCTGTGTGCTAGGGCGGGAATGTGTACCTGAGTATGGCATTGCTCACAAACTATAGATAACGTATTTGATTCAGCCATATGCTTTTGCACGCCACTTTTTGTATGCTCGTTGTATGATAGATAGCAGCCTAGAGGTATAACCCGTTGATTTTTAGAATCAACAGCATAGCTTATTGCAGGCATGTCGGGAAGTATAGCCAGTCGTATTTAGCAGTATAACAACAATAATTGACGATTAAGTGATGGAAATAGCAAACGAAATTCGTAGTGTATATGGAAAAATTAAGAAGCAGGTAAGTCGTTTATTCCTGAAAAGGCGTGTTGGTTTTTTACGTTTTTGGATGAGTATTACCTTTGTTCAGCGATGTTATTTTTTAGCAACCAGCATGCTTTTGTTGCAAATATTTCTGAACATAGAAAGTAGACTGTTTGAAACAATAATGTTTGGTTTTGCTCTTACGGGCATTGTTAGCGAGACATGGCCCAGGTTCATGACACTTTGGAACAGCTTACCAGGTAAAGCTGTGATTCTGTTTATATATGCAATCATCGCAAACTTTGCACTCGCCTCTGCAAGTGGGTTAGTGAATAGCATAACTGGCGTATCAGCAAACGCCTTGCCCTACAGTCACAATTTTGCGCTTATTCTTATGGTGCCAAGCTGGTTCTTTGTTACCACCATGTTAGGGCTCGTGGGTGGTATGCTTCTTATTATTTTCTATCTGTTTTTCTTACTGTTATTGAAGCCGTTTGGCGTTGCGCGGTTTTGGCATCCAAAACACTATCGGTTTGCTACCTCTACCACATTGGCAAGACTAGCATGGACACTTGGCGTGGCGCTGCAGCTGGGAGTTTTAGCTGGGCAAGTTGGGCTACTCTCTGAATTTAGTAGTGAAAGTGCTAACCCTTTAATAAGCATAGAAAACGTAACGGAAAATGAGCTTGAAAATGGTGAAGCGCAACTTACTAAGGAACAAGCGGAAGATATTTCTGAGTTAGAAAAGGACTTAACCACGCTACTGACTAACGCAAAACAAAAGAGTGTTGATTACAAAAAGTCACAACGACGTGCCTTAGCCTATTTCATTTATGAGTTTGAAGCTGACTCACTCTCACGCTGTGCTCATCCAGAAGGAACCCGCGTTATAGAGCTTAACGATTACGAAATTTTGCAGATTGAAAAGACTGATGAAGTGGAAGAGGGATTTATTTACACCGTTGAACCTTGTCGCTCTGCTGCAATTGGAATTTCAGTGAGTCCGTAAACTAGCGTTGCCCGGTGTACGTGGGAAGGGGATCACATCACGTACATTTTGCATGCCGGTCATTTTGTATCCCTAACGCACCTAACGCTAAACATATAGTCTTTGTTTAGCTTAGCCCTTCTAATTTCGCCTTTGTGTGAGTTCCACCAGGAATAGGCGAGGGTACGGGCGTACGCTTCTTTATCAGTGGCGCTCGTACTTGTCCAAAACTCAGTGTACATTCCCTGCGTTATGTACCAGTTGCCTATCTTTACGCCCGCTGCCTTTGCGCCAAATTGAAATTGATTAACTTTAGCCTGCTCGAATTTTTTAAATAGGGTATTAGGCTGTTCCGCTTTTAGGGTAATAGCAATGTCGTCGCTTCCGCGCCAGCCTTCTTTCGCCAGTTCGCTTTGTGCTACACCAATAGCGCGTTCCATTTCTTGCCAATCAGCGTCGGTCGCAATGCGCCATCCATAAGGACACAGCTTTCGCTCGTCATTTACGTCTTGCCAATGATAAAGCCGTCCGTATTTAAGTAGGTTCTTCTCGTCGTCTTTTGGAATAAACCCAGAATCAACAGGGCTTCCATCTTGAAACTGAGTTGCGCGTAGGTTTTCTGCAAACCACTCAAGTTTCCCTATTTTTACGGTTTTATAGCGATTACCTTCTACGTCTTGAAAAGTATTCTGGCTGCCATCGAACTCTAGATTTGAAGTGTTCATAGAAGCTGGGGCTGAGGGCGAAGAGGTCATCATAAAAAATCCTAAAATAAAAACGGCTTTTCTCATTTCATCAACATTCAATTTAGCTATTAAAACGACCAGGTAAAGTCTGTCGCTTCTTCTGATAAGGCCCAAAGTTTTGTTAGCACTTTTTTGTCTACAGCAAACTCCTCCAATTTACACTCTCCAACGGGGCCGCCAAAATTCATTAACCCTGTCGGTCCATAATAAGCACGTTGCTTAAGGTTATCTTCGGTGGCACACATCACTTCAGGGTAGGCGCCTTTCTCGGCAGACTGCGCCAGCCCTATTTTCACCATAAAGGACCAAGAAATACGGGTTACCCAGTTAGCACTTTCTCGTATAAGGGTGGTGTTCGACGCTCCGGGGTGACACACAAACACCTGCACGTGTTTGATATGTGCTTTTACTTTGTCTTGGAGTTCGTACGCAAACATCATTTGCGCCAGTTTACTCTGGCTGTATACCTTATTGGGGTTGTAATTTTTGTCCCAGTTCATGTCATTAAATTGCATGGTTCTTAGGCCCATTTTATGCCCTTCACTGGCAACGACTACAATGCGTCCTTTCGACTCATTGATACGATCGAATAACAAGCCACACAGTAAAAAGTGACCGTAATGGTTTACGCCCAATTGGCTTTCAAAACCATCCTCGGTTAATTGTTGCGTTGATATTTGTGCAATAGCAGCATTACAAATTAGTGCGTCGATAATAGGCACTTGAACTAAGATTTCTTTTGCTGACTGCCTCACAGCATTGAGGCTGCTTAGGTCAAGGCGTATATAGCTGACATTGGCATCGTTACCAAACTCTTGCTTCAACGTAGCAATAGCGTCATGGGATTTGCTCGGGCTTCGGTTCAACATAACGACTTTCGCACCTTTAGAAAGTAGAATACGTGTAGCCTCAAACCCAGCGCCCGTATTTGCGCCTGTTATTAAAAACGTCTTACCGTTTGCGTTTTCAATACGAGATGGCGTCCAACCGCCTCTTCCAAATAGATCACTCTTTGTCATCTGCTTCACACCTTTTGTCACTAAATTTTGTATACTTGCAATATAATGACTAACGCTTGGGTAAAGTAGGCGAAAAGCTCTTAAAAACTTGCCTAATCGTATCATTTTGTTGTTTGGGGTGAAGTTTGTTGCTAGATTGCAAAACGCAAAAAATCAAAGAACACGACGTAAACAAAAGATGAGGTAGTGGTTTAAAAGGCTATGAGCAAAGCACTAATAAAGCAGTTAATTGAAGAGAAAGTGGAAAACAGCGGCTTATACGATACCGGGATCGACGGTGTTCAACTTTTCAAAATAACACAGCCCATCGAATGTGCTCCTGTGGTATACGAACCGTCACTGACTGCCATTGTTTACGGTGGTAAAGAAGCCATTTTGAATGGGGATAAGCATACCTTTAACACCAGCAAATATACTTGCTGCACCATGTCTATGCCTGTAGAAGCGGGCATTCCCGATGCTTCTGAGGAAAGCCCACTGCTGGGGGTTTATATTTCTTTAAATAGCAGATTGATGACCGATTTAGCTATTGAGTTTGAAAGTGTAGGCGGTCATTTCAGTCAATCGTCAGCTTCGTCTGCACCCTCGGGCATTGCTTCAGCCCGCTGGGATGCTGATTTTACCGATGCCCTATATCGCTTACTTCTTCTCACTGATAATGCTACCGATATTGCTATGTTAGCCAGTACGCGTTTGCGCGAGCTGTATTACTCGGTATTAAAAGGGGAAGCGGGTAGCACAGTAAGAGGTAGTTTTGGCGTAGGCAATGCTATAGGGCGTGCTATTGAATACCTGGCCTCCCATGTAAATGAAAACGTCACTATTGGCAATATGGCCAATAAGATAGGTATGAGTAAGGCCGTATTTCATCGTAAATTTAAACAAGCCACTACTATGTCGCCTATTCAGTTTGTTAAATCGATGCGGTTGAATAACGCAGCCAAACGTATAGCTGAAGGCACAAACGTAAGTGTTGCAGCAATGGATGTTGGCTATATAAGTTCGTCGCAATTTAGCCGAGATTTTAAGCGAATGTATGGCCTATCGCCGAAACAATGGGAAAAAGAAAATAAAACAAAAGCCGCGACTATGCTGCAATAGTTTGCTCAACATGAGGCTATGACTTAAAAAATATTAGCGATAGAGATATTAAAAAAGCTCGCGACAGCAAACTGTGGCGAGCTTTTTATTTATTGATACAGCAACTGCTTAGAAGCTAGCGTTGCCCGGTGTACGTGGGAATGGGATCACGTCACGTACGTTTTGCATGCCAGTTACGTATGCTACAAGGCGCTCGAAACCAAGACCGAAACCTGAGTGAGGTACGGTGCCGTAGCGGCGAAGGTCGCGATACCACGCGTAGTCTTCTTTCGATAGGCCCATTTCGTCAAGGCGTGCATCGAAAACGTCTAGGCGTTCTTCACGCTGTGAACCACCGATGATTTCACCGATGCCTGGCGCAAGTACATCCATTGCTGCAACAGTCTTACCGTCATCGTTAATGCGCATGTAGAAGGCTTTAATGTCTTTCGGGTAGTTCTGCATGATAATTGGCGCACCAACGTGCTCTTCTGCAAGATAGCGCTCATGCTCAGAAGATAAATCGATACCCCATTCAACAGGGAATTCGAATTCTTTGCCGCAGTTTTGCAGAATTTCGATAGCGTCTGTGTAGTCCATGCGAACAAAGTCAGAGCTCACTAACTTTTCTAAACGCTCAATGGCGTCTTTCTTAATACGCTGAGCAAAGAACGCCATGTCGTCAGGCAGTTCTTCAAGCACGGCCTTACAAACATATTTCAGCATGTCTTCAGCAAGCTGTGCGACATCTTTCAATTCAGCAAACGCCACTTCAGGCTCAATCATCCAAAACTCGGCAAGGTGGCGAGATGTGTTTGAGTTCTCTGCACGGAACGTAGGGCCGAAGGTGTACACCTTAGACATAGCTGTACAGTAAGTTTCAACGTTAAGCTGACCTGATACCGTAAGGTAGGTTTCTTTGCCGAAGAAATCTTCTGAGTAGTCAACATTGCCTTTGTCGTCGCGTGGAAGGTTCATCATATCAAGAGTTGATACGCGGAACATTTCACCTGCACCTTCTGTATCGCTGGCCGTTAGAATTGGCGTAGAGATCCAGAAGTATCCTTTTTCGTGGAAGAAGCGGTGAATAGCCTGCGACAAACAGTTGCGCACGCGAGTTACCGCGCCGATAACGTTAGTGCGTGGGCGAAGGTGTGCATATTCGCGAAGATACTCAATGCTGTGGCGTTTAGCGGCCATTGGGTAGGTATCAGGGTTTTCTACCCACCCCAAAACTTCAACGTCAGTCGCGTCAATTTCAACGGCTTGGCCTTGGCCCTGAGACTCTTTCACTGTACCGGTAACCGATAATGAGCAGCCTGCTGTTAAGCGCTGGATATCGGCATAATTTGACAGAGAATTTAGCGCAATAACTTGTACAGGATCGAAGCAACTACCGTCGTGTAGTGCAATAAATGATAACCCCGCTTTAGAGTCGCGGCGTGTTCTTACCCAACCCTTTACGGTTACCGATTCGCCAACGGCGTACTTACCTTTAAGTACGTCAACTACGGGCGCATGCGTCATGTTAATTTCTCCGTCTTACTAATTTTATGTTGTTGCTTACTATTGAGTCATTTTCAACAACACAGTGCATTAAACTGTGAATGAAAAAATGCACTAAAATTTGCTTTATAGTCAATGTTTTTGGATTGCCATGCCGATAACTTACTAGAATCTGTATTAGCTTTTCGCTTTTCAAAAAGGCATTTCGCAATTCGCTTGGTGCCAAGTATAAGCAAAATACAGATCGAAACATGACTTGGTGATGTAAAAATAACCAATGAAATACAATCCAATAGCACGCTAGTATACCCAACATAAAGCGGGATGCCAGAGAACAGAGTGACAAATGGGAAATAAAAATGATTCGAACACGCCAGTGTCTCAGCAAGCACAAGAACCGAGTGCTACGCAAAGTGACGCTGACCGTTCTAGCGATGCCGAAAATGAGAGAAGTTCTATGACTTACGAGCAACTTGCAGAGCGACGTTCAACGCCCCGTTCTAAAACGCCTTTTTATAAGGTGATGCTTGGGTTAAACATCGTTGGCTGGGTTGGCATGGTTGTCGTACTCATACTGTTTCACTATGCGCGCCCTGACTTTATCAGTGGCGTGCAGCAGTACTGGGGAATAAAAGGCGATACCAGTTGGTCTGAAAGTCATTTATCGGCCATGACCATCATGCTGCAGGTATGTTTAATAGTGAGTTTGGTTAGCATAATTATGCGTGCCAGAAGAAACCGTCGTCAAAGCGATAGCTTTGGCATAAACCTATTCATTCTATTTGCTATTGCGGCGATAAGCCTAATCACGCTGGCTACCACACTGGGCCTGTAAATAGAGAAAGCGCTCTACATGCAGTGCACGACAAAAATATAACTCAAGGACAAATAACAAAGCCTTGTAAGTAGCGCTTTCGGCAAACGGTGTTTATGTCACTTGATGGGGTTGCTGTGAGCTTCCCATCAAGTGAGCGATGCATAATAAGCGTTATTATTTACAAGGCTTGCGGCAATAACTTAAATAAAAGCTGCTTGGATAAGCCAGTACGTATAGGCCGCGTAGGCCAGCACAAATGCTCCGCCTTCCAGACGGTTTAAACGTCCTTGGCGCTTAATGCCAATACAGAAAATGAATAGGGCAATGGTTGATGCGAACATCACCATAACGTCGCGGTATAAAAACTCAGAACCTACAGCCATTGGCTGAATGGTGCCTGCAATGCCCACTACTGCCAAGGTGTTGAACATGTTAGATCCGATCACGTTACCAATGGCTAAATCGTGTTCGCCTTTCTTCACCGCCATTAGCGATGATGCAAGTTCTGGTAACGATGTACCAATTGCGATAACCGTCAACCCGATAATAGTATCGCTAACACCGAAGAAGGTGGCGACTTCTACCGCGCCCCATACCAGCATACGCGAGCTTGCAACTAGCAATAAAAGCCCCGCAATCAACCACATTACGTGGGTTTTTACTGTACCTTCGTTGCTATTAATCTCTTCATCGTATTCGTCGGCGAGGGCGTCTTTGTCGCCTTTCATGCCGTGATAAATACTCCAAGAAAGCAGAAGCACAAACAGTCCTAACAAAGAGAATGCGTCGTCTTTCGAGATATTTAAGTCCCACACCTGCCATGCGGCAAAGAAGGTGATGCCAAGTAAAACAGGCAGCTCTTTCTTAATGATTTCTGATTTAACCGCAATAGGACTAATGATTGCGGTAAGGCCAAGGATTAACAAGATATTGGCGATATTAGAGCCATAGGCGTTGCCCAGCGCTATGCCAGAGTTGCCTTGAATAGCTGCAAACACTGAAACGATGATTTCAGGGGCCGATGTACCAAACCCAATGATGAGCATACCGATGAGCAAGGGTGAAACACCGAAATGATTGGCTACCGATGCGGCACCACCTACAAACTTCCCTGCGCTCCAAAGCAAAACCGGTAATCCGATTAAAATAGCCAAGCTGGCTAATAACATACGTACTCCTTAAACCATTCGTATCTTGTTTGCTTACTTCAATGTATAGGCAAACTCAATAAACAAAAGTCGTTTCAATCTATTCAAATGCACATTAGTTTTTGTTGTCTTAACGATGAAAAAAAGCCGTGCTGATAATGCTATGCAAATGATGAGTAAAGCGTAAACTCAGCGCTACTTTAATCGTGTTTGTAAGTTGAACAAACACAGCAATAATTGTAACTGACAACACACTATTTAGAAGCGAATTACATGCACAATACACTGATTGTTACTGATGATGTTACTCCTTTTTGTAACACAGCTTTAACCGTGCTGACTTTTCAAGATTATCTTGCCGAGTTTCCAAAGTTGAACGAGCCCAAAACACGCGTTATCAACATTTGTGATACTACGCGTTACTTAAGCGAAGGGTACTATTGTTCACTTTTGGCTCAGGCACGTAATCACTCTGTATTGCCTTCTGTAAATACCATTAACGATTTACGCATGGCGGAAGAGAAAAGTATCGATCGCATCGTCTTCTCTTTGTCGGTATCTCAAGACAATACGGAAATTACTGATGAGCCTATATTAGTACTTTTCGGCGAAGTGAAAGATCAGCGCTTTAAGCGTTTGGCGCGCCAAGCGTTTGAAAAATACCCGTACCCTGTTTTGGTGTTAAGCCCAACAGTTACCGATACGAAAGTATCGCCTAAAGCCACGGGTAAAGTACAAATTGAAGGCTTTGCAAGCGTACAGGCAAAAGCGTTTAAGGACTTAAACGCCAAGCAACAAGCACGTTTCATTGAGCAATTAGAAGCACATACCAAAATACAGTGGAAAGCCGGTAAAACGAGCAAACGTACTCGTTGGGATATGGCCATTTTGGTTAACCCAGAAGAGAGCACGCCGCCTAGTGACGAACGCGCCATTAAAAACTTTGTGAAAGCAGCTGAAAAAGTGGGCTTTCGCGCAGATGTCGTGAGTCGCCTGTCGCAAGAAGAATTGGGTCACTATGATGCATTGTTCATTCGTGAAACGACGGCGATTGACCATCATACTTACCGTTTAGCGCGTGCCGCAGAGCGAGAAGGCATTGTGGTTATGGACGATACCCAATCAATTCTGCGCTGCTGTAACAAAGTGTACTTGCAGGATGCGTTTGCTTATCAGAAAGTGCCAGCGCCGAAAGCGACGTTTGTATCGAGCGCTACTGATGAAGTATGCGAAAAACTCATAGCTGACTTTGGTTTGCCGCTTGTTTTAAAACTGCCAGAAAGCTCGTTTTCCCGCGGCGTGCATAAAGCTGAAAATAAAGAAGCGTTAAAAACGCGCTTAGAACAAATGCTGGCTGAATCGGCACTTGTTTTGGTTCAGGAATATATATTCACTGAATTCGACTGGCGAATTGGTGTATTAGGTGGCAAACCTATTTACGCTTGCCAATACTTTATGGTGCGCAACCATTGGCAGATATACAACCATCAGGGAGACCGATTCTCTTCGGGGGGATTTGCCACAATGCCAACGTTTGAAGTGCCTAAGCCGGTGTTACAAGCTGCTATCAAGGCCGCTAAAGCGGTGGGTGACGGCTTGTATGGTGTAGACATCAAGCAAACCGGCAATGCAGTTTATGTTATTGAAGTGAACGACAACCCAAGTATCGACTCGGGTGTTGAAGACAAATATTTAGGCAAAGAACTGTACGAATTAATTATGCAGGAATTTGCTGACAGGTTGGAGCAAAGAGGGCGATGATTACATCGGCTGAGCGAGTAATTGAAGTGAATAATGCAAGTCCACAGGAAAGCGCAAATCGTGCATATGGCCTAGCTGAGGGCGCATCTAATACTAAATCGACAAATAGTGTTGGTGTGCCTTCTACGCAGTCGAGTGTAGTGCTGCGCATTGCGACATTACACGATCTTGCTTCGCTTCAGCACATTGAGCAAACTTGTTTCACCACCGACAGGCTAAGTAAAAGCCGTTTCAAATTTTACATTGATGCCCAGCACGCAGAGCTTATTGTGGCCGAGCGCGAGCCGTCGACTTCAAGTTCTAACCTCGACAAAAATAAGCCGAGTGTAAATAGTATTGTTGGCTATGGATTGTTGCTGCTGCGTCGTGGAACGCAGCTCACTCGACTGTATTCTATCGCAGTCTTGCCTGAGGCGAGAGGGCTTGGCGTTGCTGAAAAGCTCATAAATAGCTTGGGGGAGCGGGCGCTTTTGCGGGGAAAGCGATTTATGCGCCTGGAAGTGGCAGTAGGTAATGCCGGCGCCATTGCTCTGTATAAAAAATTAGGGTTTAGTCAGTTTGGTATGTATACCGATTACTACGACGATCACACTGACGCATTACGTATGCAAAAAGTGTTGGTGCCGAGTAAATCAGTTAAGCCAGAGGTTTATCCGTGGTACCAACAAACGACTGATTTTACCTGCGGTCCATCAGCATTAATGATGGCAATGTGTGCATTGAACAATCGCTATGAAATGACCCAAGAAAAAGAACTATCGTTGTGGCGTACTGCGACCACGATATTTATGATGTCAGGTCATGGCGGTTGCCACCCGGTGGGATTAGCGCTCGCCGCGGTAAACGAAGGTTATGCAGCGAAAGTGGTCATCAATCAGGATGTCCCGCTTTTTGTTGATGGCGTTAGAGATACTAACAAGAAAGCGATAGTCGAAAATGTTGAGTCGCAGTTTATGGCAGAGGCACGTAGAAAAGGCATTTCTGTTGAAATCTCTGACTGGCGAGTTGATGTTATCGACCAAACCCTTAAAGCTGGCGGGGCAGTATTGTGCTTAATCAGCACATACGCGTTCGATAAGAAAAAGGTTCCCCATTGGGTTGCGGTGACTAGCTGCGATTCTCATTGCTATTATCTGCACGATCCAGATGCGAGTGAGGGGCAGCCTGTCGAGTATCAACACATTCCGGTTGCCCGCGAAGACTTTCTAAGGCTTGCCAGCTATGGCACGCGTAAAGTAAGAACATTGGTACTCCTTAAAAAGAAAAAGTAACACGAATTTTTGCTTAGGCCTGAGGCACGGAGAATGCTTGAGGCCTCACACCACTAGTCCGCGAGGATAAATATCCACTCAGCGAAACTTAAAATAGCCATAACCGTGGCGTGTCATCGCAGGTATTAGTGATGAACTCGTGTAACGTTAACCTTTTTATTTAGCGTTTTAAGTTGTTTTACTAATTGAGAAAGCTCTTTCACCGAACCTGAATAATCAATGTGCTTATTCATTTCTTGGCCCTTCACAGCACTTCTATAAAGCGCCTCACTTTCAAAACACGCAGTTTGCTCATTAAGCGTGTTCCATTCCGCTTTTAGGTCGCTTGGAATACAGTGGCGTTTTGCAATAATTTTGTCTTTTATTTGCAACACTTTCCCGATTAATAATTGCGCATCTGTTGGCATAATAATATCTCCTGTATAGCTTTTTGTGTTTAAGTTGCTGTTTATCAAAGGTATTAAGTGTTTACTTTGATAGGCGTAGAGTAAATTCAGCAACATCTCAACACACACTCTTAATAAGTGTTGCAGCAAAGATGCCAACTCTTACTAGATGATGACTTAGAACACGCCAAATGTGCCTAAATGCGGAGCGCGACTGTTGAGGCTCACTAAAGCGAGAAAAAGAGAGCGTGGAAAAGAGATGAAAAGAAAGCGAGGAAAAGCTATACGAAAAAAATAGCTAAGCCGGCTGACGGATAGAGAAAGGTCCGAGCGATTTTAGTGCATGCCGTGTATAACGCCTTGAAATCTCGGGCCACGAAATATCAAAGCCATGCAGCTCATTAAGATCTAATGTGTTGGTTTAGTTCGACTGGTAGAAGTGGCTTTTTAAAAAACAATAAACCACGTATCAACAAGATAAACCCAAGTGCTATTTATAAGCGTAGCGCTTGGGTTTATTTTTAATTTTCTTAACCTGACAATAGCAGAAGTGTGGCGTCCAAATTAACAGATTAAGTAAGATAGCGGTAACAAGGCTGAACACAATTGACGAAGGCGTTAGTGGGACAGAGGGGCTGAAATTATCTAACACGCGCTTCAGCGTACCATATTGAGAAGGCGAGGCCATAAACACAAGCTTTTCGAAGTAATGACCGTGCTCTAACTTCCTCATGCCTTGCTCTAAAGTGGTGATCTGGGCGAAGCGTGTGGCTTTCATCGAGGCATTCTCTCGCACAACTGGCTCACTGTTTTTCTGTAAGCTTTCAAGCATGGCTTCAACCGAAGAAAAACCATGCTGCTTGGCGAGCGCTGACGAACTAGAAACTTCATCTCTCAGTGCATCATAATAACCATTGAGGTATTGACGATAATGATCCGCCAAGATGGGGACTTGAAGTGTAATGATAAACAAGACTGCAAATACAACTTTATCTAAAACACGTACTATCATTCAAATCTCGCTATAAACACTCTGCATTAATGATCTAATTAGTGACCCGCTTTAAAGTTGAATGTTCACTCTATAACAAAACTAACATCAACCCTCGGGCCATCTGACGTCAACTAGTGGTTCAAAACTCATATTTCACCCAAGAAGATAGTTAGCGTAACAATCTCACACACTATTTCAAGGCGGTGTAAATCGCATGGGTCAGCTTACTTAACTGCTCGGAAGATATAATGTACGGAGGCATAATGTATACCAGTTTCCCAAATGGCCGTATCCACACGCCTTGTTCTACAAAATGGCGCTGAATTTCGGCTACATTGACGGGATTTACCGTCTCGACTACCCCTATAGCACCTAACACCCTTACGTCAGCGACTCGCGGCAAGTCTGCACATTTTGCCAATTCGGTTTGTAATTGTTTCTCAATGATAGGGACTTGTTGCTGCCAACGATTTTCGTTAATGAGCGACAGGCTGGCATTGGCCACCGCGCAGGCTAACGGGTTGCCCATGTAGGTTGGACCGTGCATAAAGACGCCAGGCTCCCCTTGGCAAACCCCTAAAGCCACGTCTTCGGTACACAAGGTCGCGGCCAGTGTCATATAACCACCCGTAATCGCTTTACCCAAACACATGATGTCAGGCGAAATACCTGCATGCTCGCAAGCGAAGAGCTTACCTGTACGGCCGAAGCCAGTAGCAATTTCATCGCAAATTAAAAGTACGTCGTAGGTATCGCAAAGCTGTCGGCAGCGCTTTAAGTATTCGGGGTGGTAAATACGCATGCCTCCCGCACCTTGAACAACAGGTTCTAGGATAAGGGCTGCCATCGTGTGGTGATGCTTTTCAAAAATCTCTTCAAGTGGAAGAATGTCATCTTCGCTAAACGTTTGGCCAAAGCGAGTTTGAGGAGCGGGCGCAAAAATCTGCTTGCTTAGTACACCCTCAAATAAACTATGCATGCCGTTAACGGGATCGCACACGCTCATTGCAGCGAACGTGTCGCCATGGTAGCCATTGCGCGGCGCGACAATGCGTGACTTCTCTGAGCGCCCTTGACACGCCCAATACTGAATCGCCATCTTTATCGCAACTTCAACAGACACTGAGCCAGAGTCTGCTAAAAATACACGCTCTAAACCTGCCGGCACCATGTTCAGTAACGATTTACACAAATCTACCGCCGGCTGGTGGGTAATACCGCCAAACATAACGTGAGAAAATATGTCAATTTGCTTGTGCGCAGCATCGTTGAGTACAGGATGGTTGTAGCCGTGAATAGCTGCCCACCAGCTAGACATGCCATCTACTAGCACTTCACTTGTGGCCAAGGTAAGTTCAGCGCCTTTTGCACCAACTACTTCATAGCAGGGAAGGGGATTAACCGCCGAGGTATAGGGGTGCCAAATGTGTTGTTTATCAAATTCTATATTGTTCACAAAATAACCATTGGTAAAGGTTTTAAATTGGTCAGAGTTGACAACTCGATATTGGGGCATAGACTAAGCCAGCGATAATAATTAGTAAAGGACAGTCAATGACGCTGGCTAGTGCGCCTTCTGCGCAAACGACAACTATTCGAAACGATTGGACCAAAGCCGAAGTCGAAGCTTTGTTTGCCATGCCATTTAACGATTTACTTTTTAATGCCCAAGTAGTGCATAGACAGCATTTTAATCCGAATGAAGTGCAGGTCAGCACGCTTTTGTCGATTAAAACCGGTGCTTGCCCTGAAGACTGTAAGTACTGCCCGCAAAGTGCTCGGTATGATACGGGCCTTGAAAAAGAACGATTACTGGAAATTGAAAAAGTCATCCAGCGTGCGAAAGAAGCAAAGCAAGTAGGCTCAACCCGTTTTTGTATGGGGGCTGCTTGGCGAAATCCACGCGACAGAGACATGCCTTACATTTTAAAAATGGTTGAAGAGGTGAAAAGCTTAGGCTTAGAAACCTGCATGACGCTGGGTATGTTAACCCGCGATCAAGCTGTGGCCTTAAAGCAAGCGGGCCTTGATTATTATAATCACAACCTTGATACCTCTCCGGAATACTACGGCGATATTATCACGACCCGTACTTACCAAGACCGATTGAATACGTTAGAGAACGTGCGTGCTGCAGGTATGAATGTTTGCTCTGGGGGAATTGTTGGCATGGGAGAAACGGTGAGCGATCGGGCTAGTATGTTAGTGCAATTAGCAAACCTTCCTGAGCAGCCTCAAAGTGTACCTATTAATATGTTGGTTAAAGTAAAAGGTACGCCACTCGATAGTGTAGAAGACTTGGACTATTTTGAGTTTATCCGCACTATTGCCGTTGCTCGTATCATGATGCCTAAGTCACATGTGCGCTTGTCGGCAGGCCGCGAAGCCATGAACGAACAAATGCAGGCCCTTTGTTTTATGGCAGGCGCGAATTCTATTTTCTATGGCTGCAAGCTGTTAACCACGTCAAATCCAGATACCCATGAAGATGTAATGCTGTTCAAAAAGCTTGGTATTAATACTGAGCGTACAAGGGATTACTCAGACGAAGCACATCAACAAGTGTTAGAAGAAGAAATTGCCCAGCAACAAGAACAAGCCGACGACAGTAACGACTTGTTTATTGATGCAACCAAGCCTAAGGTAGCGCCAAAGAAACAGCATTTAACGGAGGCGTAATGGCCTTTCACTGGTTAGACGATTCGCTGAGCGCGCGTGCCGAGCAAGGCTTGCTGCGCCAGCGCCACTGCCAACAATACGAAAAAGACAGCATTATTTGTATTAACGGTGAGCACTACCTTAATTTTTCAAGCAATGACTACCTAGGCATGCGCCAGCATGAGGGTGTATTGCAAAGTTGGGTTGAGGGGCTAGCGCAGTTTGGTGGTGGCAGCGGTGCGTCGCCTTTGGTAACTGGACACACACAGGCTCATTTGGCGCTAGAAGCCTACATTGCCGATGGGTTAAACCGAGAAGCTGCGCTGTTGTTTAACTCTGGCTTTGCCGCCAATCAGGCACTGTGCATGGCACTTTTTCCTCACATGTCTCATCCCAATAAAAGCGCGAGTGCGGGTCATATTATTGCCGACAAGCTCATGCACGCTTCGTTTTTAGAGGGTGCGCAATGTGTATCTGACAGCGCTAAGCTTCGCCGTTTCAAGCATAACGATCTAAGTCATTTAGAGAGCATGCTATCAAACGTTTGTCACAGCCAGTTATCCGCTGCGGTTGGTAATTCTGATGTAAACCAGCAAGACATTCTGATTGCCAGTGAAGGTGTGTTTAGTATGGACGGTGACGTAGCGCCTTGCGAAGGTATCGCTGAACTGGCCGCTAAATATAATGCATGGTTCATGTTAGACGATGCACACGGTATGGGTGTATTGGGTGAAAACGGCTTCGGCACAGCAGAAGCACTAAACTTAAGCCAGCAACAAGCGCCTATTGTTATGGGAACATTTGGCAAAGCAGTGGGCACGGCCGGCGCCTTTATTGCGGGAAGCCAAACCCTAATTGATTATCTGGTGAATTTTTCTAAACATTATGTGTATTCCACTGCCATGCCACCAGCACAAGCGGTCGCGACGTTGTACTCTCTTACACATATCGCCAGTGATACTGCCCGCCGCGAAACGCTGCATAACAATATCGCCTATTTCAGAGACTCGTTTCAAAAGCGCTTTGGACAGACACTTAATGCAAGCGAGAAAGGCGATGCATCAATTGAAATCACTTTGGGGCAGTCGCAAAGCGCGATCCAGCCCATTATTGTTGGTAGCCCAGAACGTGCAGTTGCACTAAGTGAGGGGCTAAAGCAGCGCGGCATCTGGGCAACGGCTATCAGGCAGCCTACTGTACCGAAAAACCAAGACAGGCTGCGCATAACGCTTACGTCAAATCATTCATCACAAGATATTGACGTATTGCTTGATGCCCTAGAGCTTTCACTTAATAACTTGCCATTAAGTGAAACTTCAGAAAAAAGAGGATCAGAAAGCGCTATGTGTTCTTCTGGCTCTGTAAGTAAACAAGAGATGTAACCATGTCACTAAGTCCCGCTATAAAAGCTGCTATGTCGGCAGAATCGAGAAGTCTCTTCGACGGTAAGCTGTCGCGTGACGCGGCGCAGGCGGCTTTTAAGGCAAACGGGGTTTTTTCGTCCGAGGCACCTCTCGATTTTAAAAGTGCGACCAACGCTGAAGGGGCTCTCACAGTTAAAACTGCTTACCCTTCTGATTGCTCCTCCAAAGCTTCGGCCAATATGCATGCCGAGGAGAAGGCAAAAACTGAGGGCTATGTTACAGCTGAGGGCTCTAAAACAGCTAAAGGCTCTATAACAACTAAAGGCGCTGCAAAAGCTGAGCGTAATGGTACTGCTTCAACAATTAATGAGCAGGACGTGGCACATCGTTTTTCAAAAGCGGCTGTGCAGTACAACAGTATTGCGGGTGTTCAGCGCATTATTGCTAAGCAGGCATTAGCGAACTTACCGATAGACTTACAGGGTACGGTTCTTGATATCGGCTGTGGTACTGGCATTCATACCCAAACCCTTGCAAATAAAGGTGCAGCCGCAACTGGCGTAGACATTGCCGAGGGCATGTTAGCGCAGGCCAGAAAAATGTACTCTGACCCCATTTTCGTAGAAGGTAGTGCTGTTGATTTGCCTTTCTCTGATAGCCAATTTTCAACCGTATTTTCGTCTATGGCGCTTCAGTGGGTTAGCGATACTGGGCTTGTTGCCAGTGAGATAGCGCGAGTGCTTAAAAACGGTGGTCTTGCCGAGCTGGCGATTATGGTGGCGGGTTCATTTAGTGAGCTTAAAACGGCGCGCAAAGTGGCGCAGCTTCCACAGGCCGAAACCTATATGCCAACTACCGCACAGTGGGTAAATGGCTTTAAGCAGTCAGGTCTCTCTTTGCAACGGGTGATTACCAAAGATTATGTCGATTCTCACCACGATATTATGTCGCTATTGCGCTCTGTGAAAGGTGTAGGGGCAGGAGAGACCGGGCGAAAACAACCGCCGCTCACCCGTCGAGATATTAAAAAATTAGCCATGGCTTACAGCAATATGAGTGGTGTAGAAAGTAAGTTACCGCTTACCTACCGCGTAAGTCATTTTAGATTGGAAAAACGATGAAGCAGTATTTCATTACCGGTACCGACACCGAGGTAGGTAAAACCTATGTTACCTGCCAACTACTACAAGCTGCGCAAAAATCCTCGTTAAGCGCCATCGGCTACAAGCCTATTGCAGCCGGATGCGAACAAGTAAACGGCGAGTGGGTTAACGAAGATGCGCTAAATATTCAGAAAGCGTGCTCCAAAATACGCGCTAATAAAGCCATTAGAATTACAGACAATAACGAGCTAAAAAGCGCAAATGAAAACAACGAAGAAAGTGGACAGACACTTCCTTTGCATCAAATAAACCCAATTGCACTAAAACCGGCTATTGCACCACATATTGCTGCCCTTGAAGGAGGTGTTGCGTTAACGTTTGACGGAATAGCTAGAGGGCTTGACGAACTGCACGCCTATCAACCAGATCTTTTGTTAATGGAAGGTGCAGGTGGGTGGCGTTTACCGCTAACGGTAGGTGATGAGTATACGCCCACTTACTATCTTTCTGATGTCGTGAAAACACTCAAAATGGATGTAATTTTAGTTGTAGGCATGCGTTTGGGTTGCTTAAATCATGCGTTATTAACTGCAGAAGCAATTCGCGCCGATGGACTTACCATTAAAGGATGGGTTGCGAACGACATCACGGGTAACATGACGCGATACCAAGAAAATCTGCACTCTCTTAAAGCCATGTTACCCGAACCGCTACTGGCAGAAATTCCTTACCAGGTAGCGCCCAACGATGAGGCGTTATTCGCCGCTATCAAGCAAATAAGTTAAATCATCACCTGAATGAATTGGCTTTTTTTCTTCACCTAGAAAGATAAAGCCGTCTTTTTGACCTACTAGGGTAAGTTGATTATGAGTAAGGCGCAGCGCTGTACCTTCGCGAATAGCAACTACTGGCGTGGTTGGATTAAGCGTGGTGAACTCTGCCAAACGTTGGTCGCGGGTTTCGCCATTGTGACCCGGCGGCTGATAATCGGTGTAATGCGGGTTTAACTGAAACGGCACGATATCTAGTGCATCAAAACTCGGCGGCTCGATAATGGGCATGTCGTTAGTGGTTCTAATTGATTGACCACAAATATTCGAACCTGCACTCCAGCCAATATAAGGAGTGCAATCGGCGATGGCGTGCTTTATTGGCACAATAAGCGCGTTTGCATAAAGGGTAGAAAGCAGGTGAAAGGTGTTTCCACCGCCTACAACAATGGCTTGGCCGTTTTTCTTCGCGTTATTGACTGCGGCAACCGGATCTTCAACGGAATGTAGCCCAGTAACCTTGCACTCTGGCAGGGCGGTAGCAACGGCGTCTACATAGCTATCGTACGTTTGAGTGACGGCGGCATAAGGAACAAATAGAAGGTCGCGAATTTCGCCTAAGTGTGCAAAAATAAGCGCTCTAGCGTGCTCTAAGTAAGCCTCGTCGCCTTGACGTGAGCTACTTAGCATAAGTACATGTGCGGTCATACTAACTCCACAATTTTTCTGACGGCGTATCATACGTGAAACTAGGCATAAAGTTTAGTCGCGCTCCGTCACTGTGTTGAAATAGGATTTTGAATGAAACAATCTACATCGGTGTTGTTCGTGTGTTTGGGTAATATTTGTCGTTCTCCAACCGCAGAAGCCGTGTTCAAACACAAGGCTGCACAAGCCGGATTAAATATTGAAATTGACTCAGCGGGAACCCACGGCTATCACATTGGTAACCCGCCCGATAAGCGTTCGCAAGCCGCAGGCGTAGAACGAGGCTACAGTTTCAAAGGGCTAAAATGCCGACGTGTGGATGAAAGCGACTTTGAGCGATTTGATTTCATTCTTGCCATGGATAACAGCAACCTTGCTAATTTGCACGGTATGTCGCCTAGCCAGTACCACGATAAAATTAAGCTGTTTCTTGATTTTGCAAATGCAGACGATAAAGAAGTACCTGATCCATATTATGGCGGCAAGCGCGGCTTTGAGCTGGTGTTGGATCTTATCGAAGAAGCGTCGGACGGTTTGATTGCGCATATTAAACAAACCCAACAACAATAAACGCAAATCATATTGATAAACCATCTCGAAAGCCCACGTTGAGAACCCGTATTGACAATGACAGGAACTAAACGCACCGCCGTCACTTTGGTTGTAATAACAGTACTTTTGTCACTCGTCATAGGTGTGGTAGGGATTGTTGGCGTGACAGGGCTGTCTGATACGGCGGCTGAACTAAAACAGCATATTATTGTTCAGCTTCAAATACCGCTTATTCTCACTGCGTGTTTAGTAGGGGCGGCACTGTCTACAAGTGGCGCTACCTTGCAAGTAGTACTGCGAAATCCCCTGGCAGATCCGGGAATTATTGGCATTACGAGTGGCGCAAGCTTGGTTGCTGCGCTTTTGCTATTGCTCACCCCACAATGGGCTACAGCGTACCTACACTATTTGCTGCCTTTGGGATGTTTTATTGGTGCGTTGTTATCTACATTTATTATCTACCGCTTAGCCAGAAAACTGTTGGGCTCCTCTACGGCTGTTATTCTAGCGGGTATTGCCATCTCTACTCTTAGCGGCGCCGTTATAGCGTGGCTTTACATGTTCAGCGACGCTAATGCCCTGCGCAATCTTACTTTCTGGTTAATGGGTAGTTTGTACCAAACTAACTGGTTAATTTTGTCAGTGGGCGGCCCGTTAATCGCTGTTGCTGTCGCATTACAGCTTTATTTCGCCGGCGATTTAAACAAGCTCTATGCTGGTGAACTTGCAGCAAAAAGTAGTGGTGTGGATGTGGAGAAACTCACTGAGCGCGCACTCATTGTCTGCGCTATTGCTGTAGGTACTGCGGTGTCTATGGCAGGCTCTATTGCTTTTGTTGGCTTATTAGTACCGCATATCTTACGTTTGATCATCGGGCATAATAATCGCTATTTGTTGCCGTTAAGTGCATTAAGTGGTGCAAGTCTGCTGATGCTGGTTGCGTTAAGCTCTGAAATGACCCGTGCCATTGCGCTTCCGGTGTCTATGGTAACAGCTACGTTAGGCGGTCCATTATTAATTTGGGCATTAGCAAAAGGTCAAATAAAAGGGTAGTGAAGGGGGAAATGAAATGACGACAAACAATAGTACTACCCACCAACGCCCAGTTTCGACCAGCGATGTGAAAATAAATACAAGTGGCCATGCCGCACTTGGTGTTAACACAAAGCAAAACAGCAGCAAAAATGGTGTAGGAGAAAGTCCAAGCGAAGCGGATAGCAATAGCCTAGCGAATAGCCATAACCTACCAGATACCGTTTTAAGCTTACAGAATGTAAAAGTGGCATCGCGCCTTTGGGTGGAAAGTTTACGTGCAAATAAAGGCGAGTGCGTTCACATTATAGGGCCAAATGGGGCAGGGAAATCAACGCTGTTACTTACCCTTGCGGGTCTTATCGAAGCTGACGAAGGCACCGTCATGCTGCTAGGTAAACCTATGGATAGCTGGTCGCTGGCGACACTTGCAAGCGTGCGCACTTTATTGGCGCAACAAAGCGAAAGTGGTTTTCACTTGTCGGTAAAAGAGTACCTAAGCTTTTATGCAACAGCACAGCAAGATGAACTAATTCCACCGATTTTAGAAAAAGCCCTTGAAGTATCGGGGTTCTTAAACAAAATTCTCACTCAGCTTTCTGGCGGTGAGCGTCAGCGAGTAGAAATTTGTCGTTCGCTTTTGCAAATATGGCCGCAGTTAGAGCGCGGAGAGGGCATAGCGTTTTTAGACGAGCCTCTGCAAGGGCTTGATATAAGGCATCAATATGCACTGGCTAGTTTGGTAAAATTCCTTTGCGATAAAGGGAATACCCTACTTATGACGTCTCACGATATCGCGCTTAGTGCCAACTATTGCGATAGTTTATGGCTTATGCAAAAAGGTCGCATGGTAGCGTTCGGTAAGCCACAAGAGGTGACCACGCAAACAAACTTAGAAAGTGTGTTTGAATGCCATTTTGCTATAAGCAAGCACGATAACTTTCTAGAAATTCAAGTTTGCGCACCTATTTCCCTAGAATAAATGTGGTAAAGTGCCCCCAGCATTTTTTTAGATTCACATTTTCACATTAGGCTGATTAGAAAAAAGCGCTACAGACGCACTGTTAAGCGCGTTACAGTCTTTTTATTCGAAGCATCTAGCTTCAATAAATATTTTCAGTAAAACGTTTGCCCTACGTTTTTTATTCAGGAGAACACCGTTGAGTAATTGGCAAGTAGACAGTTGGAGAAATAAACCTATTCTTCAGCAACCAGAGTACGACGACAAAGTACGTTTAAAAGAAGTAGAGCAAACATTAAGTTCTTATCCTCCGCTTGTATTTGCTGCTGAAGCCCGTGAGCTTAGACGCCAGCTAGGTGAAGTCAGCTTGGGTAAAGGCTTTCTTTTACAAGGCGGCGACTGTGCTGAGTCGTTTGACGAATTTAATGCGCCTAAAATTCGCGATACCTTTAAAGTTATTCTTCAAATGGCCATTGTGCTTACCTTTGCTGGTCGTTGTCCGGTAACTAAGGTTGCCCGTATGGCAGGCCAGTACGCCAAGCCGCGCTCATCAGATTTCGAAACCCGCGATGGCGTGACCTTGCCAAGCTATCGTGGTGATATCATCAATAACTTCGAATTTACCGAAGCGGCCCGTCGACCAGATCCTGACCGTTTGTTGGAAGCCTACCATCGCAGTGCATCAACACTGAATTTACTTCGCGCGTTCGCGCAAGGTGGTTTGGCCGACCTTCATGAAGTTAACCGCTGGAACATGGCGTTCGTTGAAAATAACCCGCTTAAAGAGCGTTATTCTGATATGGCCAACCGTATTCAAGATACCCTTGAGTTTATGGATGTTATTGGTATTAACGCACAAACCAGTTCTACGCTGCACGAGACCTCACTGTTCACGTCGCATGAAGCATTGCTGTTGAACTATGAGCAGGCGCTAACACGCATCGATACCCTTACCGGTAAGCCTTACGATTGTTCGGCTCACATGGTGTGGATTGGCGAGCGTACCCGTCAACTTGACCATGCGCACGTTGAGTTTTTCCGTGGCATTCACAACCCAATTGGTGTGAAAGTGGGGCCAAGCATGCAAGAAGACGAGCTTATCCGTTTAATAGATGCGCTTAACCCGCTAAACGATCCAGGTCGTTTAACGCTAATTACGCGTATGGGCGCCGATAATTTAGCCGACAATTTGCCACGCTTATTGCGTAAAGTTAAAGCTGAAGGCAGACACGTTGTGTGGAGCTCTGACCCGATGCACGGCAATACGTTCTCGGCATCTAGCGGCTATAAAACCCGTAACTTCGATGCAATTTTGAAAGAAATTAAGCAGTTCTTCCAAGCTCACGAAGCAGAAGGTACTCACGCTGGTGGTATTCACCTTGAAATGACCGGTCAGCACGTAACGGAGTGTACTGGCGGTGCTTATGAAATTAGCGATGAAGACTTAGCGCAAGCCTACAAAACGCAATGCGACCCGCGCTTAAATGCAGACCAAGTACTTGAAATGGCATTCTTGGTGGCTGATCATTTGCGTAATGCGTAATGCGTAATGCGTAATGCGTAATGCTTAAAGTGACCAACATCGCATTGGCAATGTTGAAGAAACGGCATCATTGAGATGCCGTTTTTTTTACCTAAATTTTACGCGTATATTTGAGGTTAGGTTGATATGCTCGTTGTGTTGAAGTAAACACGATTGACCTATGACCCAATTTAAACACGGTTTCTATACACTCTTTATTATGGCTGTGGCTATTTTAGGGTGTTTAGCACTTAGCAACTGGTTACTGCCGCTTGGCGGTATTCTGCTCATTCTACAGCTTGCGTGTGCCATTGTGGCGTTAACGACCTCAAGGTTTTACGGCTTGCTTGCAGGGGTAGCCGGAGCACTGAGCTTTAATTATTTTTTCACCGAGCCTTTGCACTCATTTCAAATTGCAGAAGTTGAAGACAGCATAAATTTTGTCGTTTTCATCATTGTAGCCATCCTCATTAGCGAGCTTGCTGTCTACGTCAATTCTCAACAACATGCACTACAGGTTGTTAAAACACAATCTAGTGTCCTGCGATCTGTGTCCCACGATTTGCGTACGCCGCTCTCTACCATTATCGGTTCTGTTGAAACCTATATGACATATCAAGACAAGCTTGATGACATTGAGAGACAGGCACTGTTAAAAGGGGTTCACGATGAAGGTAAACGCCTTTATGTTTACGTTGAGAACCTGCTTCAAGCCACACGAATTGAGCATAACGCGTTAGCGCTAAATTTAACCCATGTAAACCTGACTGCCTTTTTAGCTAACCTTGAAAGTCGTATTAACAGTGGTCGACTAAAAGTGATCAACAACAGTGACAGTCGCGGTATAACTGTGTCTGAATCACTGTTTGAACAAGCTTTATTTAACGTAATTGATAATGCCCTTAAATTCAGCGATGACAGTGTATTGCTGATGGTTAGCCACTCTGATGGAGAGTTTAAGTTTCAAATAGCCGATAAAGGCGAAGGGATCAGTGATGAACAGCTTCAAGCGCCAATACAGCTTTTTCAAACCAGTCGTCGCAGCGATAGTGGAAAAGGCGGCATTGGCTTAGGGCTAAGCGTAGCAGCAGGCATAGTTCACGCCCATAGTGGTGCTATCAAGCTGTCGAATACCACACCAGGCCTTCTCGTCAGTATTACAATTCCAAAAAGGGATTAGCGCAATGAGCCACACCATTCTACTTGTTGAAGATGATGCGAATATTCGTCAGATGCTGAGCATTGCGCTAGGTGCAGAAGGCTACCTTTGTGTTGAAGCTGCTTCGGTTCGAGAAGCTCTGTCATTGTTTAATCAGCACCGTCCTGACCTTGTCATACTCGATTTAGGGTTACCTGATGGTGAGGGGAGTGAAGTACTTAAACGCATAAGAGAATCTAGTCGCCTGCCAGTGCTCGTGTTGTCTGCAAGAGATCAGGAGTTAGACAAGGTCGACCTGTTGTCCCGGGGGGCCAATGATTATGTTAGCAAGCCTTTTGGGATCAGAGAGCTTGTCACCCGGGTGAAAGTACTGCTTAGAGACTTCAATCCTGTGGTTGAGCCCACAACGCCCACACGACAGATTGGCAAGATAGCATTGGATATTACCGAGCGACGGCTGCTCGTTGAAGGCGAAGTTATCGCGCTGGCCCCAAAAGAAGTTCAGCTTCTTGACGAGCTTACAAAACAGCCTGGGGCGTTTATTAGTCAGCAAGAATTGTTGAGAAGAATATGGGGGCTACATCACAGTGAAGACACCCACTACATCCGCGTTCTTGTAAGACAGCTTAGAAAGAAAATAGATCCGTTCGAGAAAGATTTAATAGAGACAATGCCTAAACAAGGCTACCGAATAGCGGTTGATAAACCGGAGGCTAATTAATGTCGCACTTTAGTGTAATTGGGCTTGGCAAGTTTGGCTTAACGGCCAGTTTAGAGTTAATTCATATGGGGCACACCGTTACAGGAATTGACCAAAGTGAAAAGCTGGTTGAACAGTATGCAGGTGAGTTTACACAGTGCGTTGTGTGTGATGCCAGTGATGAGCGTGCACTCAAGGAATTAAACTTGTGTCAGAGCGAAGCCGTGCTTGTTGCTATTGGCGAGGATATGCAAGCTAGCTTACTGTGTACGTTAGCACTAAAAAACTTGGGCGTAGCCAATATTTGGGTGAAAGCTAATAGCTCTGCTCACCACGCTATTTTATCCAAGCTGGGTGTGTCGAAAATCATTCATCCTGAAGAAGAGATGGGAGCAAGGGTGGCGCAAGCGCTTAACTACCCAATGGTGAATGATTACTTGGGTATAGGGCACGGCGTTTATATCGTTGATGTTATTTTGTCTGATCACTTTTCTTCACAGCGCTTAAAAGACGTGCTGTCCGTCGGTAAAGGGCAAGTCTCTTGTTTGTTAGTTAAGCGAGGTCACCAGCTACATCATAATCCATCATTAGACTTTGAAGTTACTTCGAAAGATACCGTTATTCTCTGCGGCCATAGAGAGAACCTTGTTAAAATAGCGCCCAGGCTAGCACAATGAATAGATGGGATCCTGGCTACAGACCGATAGAGCGCTCGCCTAAAGGTATCAATAAAATTCAGGTAGGGCCGCCTCTTATTCTCTCTCTAAGCTTTGTGGCGGTGATTTTCTTAGGCACCGTTATCCTAAAATTACCAATGATGACTCATGAGCCCATCTCGTGGATCCAAAGCCTATTTACTTCCACATCGGCGGTGACAGTAACGGGTCTTGTGGTAGTCGATACCGGATCTGTTTTTACAACTGCTGGACAAGCGGTGATTGCGGTTTTAATCCAGCTGGGGGGCCTAGGGTTGATGACGTTTGCTATCGTCACGCTCATTGCCTTAGGAAGTAAAATCAGTTTCTTGCAGCAATCGGCAGTGAAGGAGGCGTTTAATCAAACAGATTTATCAACGCTTGTGTCTACAGCAAAGTCGGTACTGATTTTTGCCTTCTTCGTTGAGTTAGTGGGTTTTTGTATTCTGTCGGCCTACTGGATGCAGGAAAAAGGAGTAAGTGAAGCGTTATTTCACGCGTTTTTTTACACCATCTCTGCGTTCAACAACGCAGGATTTGCACTTAGTGGGGATAGTCTTTCCGCCTATGTGGGAGACCCGATTATCAACATCACTATTTCTGCATTATTTATTATTGGTGGTCTCGGGTTTTCCGTTTGGATAGAGCTTCATAAAAAGCGCAGATGGCAACGTATCTCTGTGTATGCCAAGACAATGATATTGGGTACGCTAATTGTCAATGTAACCGCCTTTTTGCTTATCTTTGTTATTGAAAGTGATAATCCTGCAACCTTGGCGAACCTCGATACTCAAAGCGCATTATGGGCATCTTGGTTTCAAGCCGTTACTCCAAGAACAGCCGGCTTTAATACGCTGGATATAGCATCGTTAGAAGATCCAACGACAGCATTAATGTTGTTGTTAATGTTTATCGGCGGGGGCTCAATGAGTACCGCAAGCGGTATAAAACTGATGACTTTCATCGTTTTAATCATTGCCGCATACAACTATATTCAGCGGGGAGCTGCACCACGACTCTTTGGCAGAACAATTTCAAATGACACTATCAGCAAAGCGCTAGCGCTTACGATGATTTCCATAGGTATTACGTGGATAGCTATTTTTCTTTTATTAATGTCAGAAAAAGCTGACTTTTTGGATATCGTGTTCGAAGCGGTTTCTGCTCTTGGGACCGTGGGTCTTTCCAGAGGGTTAACTGGCGAGCTGTCAAACAGTGGTGAGTGGATCATTATCTTACTGATGTACGCGGGTAGATTAGGGCCTTTAACATTGGCTTATTTTATTGCCAGCCCTCGAATAAGCCGCATTAAATACCCAGAAGCTAAGCTAGCAATTGGTTAACCTGCAAAAATGGCGGCTCGTTCATCTTCACTTAAAATACCGACGAAGATGGTTTCTCTTCTTAAGTTGGCTGTGCGCTCATCGTCAGCCAAAAGAAGCGCCTTAAATACGTCTGGTTGATGGCGAGCCTCAATTATTCCTTTCCAAAGAAGGTAGCTTCCATAGCGCATCATTTTGTTGTGATAACGGGTTTCTAATGTTTTTTCGACTTCTTCGAATAGTTCTGGTTGCAACATCAGTTTGTCGGCAATGGCATTGTGTATTTTTTTGATGCGTTCGTTTACGTCACTTCGACGTTGCTTTCTGGGTCTTGCTAACATAATTCTTCGTGTGGTTAGAGTTTACTCATTTTGCCATTAGGGGACGCCGAGTCCCCTTGTGATTGCTAGTCGTCATTTAATAGCGGTTCTACAACAGACTCTAAGCCGTTTAGCTTAATTTCATACATTAAAGCGAGCTGTTCACCAAGCTTGTTTTCTGGAAAGCCTTGCTTGTGAAACCAGACCAAATAGGGTTCAGGTAAATGAAATAGGCGTCTTCCAGCGTATTTGCCAAAGGGCATCACTTGGTTAATTGCGGCTTTGATAAGCGTTGGGTCCATTTACTGATTACCTTTTGTCTTGGAATTTTCGATGAGGTCTTCATCTTCACGCTGCTGTGCTTGCCATAGTGCTGCGTATTCACCACCTTGCTCAAGCAAATAAGTGTGTGTCCCTTCCTCTACAATGGTACCGTTTTTAAGTACAAGGATCTTGTCGGCATCAACAATTGTGGACAGTCTATGGGCGATGACTAAGCTGGTGTGTCCTTTAGCAGCGTCGCGAAGGGCCGCTAATATCGCACGTTCTGACGTGCTGTCTAACGAGCTGGTGGCTTCATCAAAAATCATGATTGGCGCGCCTTTAAGTAAGGCCCTTGCGATAGATACGCGCTGCTTTTCGCCACCAGAAAGTTTTAGGCCTCGCTCACCTACCGTTGTGTCTAGCTTTTCAGGTAGGCTTTCTACAAATGCTGCAAGATGCGCGAGTTTGATAACTTGTTTAATGTCTTCATCGCTGGCATCAGGGTTACCGTAGCGAATGTTCTCCAGCAAGGTAGTGTTAAACAGCACCGTATCCTGAGGGACAATACCGATATGTGAACGCAGACTTTGTTGCGTAACCGATGCGATGTTTTTTCCATTTATCGTGATGTCGCCCTGTTGAGGCTCATAAAACCGAAAGAGTAGTTTCATCAGCGTTGATTTTCCTGCGCCGCTTTCACCCACTACCGCTACTTTTGAGCCTGGCGGTACATCAAAGCTTAAGCCGTTAAGTATTTGTCGATTCTCAGTGTATGCAAAATGCACATTGTTAAATCGCAGTGCAGGGTTCGCACAGGTTAATTCTGTAGCGTCGTGGGCATCTTTTATGGTCGGCGTTTGGGCGAGAAGGTCAAACAACTTATCGATATTCGCAAGGCTCCCTCGAATTTCACGGTACACAAACCCCAAGAAATTTAAGGGCATAAAAATTTGCATGGTGAAGGCGTTTATCAATACAAAGTCACCTATGGTCATTTCGCCATTCATGACGCCAAAGGCGGCGTTTGCCATCATAGATGTCATGGCGATAGCGATAATGGCAGCTTGACCGCCATTCAATGCAAATAGCGACAAGCGGTTTTTTCTTCGTGCCTTTTCCCATGCAGCTAAATCCGTGTCGTAGCGATTGGCTTCAAAGGATTCGTTGTTAAAATATTTAACGGTTTCAAAATTTAGCAGGCTGTCTACCGCCCGGGAATTGGTGGTCGAGTCTGCTTCATTCATCTGAGTAACAAAGCGAGTACGCCAATCCGTGGCTTTCATCGAAAAGCCAATGTAAGCCACCACGCTAACTACAATAATTAACGCGAAAGATACGCCAAACTGAAACAAGAGTAAGCCTACAACAAGAGTGATCTCTAACAGGGTAGGAACAATATTAAACACCATAAAACGCATGAGGAAGCTTACGCCGTTGGTACCGCGCTCTATATCTCGTGACAATCCGCCTGTGCGTCGATTTAAATGAAAGCCCAAATCTAAGTTGTGCAAATGTTTGAAGACTTTTAGTCCAAGGCGGCGCATGGCACGCTCTGTAACCCGACCAAATAGCGTGTCGCGTACTTCGCCGAGCAAAACATTCAGTAAACGCAGTGTTCCGTAGGCAACGATAAGGCTGATAGGTACCGCTAATGCAAGCGTGGTTAGGTCGCCATTTAAGCTATCGACGGTGTATTTCAATACATAGGGTAGGCCGATGCTGGCAAGCTTTGCTGCTACTAGGCAGAGTAGAGCAAGAAATACACGGTGCTTGAACTCTAGGAGATAAGGCCAAAGCTGTGAGAGAACGTGCCATTTAACAGGTTCGTCGACATTGGTAGGAAAACGGTTTTTTCTCATTTTATAGTGTGCTTTATTATTGTGTTTACAGTGTTAGGAACGCGCTGATTCAAAAAATCGCTTTTCGTAAACGTTGTAATAGATATTGAGCTAACCTGCTCGTGTAGGGCGATTTTCGCTTTTTGAAGTACGTTTTGAAATAGGCTAGAGATTAAATTGGTCTTATTTATAGCGATGAATGTGTTTAATTTTGGTTTCACCGCGCGTACACTAGAGGTAGTTTAATTTAGTTACCTTGTTATTTACTCAATGTCTTACTGGCTTTTGTTAGATTGAGAAAGCCGTGAATTGAATGACTAAGCAGCACAGGATTAAGGAGTTAGTTTGTTAGAAGATAGTTTCGGTAGACAGTTTCATTATTTACGTTTGTCAGTGACCGAAGCGTGCAACTTTCGTTGTCAGTACTGTTTGCCAGACGGATATGAAGGCCCGACGAGCGATCAGTTTATGACGCTAAACGAAATTGATACCTTGCTCAAAGCGTTCGCTAAGCTAGGTACGTCGAAAGTGCGCCTAACAGGCGGCGAACCAACGCTGCGAAGAGACTTTCTTGATATTTTACAGCTAACAAGTAATACGCCTGGTATCGAACGTGTAGCGATGACAACACACGGAGCGCGAATGGAAAAGTTTGCGCATCAGTGGAAAGAAGCAGGGTTACACCAAGTAAATGTAAGTATTGACAGTTTAGATCCCCGTCAGTTTGCCGCTATAACAGGACAAGACAAGCTTAAAGCTGTACTTCGAGGGTTAGACGCAGCGATTGATGCCGGCTTAGACGTGAAAGTGAACTCTGTCTTACTCAACGATTTTTCAGATAGCCGTCTTCATAGGTTTCTTGCTTGGCTAAAAGATATGCCAGTAACGCTCCGGTTTATAGAGCTAATGGAGACAGGCAACTTAAATCAGTTTTTCAATAAGCAACATCAAAGTGGTACGCCGCTAAAAAGTACGTTGTTAGACATGGGCTGGCAGCCTTTGTTGCGTAGAAAAGATGCGGGGCCAGCGCAAGAGTTTTACCACCCTGACTATGCCGGTAAAATTGGCTTAATCATGCCTTACAGCAAAGATTTTTGTAAAACTTGTAATCGACTACGTGTTTCTGCCCCAGGAAAGCTACACCTATGCTTGTTTAGTGAAAACGGGATAGACATGAGACATCTTCTTGCCACTGGAAATGTGGATGAAGTGGTCGCTTTTTTACAAGATGTGCTGGGTCAAAAACACGAAACACACTATTTGCATGAAGGTAAAACAGGAGCAACCAAGCACCTTGCCATGCTGGGAGGCTAGTTAATTGGCTCTACGTTAAAGGAAAATGTAGGGCAAAATAAATACATCGAATAAGTTTGGTTTGTTGTAAAAATGAGCTATATTCAGCGGTGTAAGTATATTAAAAATAATAACGATAAAGGAAGTATATGCATATCAAGGACAGTGCGCGTCTTTCCTACCATTATATCACCGAACAAGACGCAGACTTTTTATGGGAGCTCGACCAAGATGAGCTTGTCATGAAATATATCAACGGTGGCAAGAAGTCTTCTAAGGAAGATATTCGGGAAATCTTTGTTCCTCGTTTCCAAGCCTATTCCAATCCAGCTCTAGGGTGGGGACTGTGGCGCGTGGAAACGCTAGTCGAAAAGGAAAGCATTGGTTGGATTTTGGTTCGACCCTTTGGCTTTTTTACTCAACACCCCGAAAGTGACAATATGGAACTAGGGTGGCGTTTTAAGCGCCATACGTGGGGCAAGGGCTACGCAACAGAGGCTGCGCAGTCTGTTAAAGAAGCGCTGTATGATATAGGTGTTGAAAAATTCTCTGCTATTGCTAACCCGCAAAATAGTGCGTCTATCAATATTATGAAAAAGCTAGGAATGACGTTTAGTCACGAGCTTGAGTATAAAGACAAACTCTATCACGAGACAGTAGTCGTCTACTCTAATTAAGTAAGCGTGTTGGTATAAGAAGGGCGAGGGGAATAACTGACGTTATCATTCGCTCTTTAGAATGCTTTTCACGTTCTCGTAGCGAGAATACTGATCTTCTGACAAAGCTGCCGACTCGAGTGTTTCTCTACATTTTTTGATGGCCGAAAGGGTGTCGGGAAGCATAGGCGCGTTAGCTTTTCGGGCCCTTACTATTGCTTGAAGGTAGTTAAGCGCAATAGAGGGATTTTTAGGCATGACGCGGAACGCTTGAGCAAATGTTGTGTAAGACTGCTCTAAATTACCCCGTTTATACTGTGCAACGGCGGTGTTGTTAAGTATTTTAGGGCTTAGCGTAATCGCTTCTTTTTCTTCTTTCTCTTGTTTTAAATAGGTGGCCATGAGGTTTAATTCATCGTTCTCCTCATCCTGCCTTGAGGAAATGGCGTCTAAAATCGCAAGGGACTCTTTCTTCATTCCTACTTCATGAAGGGCTTTGGCTCTATCAAGCAAGGCTTCTGTGGAGTGGTGTTGGGCATGATCTGTGTGAAAATCTGACAACAGCATTTGTGCTTTCACTGTGTCGTCTTTCAAATAATGAAGACGCGCGTCAATCACCGTCAGCTCATCGTTTAAGGCTGCTTTCGGGTGAGCCTTTTTCAACTGTCGCAAATACTCATTAGTTTGTTTAACTATGCTGTTTACGTGTTCGGGCTCAGATGTCATAGCAAAATCAACACCCGCTCTTGCGGCAGTTAAATAAATATCTGGCTTGTCATGGATAGAGTCTTTCGCGTAGCGCACCACCTTTTTAGCGCTGTTAAACTGACTTTCGTAATCATGGGTGATCCGCGCCAAATTTATCGCTAACTTATGTCTAGCAATGTTTTGAGGTGAGATATTGCACGCCAGCGAAGTACACTCCAGCGCGTCGTCAAAAGCTGACTGCTTAATTTGCAGTTTGGCGAGTAAGTCATAGGCCTCAAGCGCAGAGTCAGGTCGCATCGCTAACTGGATAACTTCTCTTTCGGCATCGTCTAATTCATTGAGTGCCAACAGACTCTTCGCGATCCCCATTTTTGCCCAGCTAAAATCTTGAACGTTAATTATCGATTCAAAGAAGGCTACGGCTTCTTGAAACCTTTCCGTGATAATCAACAAATCGCCTTTAATCTTCATCGCTAGCGGAAAGTGTTCGGCTTGCTCAGGCTGCAATAGAAAGAACTCAACCTCGGCCAGGGCTTTTTCGTAGTCCTTTTTATCCATGAATGAATAGATAATCTTTAGCGCTTTTTTTCTTGATAAAACTCTGGAAAGTCGCCTGTCTAACTCGTTAACCGAAAAAGGCTTAGCGATAAACTCATCCGGCTGTAACTCTATGATGGCGTGGACGACTTCTGCTGAGGTATCTGCACTGGTGAAGATGAATGCGCTGGTAAGGGGTAGTGATTGAGTTTCGTTTAGTTGCTCAAGTAAAAAATAACCGCCTTGTTCAGAGCGCAAATTATAAGAGCAGATAATGGCGTCATAATCATGTTCTTGCAGTGCCGAAAGGGCATGAGAGGGCCTATCAACATAGTTCATGTTCTTGAAACCTAACTGCTCAAGTGCGTAGTGCATATGGCTTTTCGCCAGCACCTGGTCTTCAGCAATTAACAACTTAGTATTTCTAGCTAAGTGTAGTTTCATCAATTAGTAGCCTCTGAAACATGAGAACCCTTATTTTTCTTACCATATCACGGTAAGTACACCTTAAGTATAGTTCTTTATGGAGACTATCGCATAATGGAAGCTGCTCGTAGCTGAATTTCATTACTGGTTATTGATAATGATTGCTGGATTTGGTGTAGGAGTAGCCAAAATGCTTTAACGTGACAACGACTAAACATAGTTAGATTGTTGTGTTTCTAAAGATTGAGATATATTGAGAGGGATGGTGGACGCTACTGGGCTTGAACCAGTGACCCTCGCCTTGTAAGGGCGATGCTCTCCCAACTGAGCTAAGCGTCCGTATTTTTGATTTCACTATTTAACCACGGTGAGGAAGTGGTGGACGCTACTGGGCTTGAACCAGTGACCCTCGCCTTGTAAGGGCGATGCTCTCCCAACTGAGCTAAGCGTCCATATTTTTGATTTCACTGTTTAACCACGGTGAGGAAGTGGTGGACGCTACTGGGCTTGAACCAGTGACCCTCGCCTTGTAAGGGCGATGCTCTCCCAACTGAGCTAAGCGTCCATATTTTTTGATTTCACTGTTTAACCACGGTGAAGAAGTGGTGGACGCTACTGGGCTTGAACCAGTGACCCTCGCCTTGTAAGGGCGATGCTCTCCCAACTGAGCTAAGCGTCCATATTTCTTTAAAGCTTGCCTAAGCAAGTGGGGCGGTATTATAGAGTCGGTTCCGTTAGTGTCAACAATAAAATTAAAGAAAAATGACTGTGTGCCCGAATTTTAGACACTCTGGCTGCATCTTAACTAAATTGATGAAAAGAACAGCGTTTTTAATCGCATTCTGAATTCATTGATAAACAAAAACTGCAGCGTGGTTTTTTTCGAATCGGTTGGAATTGGACAGACACTTGCTTCTTACTAAGAGTTGAAACGGGAGCTTGGGTGTAATTGAAGTGGACAGTTACTTATTTACCACAAACATATAATTAAATTGGCTTCGCACAATGGACACACACTCATTTTTTAAAAGAAGAAGTGGCAAACAAGGACAAAGTGCAAGCGCAAAGTGGACACCCACTTATTTTTTCGTAGCTTAACGCTAGTAAAACTAACACAAATAAAAGTGGTGCTTACTTTATTCTTGAAGTATCAATTGAATTACCAAGTGGACAGTCACTTAAAAAACACGCAACGAAAAAACAAAGGAGAGAAGGAGAAAGGACAGACACTCACGTAAACCTGATAAAGTGCGTGCAGTATCTTTTTATTCAAAGTACCTGGTCTTTTCGGACACCCACTTACTTTTTTGAAGCTATTATCGGTTCTGTCACTCTCTGATCGTTGGACTTATCTGAGTGTGTGTCCACTTCAGCAAGAAATGAATTTTGAAAAAGTGGGCTTCAACAATAAGTGTCTGTCCACTTTATAGCTCACTTTCTTCGTACCATCTAAACTACTTCACGGGATTTCTTTTTCCTTCTATTCTTATCTTACTTTTGAAGTCGCGCGGACACTGGTAGAATGCGCCCAACTTTAGAAATACATTAACAATAGAGAGTGACCATGTCGGTTGTTACACGATTTGCACCCAGCCCAACAGGCTATCTTCACGTTGGCGGCGCACGAACTGCGCTTTATTCTTGGCTTCTTGCTAAAAGCAAAGGCGGCGAGTTTGTTCTTCGTATTGAAGATACAGATATCGAGCGTTCAACTGAAGAAGCAAAGCAGGCCATTCTAGACGGAATGCAATGGTTAGGTTTAACGTGGGATACGGGTCCAATCTATCAGACTGAGCGTTTCGATAGATATAAAGAACTTATTCAGCAGCTTTTGGATGAAGGTAAAGCGTATAAATGCTTTATGAGCTCTGAAGAGTTAGATGCGATTCGTGAAGCGCAAAAAGAACGTGGTGAGAAGCCTCGCTACCCAGGTACGTGGAGAGACAGAACTGATCATCCAGAAGGTCAGCCTTTTGTTATCCGCTTCAAAAACCCTCTTGAAGGTAAAGTGGTAATTAATGATCACGTGCGTGGAAAAATCGAGATTAGCAATACTGAGCTAGACGATCTTATTATTCAGCGCTCTGACGGTACCCCTACATATAACTTCTGTGTAGTTGTTGATGATTGGGACATGGGTATTACTCACGTAGTTCGTGGTGAAGACCATATTAATAACACGCCACGTCAAATCAATATTCTTAAAGCGCTTGGTGCACCTGTTCCAGAATATGCTCACGTTTCTATGATTTTGGGTGATGACGGCAAGAAGTTATCTAAGCGTCATGGCGCTGTAAGCGTGATGCAATATCGCGATGATGGTTTCCTACCGCAAGCTGTGCTTAATTACCTTGTTAGGTTGGGGTGGTCTCACGGCGACCAAGAAATTTTCTCAGTTGATGAAATGATTGAGAAATTCAGCTTAGATGCCATTGGGCAATCTGCATCGGCATTTAACACAGAAAAGCTAATCTGGTTGAATCAACACTACATTAAGACATTGCCAGCCAGTGAAGTTGCGTCACACGCTAAATGGCACTTTGAAGAGTTGAATGTTGATTTAACGACAGGCCCTGCGCTCGAATCTATTATCGCTATTCAGGCCGATAGAGTAAAAACGCTTAAAGAATTAGCTGAGATTTCTACGTACTTTTATCAAGACTATGAAGATTTTGATGCGAACGCAGCGAAAAAACACCTTCGTCCAGTCGCTCGCGGCCCATTAGAGCTTGCTAAAGATAAATTAATGGCAATTGAAGAGTGGAACCCAGAAAATATTCAGGCTGCTATAAATAGTACAGCCGAAGAATTGGAAGTGGGCATGGGGAAAGTAGGTATGCCGCTGCGTGTAGCTGTGACAGGTGGTGGTAATTCACCGTCGTTAGATATCACGTTGAATCTTATCTCAAAAGAGAAAATTGGCGAGAGAATCGACAAAGCGCTTACTTTTATAGCAAACAGAGAAAATTCATAAAAAAAGCGTTGACATGACAGGGGGGGATGCCTAGAATGCGCCCCGCTGTCACGGAACAGTCACACAAAATGACTGGTACCATGATGGGGCCATAGCTCAGCTGGGAGAGCGCCTGCATGGCATGCAGGAGGTCGGCGGTTCGATCCCGCCTGGCTCCACCAAGTCACATTGAGATGTGGTTTGATATAGGCTGAAGTTGTTAACGCAGCTTCGGACTGAAAAATTCGAAAATTTAGTTTCGAAGAAAGAATTCAGTCCCCTTCGTCTAGAGGCCTAGGACACCGCCCTTTCACGGCGGTAACAGGGGTTCGAATCCCCTAGGGGACGCCATATTATCGCGTCACAGTCGATTAAAACTGTGAAATAGGCTGGAGTTGATTAATCAACTTCTGACTGAAAGTTTCAGTAAGGAAAGGTCGCTCAGTTCGCTGACTCACTTTTCCTAACTGAAATCTCGAAAGCGGTGCTTTCGACAGAAGATTTTCAGTCCCCTTCGTCTAGAGGCCTAGGACACCGCCCTTTCACGGCGGTAACAGGGGTTCGAATCCCCTAGGGGACGCCATTTTATCGCGTCACAGTCGATTAAAACTGTGAAATAGGCTGGAGTTGATTAATCAACTTCTGACTGAAAGTTTCAGTAAGGAAAGGTCGCTCAGTTCGCTAGCTCACTTCGCCTTACTGAAAATCTCGAAAGCAGTGCTTTCGAAAGAAGATTTTCAGTCCCCTTCGTCTAGAGGCCTAGGACACCGCCCTTTCACGGCGGTAACAGGGGTTCGAATCCCCTAGGGGACGCCATATCGAAAAAACCAGCCATTCGGCTGGTTTTTTTGTTTCTGGCTTAAAACTTTGTGGACAGACACTGCAATTAAATCTGTAAGCAAATAGATGCAAAGCCATTTTAAGAAAGCTTCAGTGGACAGACACTCTTCTTTCCCTCTTTAAACCATCTACCTAGACATACACCGATCATTTTCATCGGAATTTGCAATTCTTACAAAATAGGCGTCAACGCCTTCGCGCAAGTACTTTTCAGAGGTTCAATGCGTAAAGAACTCATGTCACAACCCTTTAAGAAACTTTTGTGTGATAGATACGTGAGCTTGTTGAACTGTTATGATCTAAAAAATACAAAAGAGGTGTTATATGCAGAATTATCCAATTGGAACTCCTGGTGAGCCGTGGGGCGAAGAAGAAAAAGCCCAATGGAAAGCACAGCAGACTGTGAAAAGAAGCTATCAGGAAGAAGTACTTAATAAACTCTTCAACATTATCCCTGAAGGCTTTGAGTTAAAGCAGTATGGCGCACTTCCTTATGATACAGCGCGTTACCCACTATATGTTGTCATTCCCAAGAGTTTTGACGCTGAAAAGCCGTCTGCACTCGTTACAGGCGGTGTTCACGGCTACGAAACCAGTGGTGTGCAAGGAGCGCTTCAATTTATTGAAACAAAGTTGGCTCAGTACGCGGAGCAAGTAAATATAGTTGTGGTGCCATGTGTAAGTCCTTGGGGATACGAGTCGATAAATCGATGGAACCCAATGGCATTAGATCCGAATCGCTCGTTTTACAGTGATTCTCCTGCACCTGAGTCTGCTCAGCTTATGCAATTAGTATCTGACTTAGCGTTATCTCTTACGCTTCATATTGATTTGCATGAAACGACAGACACGGACAATAGTGAGTTTAGACCAGCACTGGCTGCGCGGGATGGGGTGACCCATGATAACTGGAACATTCCAGATGGTTTCTATACGGTTGCTAATACTCCAAGCCCCCAAATAGAGTTTCAAAAAGCAGTTATTGAGGCTGTGAAAAAAGTAACGCATATCGCACCGGCCGATGAAAACGGAAAGATTATAGGTGCAGATGTGGTGAGTGAAGGTGTAATTTGCTATGACAAGAAGTCGTTGTACCTTTGTGGAGGTATGACAGATGCTAAGTACGTCACAACTACAGAAGTCTATCCCGATAGCGATAATGCGACACCCGAAAATTGCAATGATGCTCAGGTGGCCGCAATTTGCGCTGCACTCGATTATTTAAATTAGACGCTTGAACGTTTAGACGTCTAGATGTATATTTGAGCCTCTTTTTTAGGAGGCTCTTTGTGTTTACTTATTCTGCGGTTATTTACGACGGTAAAAAGCAAAATTTAGTGAGGTATGACTGTGGGACAGACACTGAGTTTTCCTCATATCTTGAATCGCGCTTTGGTTGTCATGTCTGTTTGTGGTCCTATAAAGAGCTATCAGAAACTACAATGGCAGCTATCGCAGCTTCGCGAGTACAGAGTAAAAAAGACGGTCTGGATAAAACAGAAGCTTTATGAACTTAATTTCCCCATGTGTAGCCTTGTGCAAATTAACCGAAGAAGACATTTGCATTGGGTGTAAACGTACGATTGAAGAAATCATTAATTGGCGGACATACACCGATAATCAAAAGAAGGCCGTATTCACTCGCCTTGAAAATTTAGAAAAGGAAGCCGCTACCCAGTCACAGCCTCGTAAGTAGGCAAAATGCGGATTTCTATCAATACTCTCTACGAACGAACGAACGAACGAACGAACGAACGAACGAACGAACGAACAGACACACAAGCTTTCTCCATTCGTACAAAATTAGAAGCCAGTATCATTCTCACATGAATTAAAGTGTCTAGCGGACAGACACTTACTAAATTTAAATAGCTGCAATTTAAAACCACCTTAAATGCACCTTAAATAGACAGTCACAGAAGTTGAAAAACTAAGCATCAAAGCCTGGCTGATATAAGTGCTTTTTGCTAAACTCCCGCGCCGATTTTATGTTCTATAAACTGAGATTTTTGCAATGAAAGTAATGCTTGCCCCTATGGAGGGCGTTGTCGACCACTTAATGAGAGATATGCTCACTCGCGTGGGTGGTTTCGATCAGTGCGTTACTGAATTTGTAAGAGTGGTCGATCAAAAGTTACCAAAGAAAACGTTTTATAGACTTTGCCCTGAGCTTCACAATGGTGGCAAAACTCCGGCAGGTGTGCCTGTCCGAGTTCAATTATTAGGACAACATCCACAGTGGCTTGCAGAGAATGCACAAACAGCAATAGAGCTGGGCTCTCCTGGTGTTGACCTAAATTTTGGTTGCCCTGCCAAAACAGTTAATAAGAGTAAGGGCGGGGCGGTTTTGTTGAAAGAAACCCAAACCCTTTATGACATAGTGAAAGCTGTAAGGGACGCTGTTCCTGCAGAAATCCCAGTTTCAGCCAAAATCAGACTAGGTTTTGAAGACAAATCTTTAGCTATCGAGAATGCTATAGCTATCACTGAAGCGGGCGCTTCTGAGCTCGTTGTTCATGCGCGGACCAAAACGGAGGGATATAAACCACCGGCTTATTGGGACTGGATAGCGAAGATAAAGCAACACACCGATATTCCACTTGTTGCAAATGGTGAAATTTGGAACGCTGAAGACGCTAAGCGATGTCAGAGCCAATCGGAGTGTACCAACCTTATGATTGGACGAGGTGCATTGGCAATGCCTAATTTGGCGCTGAGTATTAAAGAGGGTGTAGCACCTATGCCATGGTCTGAACTGGCTGCTTTGCTGATTCAGTACTCTGGCTACGAAATTTTTGGTGATAAGGGCAAATATTACCCCAACCGAATTAAGCAATGGTGCGGCTATCTGAAAAGACAATACCCTGAAGCTGAAGTTCTGTTCAACGACATAAGGCGCCTAGCGAAATCTCAGGACATTGTTGATGTGCTTGCACGCCAAGCCGATATTTAGCCAAGTACTTTTGCAATGGTGTTAGAGGTTCACGACAGATACCTTTGAGCATTTGCAACGTTTGGGCGACATGCCCTTTGGCAGCATCTGGCGAAATTCTCCATCATCTCGGGGCAACCGACAGGCCCAGTAAAAAGTGTTTCAAAATTACTAGTTACTAGCTGCCAGTTCTCTTTTGTCATTCCAAGCTTACTTAGCAAGCGGTTGGGAAGCTTTGGGACTTTGCAGGTATTGGTATTACTCTCTGCATTCATCGTATCAGTGATAAGCTGCAAATAATCGGTAAATGCGAAGGGCAACGGCACTGTGTTCTTGTGGTGACTATCGCTAAAGGGCATCAAAAACTTAGGCGTTTTATTCGAGCGTTTGGCATTCAACCGATATTGGATACTAGTATGGTGAGAGTTGCTTAGCGTCGTCGCTATTTTTGCTCGAATGGGATTTAAATCGACGTAAGCCATTACACTGGCCAGTGCTTTCTCATCGAGTATAGCTTGTGACCTAAACCTTCTTTCCCAGAAATAGCCCTTACATTCATCTTCTTTGTTAGCTCTTCGAGCAATATATTCATTGAGCATACGCATAAACCAGCTGATGCTTTGAAGTCGCTCTCGATATAAAACAGATAATGATTTCAATTCAGCAAGTTCTTCTGACGTTACAGAATCAAAGTTTTCTAAATATCGCTGCACTACGGGCGGGCATTTATAAAACATCCTCCACCGAAGCAAGACCTCATCCATCGTCCAGCCTTCAGCTCTGCCTTTTGCTATATGTAATACCACATGAATGTGATTGTGCATAACAGCGTAGGCGCATAGGTCGATGGCAAAAGCTTGAGAAAGCTTATGAAGCCTGTCTTGAATCCACTTTCTTCTATGCTCATAGTTTATGCCAGTGCGGGCATCGCGACCACAAAGGTAAGATTGCCTCACGCAGCGAGAAACGCAGTGGTAATAAGGTGTAACATCAGTATTTATTTGCTTGTAACGAGGTAGAGGCATATCCGTATCCCATAGTTATTTATTGACATTATGAGATTTACGGCGTCAATTTTAAGTGGTCTTTGGGACAGTTTTAGGAGGAGATTACTTCCAATGAGTGCACTTTCAATCAAATATCATAAAGAGTCTCAGTTGAAGTTAGATAATTAGAACTGAAAATCTTGGACAGACACTCGAGCTTAATAGCGGATAGACACTCATCGTTGCATCAAACAGATTAAAAAAAAAGGACAGACACTCTTATTTAGTAAGTGTCTGTCCTTTCTAATTTCTCTCTAATTCCCTTATTTAGCACATGCGCCTCTGCTTACTAGGAGACTAGACAATAATCTGAACGAGTGTCTGTCCCTAATAGTTTTTAATAAGAAGGAGTTTAAACATATACATCAACCCTAGAACCCACACGCCCATCGTTAGTGTTTGAGGTCTGCTGTGTGCTCTGAGGCTGAGTCTCGCGACTTTCTTGCACATTACGGGGCTCAACCTGTTGAGTAGGTCGCTGTGGCGATTCTAAGACAGTGGAAACAGGAGACGAATTAACAGAAGAAACGTCCATAAACAAACCTCGCATTTAAAAAATCACTTAATAAGATTAGCACAATTATTGAGCGCTAAGAATTAAACTTCTTAAGTGTCTGTCCATAAAATTAGCGATCAAAGGCTGTGCCTCAGCATTGGGATGAATACCATCGTTTTGCATTAAGTCCTTATTGAGCGCTATTTCTTCAAGGAAAAATGGAATTTTTTGAACGTCCTGAGCTTCCGCGACTTTATTGAAGTTTTGAGTAAACATCTGCGTATAGCGCTTGCCATAATTAGAAGGAATTTGCATTTCTTGCAGAAACACTACGGCTTTACTCTCTTTCGCAACACTTACCAGTGAATCTAAATTATCCCTAATCTTACCGATATTATGGCCCTGAAGGCCGTCATTACCGCCCAGCTCAATCAATACATGGGTAGGGTTGTGTTGCTCTAATAAACGGGGAAATCGCGCTAAACCGCCGTCAGTAGTCTCTCCGCTTACCGCAGCATTTACAATATCAATCGGAATGTTGTCGTCTTGCCACATCTTTTGTAACAAACTGACCCAACCCTCATGTTGCTGTAATCCATAAGCCGCGGATAAACTGTCACCTAAGATAAGTAAAACCGCATTTTCGCTTGTGTCGCTCTGCTCGGCTTGATCTGATAGCGCTTGAAAGGGTATTAAAAGAATAAGTAAAAAAGCGTACAAATAACGAAATTTAACAAACACGAATTGATGACCTCTTATGATAAAAGCTAATGCTGTAACCAAAGTAGTGGATACGAGTGAAGGTTCACTGCAGATCCTTCGTCCTATTTCTTTTGAAGTCAAGTCTGGTGAGTCCATTGCCATTATTGGCGCGTCAGGCTCGGGTAAGTCAACCCTTTTGGGCTTGTTAGCTGGACTTGACCAAGTTACAGAAGGGGAAATTTTCTTAGATGGCGAAGCACTTCACAGCATGACTGAAGAAGATCGCGCGATTTTAAGAGGAAATAAAGTAGGCTTCATTTTTCAAAGCTTTATGTTAGTTCAAAGCTTAACAGCGTTAGAAAATGTGATGCTACCGGCAGAAATTGCAGGGCTTGATAACCCAAAGGCACTAGCTTTGGATATTCTAGAGCAAGTCGGATTGAAACATCGCGCACATCACTTTCCTAATCAGTTGTCGGGGGGCGAGCAACAGCGCGTTGCCATAGCGCGAGCATTTATTACCTCTCCCAAAATACTTTTCGCCGATGAGCCTACCGGCAACCTAGACGCCAAAAATAGTGAAAAAATCGAAGCGCTGTTGTTCGAGATGAATAGAGAAAAAGGCACAACTCTCGTACTCGTAACTCATGATAACGAGCTTGCGGAACATTGTGACAGGCAACTCACTATGAATGCTGGCGAATTAGTTGAAACAACTGGCGCGAACACAATGAATAAGAAAGAGGCGGTTTAGATGTCGACGTCTTTTAATTTAGCTTGGCGGCTTTTCAAGCATGAAGCTAGACGTGGTGAACTGACCATCATATTGCTAGCCATTGTGCTTTCTGTGGCAGCCGTATTGTCGCTGTCACTTTTCAGTGAGCGTTTACAGGGCGCACTAAAGTCTCGCTCTGCAGCATTCATTGCAGCAGATGCGCAACTTCGCTCAGACGATCCTATAAACGAGGAGTGGTTAGCTAGAGCCCAAGAAGAGGGCCTTGCGACGGCAAAGCAGGTGGCAACACGTTCAATGGTATTTAAAGGCGACGAGATGTCGCTTGTTGATTTACGAGCCGTGAATGACGCTTATCCACTGAAAGGGACAGTCAATATTACCGACCAGCCTTTTGGAGAAAAACGCAATACTGCAGAATTACCGCAGTCTGGGGAAGCATGGGTACAGTCTCGGCTTTTTCAGAGCTTGGGACTTTCTATTGGCGATAGTATCGAAATTGGCGACGGCACTTTTACCGTTACGCATGTATTGGTAGATATTCCCGATGCTGGTTTTAGCGTGTTTAATACTGACCCTATTGCGCTAATTAACTTAAACGACTTGGAAAAAACTGCGATAACCGGGCCAGGGAGTCGCGCTCGTTATGTGGGCTTTTTTGCCGGTGATGCGGGTGACATAGAAAACTTCAATACCTGGTTATTGCCCCAATTAAATGACGACTTACACTCGTGGCGTACAGTCGAAGATGACGAGTCAGCGATAGGGCGTTCTGTCGCAAGTGCTGAGCGCTATTTTCTGTTAGCGAGTTTGTTAGCAATAGTATTAGCGGCCGTTTCCATTGCCGTTGCTGCTCAGCGTTATGCTCAACGTCACTTTGATCCCGTAGCAATAATGAAGACCTTGGGGGCAACAAGCAGCACCATTCGAAAAGTCTATTTGTTCCAAATTTTATTTATCACTGGGCTTGGTATTTTTATTGGCCTCGTTATAGGATTTATCGGTCAGCAAGTGGTGGTTTCACTTGTAGCGGACAGAGTGGATGTATCTCTTGACGTGTGGCATTGGCGCCCGCTTTTAATCGCCGTTGCTACAGGCGCTACGTGTGCATTGCTTTTTTCCTTATATCCGCTTTTGCAGCTTTTTTCAGTTCCCCCGCTTCGCGTATTAAGAAAGGACATATCAGCGAATTTACGTTCCAGAAGCATTCAGTTCGTGGCATCAGGTGGTGCGATATTTTTATTGATGTGGATGTATAGCCGCGATTTAAAAATTAGCGCTATTCTTTTCGTTTCCGGCGCTGCGTTGGTGCTCGGATTACTTGGTGCTACGTATATCTTAATTGCAGTAGGTCGCAAGCTGGGCAGTGGAAGAATGGGGGCGTGGCAGTTGGCATGGGCACGTATTAAGCGACGTGCAATGGACAACAGCGTGCAGCTTATTAGCTTTTCCGTCACTATTATGTTGCTTTTAGTGGTGCTGGTAATGCGCAACGATATGGTTTCGCAATGGCGCTCGCAACTGCCCGAAGGAACACCGAACTACTTCTTAATAAACATTACGCCGGATATTCAACCCGAGTTGGACAGACACTTCGCTGACAATGGCGTAAAAATTGAAGAGTTTTATCCTGTCATTCGAGGCCGATTTGTTTCGGTAAATGGAGAAGGGGTAAACACCGAGGTTTCTAAAGAAGATGAGCCGAATCGAGAAGGCCGGAGAGGTTTAGGCAGAGAAGCAAACCTAACTTGGAGCAACACGCTTCAAAAAGAAAACGAGGTCATTGACGGGAACTGGCATGGCGATGAGGATAAACACTACAGCGAAGGATGGTTCCCGGTTTCCGTTGAAGAAGGCGTTGCAGAAAGGTTGAACATTAAAATGGGCGATCGGCTTACTTTTAATGTGGGCAGCGAGATTGTCGAAACGAAAGTAACGAGTATTCGTACTGTGAATTGGCAGACTATGCAGCCTAACTTTTTCTTCGTTATTCACCCTGAGGCAATGGCCGCATTTAGCCCAACTTATATTACTAGTTTCTACCTTCCTACCGAGAGAAAGGCAGAGTTAACAAACCTACTTAAACCGTTTGCATCAATAACTATGTTCGACGTTGATGCTCGAATTAATCAATTGCGAGAGATTGTTGATCAGGTGTCTGTTGCCGTTGAATTTATTTTGGTGCTGGTATTGTTAGCGGGCAGTCTGGTATTGATTGCACAAGTACAGGCGAGTATGGATGAACGCAGACAGGAAATAGCCATACTTCGGACGCTAGGTGCAAAGGGGGCGTTGATAAGAAAAAGTGTTATTTTTGAGTTTGTTATCATTGGTGTAGTAGCAGGCTTTATGGCAGCAATGGCCAATGAGTTGAGCCTTTTTTTACTTCAAACCTCTGTATTCCAAATGGAAGCAAGCTTACACCCAGAATATTGGGCAATAGCGCCAAGCGTTGGCGCTGTCGTTGTAGGCATATTAGGTGCGTTTGGATGCTGGCGTTTGCTTACACTTAATACCAGTCAGATGCTGCGGAATATGGTTTAGGTATTGTTGCGTTAGTTTAAAATGCGCTTTAATACAAAACGGACAGACACTCGGTTAAGTGCCGTTTGGATTAAGGGCATTGGACAGTCACTCAATTCAAATGAGTGTCTGTCCACTGTATATTTCACAGCAAAGTTCGCTAATTACGAAAGAGTGGTTTTCGCGAAGAGTTTAAAAAGTACTCTGGTTTGAGAGTGGATAGAAGTTTTTGAGGCCTGTGACTAAGCAAAGTGCCTCGCGATAATGTTGTGCAATAAATGTGGACACACACTTGCTTAGCAATTCAAGTGACTGTCCACAAGGCACATAACGAATTTCAGTAATTCAACTATGCGCGATATATTTCTCTTAGCGCCTCGTCGATAGAAGGGAAGTCAAAACTGAAGCCGGCGGTAGTAAGCTTTTGAGGAATGACTCTTTGCCCCTCAAGTATCATCGTCGACGATTCGCCCATTGCTACTTTCATAACAGAGCCCGGGACATTGAACAGGCAAGGTCGGTTAAGTGATTTTGCGAGCGCTTTAGAGAACACCTTGTTCGTGACAGGCTCCGGTGCCGTTAAGTTAAATGCACCAGAACATGCACTATTCTCGAGCAAGAAGGAGATAGCACGCACCATATCTTGTAAGTGGATCCAGGCCAAATACTGACTACCACTCCCAAGTGTACCTCCGGCCCCCAGTTTAAACGGTAGAGCCATTTTCCCTAACGCACCGCCTTTTTCGGCGAGAACTACACCAGTTCGAAGCGTTACGACACGTGTCTTAGCTTGATCTACACTTTGGGCAATAGTCTCCCATTTAGCGCACAGTTCATGGGTGAACTCGTTATGAGGAGGAGTTTCTTCAGTTACAAGCTTGTCTCCTTGATTGCCGTAGTAACCAATCGCGGAGCCCGATAAGAAAACAGGCGGAGGCGCATCACAACTATTTATTTTTGAGACTAGCTCAGAAGTGATGTCCCAGCGGCTATTGCAAATTATTTTCTTTTGAGTGTCTGTCCAGCGCTTATCGGCGATAGGCTCACCAGCTAAATTAATTACTGCGTCGAAACTTTCAAAATTTTCTATCGAAGATACGTTCTCGACGATTTTGACGTTATCCCCCAATTTGCTCTTTGCTTTTGTAAAGTCGCGAGAAATCACCGTAAATTCATGTTCTCGAGAATATTGACGAATAAATTCGCTTCCTATCAGCCCTGTTCCACCGGTCAAAAGAATGTTCACAATTAGCTCCTCGAGGTATGACCTTATCCCGTCTTATTGCAAGATAGTGTCAGGGACACGGAATCAGAAAATCTAAGGGCATGTGGCTTATCGACCTCAACCTCAGCGTAGCGCACCGAAGAATGTTCTGCGGCAATGCTTAGCACATCGGCGGTAAGTTTTTCCAGAAGAGAAAAACGGTTGTCTTCTACAAGCTTGATGATTGCCTTTGTAATCGTTTTGTAGTTAAGCGCATCACTCATATCGTCGGTGTTCGTCGCTTTTTCAGCGTCGTAATCAATTTTCACGTTAACAACAACGTCCTGCTTGTTTTTTATTTCATCTTCATTGATGCCAATGTATGTGCGTAGTCTTAGGTTTTTAATTTTAATAGTGGCAAGATTAAAGTTCATTGAAGTCTCTTGTTTGTAGTTGTTTATAAGTCGTTGTAAAGTGTTGTCGTTTCAGTCAGGAATGTAGCACAAAATGTCAATGGAACTACGCTCGCCAACAGCAAAAATTCTAATCGTTCTAGCATGTTTAGTAGTGGTAATGGCTGGTATTAAAGCCGCCAGTACGATCATGGTACCGTTTTTTCTCTCTATTTTTATAGCGATCGCGTGTAGCCCAATAATACGTTGGACCTCGAAATTCGGCGTGCCTAAATGGCTCTCTATAACTTTTGTTATACTGCTTATCGTTGTTTTTGGTTTTCTTTTAGCTGGTTTAGTCGGCCAGTCTATGACCGAGTTTCGAGAAAATCTGCCAGAATACAGAAGTAAGCTTGATACAGAGTTTGCCTGGGTTGTGTCCAAATTGGCTGAATTTAATATTCACATCAATAGAGAGTTAATTGCTTCGCACCTTGATCCAGCGACGGCTATGTCTGTAGCAACAAATTTCATCAGCGGGATGGGCGGCGTACTTTCAAATCTCTTCCTTATTCTTCTTACTGTCATTTTCATGCTTTTTGAAGCTGACAGTATTCCACGCCGGTTGCATATTGCCCTTGCCGATCCTGGAATGAAACTAAAGCATATCGACAGATTTATTCGTTCTGTGAACAGTTACTTAGCGATAAAAACTGTGGTCAGTTTAGGAACAGGTCTGATTATTGGTATTTGGCTGTATGTGATGGGGGTAGATCATTTCATGCTTTGGGCTGTGTTGGCTTTCATGCTCAACTTTATTCCTAACATTGGCTCAATTATCGCTGCTGTGCCCGCAGTGTTGATAGCCTTTGTTCAACTTGGCCCTGCCTCAGCAGGTTTCGCAGCGCTTGGCTTTGTGCTTGTTAATACCATTATGGGAAATATGGTGGAACCTCGATTGATGGGTAAAGGCATGGGGCTCTCTACACTTGTGGTATTCCTTTCGCTAATATTTTGGGGGTGGCTGCTAGGCACCGTTGGAATGTTGCTCTCAGTTCCGTTAACCATGGTGGTAAAAATAGCATTAGAGTCTCGCGAGGAGAGCAAGTGGCTTGCGGTGCTGTTATCGAGTGAAGGTGAGAAGTCTGCGTCGTAACTTAGTGTAAGTAGAAAGTGGACAGACACTCAATCGATTTAAAAAAATCTCTCATTGGTTTCTAGCTAAACAGTCAGTTGAGAATGTGTCAGTCCCCCCAAACTTTTGTGCAAGATTAAGTGTGTGTCCACTTTCCATACGCCCCAACTTTTGTAGGAACTCAAGTGTCTGTCCACTCTCATATTTGAGCAATTGAAAGCTCAAGGATTTAACGGTCATGCACAAACTTCGTTGTACTTCTTAAAGCACTATTCGTGATTGGGAAATTGAATAACGATACGAGCACCGCCAAGCGAACTGTCCTCGATGAGCATTCTACCTTCGTAGATTGAAACTAAATCGGCCGCCAACGCCATGCCTATTCCGTGGCCTTCTGTATAGGTATCAAGTCGAGTTCCTCGCTCTAACAAAAGCACTTTTTTGTCGTCAGGAATACCAGGGCCGTCGTCTTCTACTTTAATTGTTAGCCAACCAGCACGCTTCGACGCTGATACGATAATTCTATTGGTCGCTGCTTTGCATGCATTGTCTAGAAGGTTGCCACATAGTTCCATGAAGTCGGTCTCGTCTCCTTTAAACTGAGTATCCTCATCCAGTTCAAACTCAATAGTAAGGGCTTTATCTTGATAGACCTTGTCCATTGCATCGGCAAGCTTGTGCAAAATGGGTAGTATATAGATAGCTTGTTGCCAGCTAGATTTTCCAGCACTCGCTCTTTTCAGCTGGCGTTTAATGATTCGGTCAATTTGCTGTAATGCTTCGTTTACCTCAGTAGGTAAATCGCTAGTGCCCGATGCTACTGCCAAAGGCGTTTTTAAACTATGTGCTAAGTCTCCTAAACTGTTTTTATATCTCGCCCTTTGGGCGGCCTCAGTTTGAAGCAAACCATTAATGGATTGTTTTAAGGAATCGAATTCAACGGGATAGCGTGATTCTAACTGGCGTTTATGTCCACTTGAGGCTTGTGAAATTTCGTCAATTAACTTCCTAACAGGAAGAAGTACTAGGCTAATCCCGATAATAATAAAAATTAGGAGCGCTATACAGAGCGTGAAAATCCACTGCCACGTCGTGTCTAAGAATGTATTCCGCTCTGCTTCAAAAAGTGCTTTATTGTTAAATATATAAAACCGAACAGGCTCGAAGTCTCTACTTGAAGCAAATTCCGCAGTAAAGGCGTATACAAAAAACTCGGAATCTTCTTCAAACTTAGGTGTATGAGAATCCAAAAATAACTCGTTACCGACTGCAACGTCTATCTCAGGTGGTGCAAAGGTATATTCAAGAGCTGAGGCTGACTGCCAAATTACTTCGTCTCGAAACACAATCACGCCAAGATAACCTGATCCCGGAAGGTTTAACTGCTCTTCGTATAAAATTTCAGGCATATAGGGCAGGTCGCCATCTAACTCGAAAGCCGATAACAGACCTAAGTTCATCAACCTAAGCTCACTCATCTTGGCTTGCGTAAGGCTATCAGTATATGCCTCGTCTAAAATGACAACAGTAAAGGGCGCAAATAACGCTAGAAGAACAATCGCTAGAAAGATACTCCGAAGACGTAGCGACAATTGCCTCATAAACTTCTATTTATCCTATAGCCTCTACCTCGAAGGGTTTCGATTGGCTTTAACTCACCGGTCGGGTCCAGCTTTTTCCGCAGTCTTCCAACGAAAACCTCTATGACATTACTATCTAAATCGAAATCTTGGTCATAAATGTGCTCGGTTAGCTCTGTTTTTGAGATGACCTTTTGCGGGTTAAGCATAAGGTACTCCATGACTTTGTATTCGTAAGCTGTTAGTTCCAGAGCTTGACCGTTTAACGATAGTTCTTCACTAACGGTATCCAGTGAGATAGGGCCGAACTGAATGGTTGGGTTCGCTTGTCCTGAAGCTCGTCGAATTAGTGCTTTTGTTCGAGCAAGTAACTCTTCGTTATGAAAGGGTTTGGTGAGGTAGTCATCGGCTCCGGCATCAAGGCCTTCCACTTTCTCTTGCCACCTATCTCTAGCAGTTAAAATGAGTATAGGGCAGGAAATATCAGCTTGACGGGCTTTTCGTATAACCTCAAATCCGTCTAGCTTTGGCATGCCGATGTCGACGACAGCCAGGTCATAGCTATATTCTTTAATGAGAAAAAGCGCGTGCTCACCATTATCTGCGAGGTCTACGCTATAGCCATTTTGCTGAAGGAGCGCATCAAGCTGGGTTAATAATCTGCTATCGTCTTCGGCTACGAGGATACGCATGTTAGTCCTTATCTTTATTTGTTTTTACCTTGCCTGAGCGTTTGTCTACATCTACTGATACTACTCGCCCTGACTTTTTAAGTACTTTTACCCGGTAGTTTTTTGAGGTCTGTTCAACTTTTAAGACGCGTCCATTTACAGCAACGCGAGCACGCTCAGCAGCTTCGCTTTTTGATATATCGCCGCCAGAGTCTTGAAACGCCAAAGCTGGCGCTGTGTTAGACAAAGCTAACACTAAACAAACTACTGCAACACGAAGCGATAATTTCATACAACCTCACAATTATTATCCCACTCAGGCCAAACTACAGATAAGTATAACTTGGTTAACTGAACCGATTCTGAACTGGGTTTAGTCTACCTTGCGGAGCAAAAGCTGTATATAAGCCTTAAGTAAATGGCATTTACGAAAGAGCAAATATTGTGAATGAGCAATTATTGTGGACAGACACTTAGTTGCTAAGAGGCCGGAAGTCAAAATGAGAGTGTCTGTCCACAAGTCTATTTCTAAGCTTCAAAGTGACGCATATATTTAAGTGCTCTCGTTAGTAAGTCATATTGAGTAATCTTTACTCCTACTTTGAAAAAGTGTCTGTCCACTTTGTTGATTGTTATTAAGGGGGACCAATGTTTATTGTGCAAACGAATGACTGTCCACGGTTTTTGTAAATTAGTTCACAACGCTCATATGGATGTATGAGTGTGTGTC
>NZ_JBHNZD010000026.1:0-80672 GCF_054960375.1 Alteromonas sp. G4i35 | reverse complement strand
CGCACATTTGTGCGTTTTTTTGTATCTGGATCTCACATATTGACTGCGTTCGCTTGATAGATTACTAGCGGAAAAACAAGTGACTAAAAGGGTTTAACAATCTTGCAAGGCCCGAAGTAAAGTGCAATGGCTGATCGACAATGCTAAATACAAGGCAGCCTTCTTTACCTTCGGATTTTGGCGTGTGCGTTTTATCACCATCCATGAAAATAAAGTCGCCGGTATCATAACGACTTAGCCCATCACTGAACTCACCATCAATGACTAATGTATATTCCGTTCCACGGTGCGTGTGCTCAGGTACACTACCACCACTTCCCATAAAGATAAAATTAGCTACACCTTGGTTTCCAAGGTCAACTGGCGCCTGCCACAGCTTCCCGACCAAACTTGACCAGTTACCTGTCTTATCGATGTAGCGGTGAAGCGTTCTGGGTAAAGTGAATACCCTTCCATCTAACTCGATGGTATTTGCACTTGCCTGCGCCTGCAAGGCCGCCCGCTTCTTTACGGGCTCACGATACGCTGTGGGCTGTTCCATCAAAGCATTATTTTGTTTCGATGATGGGAGCTGCGTAATTTGGGATAGCATGTCACCAAACTGAAGCGACATTTCAGCTCTGTCGCTTGCCGATGAATTGGCGTTCGAAACCATTTGAGCAGCAAGACTTTCCGTTTCAATTTCAACAAAACGCTGACATTTCTCACACATGTCACAATGTGCAGAGACCATCAGTGATATAGCAGGTGACAATGTGCCCTCAACAAAATCTTTAAGTTGCTGGGCACTTGGGTGAAACCTAATCATTATCGTTTAACATGACCTTTAATCGTTGAAGTGCCAAACGTGTCCGCGACTTTACTGTACCTAATGGAATTGAAAGCTCATCGGCGACTTCTTGTTGTGACTTGCCATCAATATAGATAGCTTCAACCACTGCTTTCTGTTTTACAGGTAGTGATTCGAACAAATAGCCAATCTGCTCTAAAGTAACTTGTTCGTCAAGTGGCGCCTCGTTTGCATCGGCTGTTTGTTCGCATAAAACCGGCCATAGATCGTCAGAACAAACATCCTCTTTTCTATTCTGCAGCTTTCGAAGCATATCAAAGCGAATGTTGCGTGCGATTGTGAAAATCCACGTTGACGGAGAACCTTTTTCTGCATTGAACAGGTGCGCTTTCTGCCATACATTCGACATAGTATCTTGTACCAGTTCCATGGCCAGTGCCTCATTACCCATCTGTTTCAGTGCATAAGAACGCAGCCGAGGCGCGAAGTAGTTAAACACTCTCGCAAATGAACGCTTGCATCGGGTGTCTGCAACCGCGACAAGGTAATCAGACATTTCAGTTGCACACTCTTTAGGCTTGATTGTGCTGTTACTTTGTTCCAAAGGAATTCCAACTAACATAAGATTCGTCCGCTTTTCCGTTTTGGTTGTATCATTCTACGGCGTTATGACTTAAAACGTTTGCGAAAATCGCTAATATTGGATTACGAATTTGTAATGTCTTTATCCGACTCAACGACTAAGCGATTAGTGCAGAGAGATAGTTCAGTAAACTGGTACATTCTCTTTGCGCTAAAAAGTGCTGTTTTTGCGAGCCGTCTACTGGCAATAATTCTAACCACCGGTTTAATACCCAATTAGGGCAATCAAACTTTGGTGATTCATAAAGCGATGCCAACTCTTCGTAATTTCCAAATATTTCTTTAAGTCGCTCGTCCATAGGCGCTATTTGTTGAGGAGCCAAATCGCACTGCCAAGGTTCTAACACCTTGCAACTACCGGTACGAAGACCATCTTTTTCAACTTCTATGCTACTTACCTCAACTAAATGAGAACCAGCAACCTTTATGCCAAGCAACCCATCATCGAGCATGTCGAAGTCAACAACCTGCGCATAAGTACCTATTTTATGAATATGCTCATTCAAATTTTTGTCACCGTTAGCATTAAGCATACACATCACAAAGCCTTTATTTTCAGCACATGCCTGCTTAACCATTCGCACGTATCGTGGCTCAAAAATGCGCAATGCCATTCTACCTTCCGGCAAAAGGTGCGCAGATAAAGGAAATAAAGGAAAACGTTCTACACTCATACTCAGCACTTCCGAAAACACGAAAATAATTACGCAAGTGAGAACAATTAGGATCGAATGGGAAAATTTTTCACATATAAATGGAAAAACATGATCTTTAGCACGACGATTAATGTAATTTAGTTTTTAAATAAAACATTAACAGATTTCATATCAGAGACTTGCAATTTGAACGTGAAAATAACCGCGAATTTTTTTAAGCGTCGACATTACCGATATGCAAATCTGATTTTGAATTATGAGTTAAGGAAAGGCCATGGACGTCATTGGACGCTTTTGTAAAATTTACACAGACATATGTCAAATTTCTCCAGACGACCTAGAACATATCTATGCCGACGACATACTGTTTATCGACCCAATCACTACACACCATGGCATTGATGAAGTAAAACGCTATTTTTCCAACTTATTGACGCAGGCCGAAAGCTGTAAGTTCGACATTGCGGACATTTTTACTTGCTCGCCCAATGGCACAAAAGAGCATCCATCAAGTCATGCAAAGGTTACCCATATCGCAAACTGGACGATGACCCTTACGCTGAAAGATAGTGATAAGCAAATTACGCTAGATGGCACCACGCAACTTGGTGTCAGCGATGACAGCATTATTTACCACAAAGATTATTACGACTTGGGCGAAATGGTCTATGAGCACGTACCCATCCTAGGTTTTGTCGTTAAAAAAATTAAAGGGAAGCTAGCAAAGTGAAAAGTATTCTAATTACTGGCGCCACATCGGGTATTGGTAAAGCATTAGCAATAACTGCTGCAAACAGCGGTTATCAAGTGATTGCCTGTGGTCGAAATGAAGACACACTCAACGAGCTCAGTAAGTACAATAATATTAGCGCATGCCAGTTCGATGTCACTGTTCTAGACGATACTCGACGGGCGCTAGCAACGGTTAAATTTGACATTGCTGTACTCAACGCTGGTACCTGCGAATATGTAGATATCGACGACTTCGAGCCAGACATGTTTCGCCGCGTATTCGAACCTAATTTCTTTGGCGTTGTTCATTGTGTAGACGCTCTTCTTCCACGACTTAAGCAAGGCGACAAGCTTGTGATTGTTGACAGCATGGCTCGCCTACTCCCTTTCACACGAACGCAAGCGTACGGTGCGAGCAAAGCTGCCCTACATTATTTTACTAAATCATTAGAAGTAGACCTTCACCACAAAGGCGTGAAAGTGCAAGCGGTGTCTCCTGGATTTGTAGAAACGCCCCTCACAGATAAAAACGATTTTGAAATGCCAATGAAAATTAGCGCTGAAGAAGCCGCTGACGCTATGCTTAAAGGAATAGAGGGCAACAAACAAACAGTTTTCTTCCCTCGGTTCTTTGGTTTTATTCTGCGCTTTATGCATATACTGCCAACCCCACTGCAAAAGCGATTGTCGTTGGCAATGAGAGAAAAACAATAAGAGAAGATGAATGAACAATAAGATTGCCATCATTGGCACAGGTATTTCTGGTTTGACCTGCGCGCACCTTCTAAATAGGCAGCACGACATCACTGTGTACGAAGCAAATGACTATATAGGTGGTCATACTGCAACGAAGAAAATAAGCGACAACGGGGAAACTCACCATATCGATACAGGTTTTATCGTTTTTAATGATTGGACCTACCCTAATTTTATAAAGCTCATTAATCAGTTAAACGTTGAGTATCAACCAACAGAGATGAGCTTCTCTGTAATGAGTAAAAAGGCAAACCTCGAATACAACGGCAATAACTTAAACAGTTTATTTGCACAGCGGCGTAATATTCTGAGGCCTAAATTTTGGCGCATCGTGAAAGACATATTGACGTTTAACAAAGCGTGTAAAGCGATGGTCGCAGAAAACCGTAATACTTCTTCACTTACGTTAGAAGACGTCATTAGAGAATTAAAACTCAGCGATGACTTTGCACGTTATTATATTTTGCCTATGTGCGCCGCAATTTGGTCCAGCAGCTTAGAGCAAACGAGAAAGTTTCCACTCACGTTCTTTTTGCAGTTTTTCAACAACCATGGCTTGCTCAATATTACCGACCGTCCTCAGTGGTACACAATTAAAGGTGGGTCAAGCCAATACATTCCGCCTTTAATCGCACCATTTGAGTCTAAGATAAAGCTATCGACGGCCGTTCTGTCGGTAGCGAAAAGCGATGATAAGTGGCAGGTTACCGACTCTTCAGGCAACGCTGCGATGTATGATCATGTGGTATTTGCGTGCCACAGTGACCAAGCGTTAAAAATGATTCACTCACCGACTTCGCTGCATCGAGATATCCTTGGAAATATCCCTTACGCAGAAAACGACGTGGTGATGCACAAAGATATTTCACAGCTGCCTAAAAGAAAATTAGCTTGGGCGAGTTGGAATTACAGCTTAAAAGAAGACGCAAGTGAGGAAGCCCGCCCCGCTTCTGTCACTTATAACATGAATATTCTTCAACGCCTTGAAGCACAAAGCACCTACTGTGTAACGTTAAATAATACTGCGGAAATAGACCAAAAGAGTATTCTTCGAAGCTATCAGTACGCACATCCGCAATACAGTGCCAGCATGGTCAACGCCCAAGCAAGAAGAAATGAAATTTGTGGCGTAGACAACTTACATTTTTGTGGAGCCTACTGGTATAACGGTTTTCATGAAGACGGCGTAACTAGCGCACTTGATGTTTGTTCTCGCTTTGGTGAAGCCCTGTGATAGAAAGTGCCATCTACAAGGGTAAGGTTTATCACCAACGGTTTAAGCCTACTCAGCATAAATTTGACTATGACATTTATTTATTTTGGCTAAAGCTTGAGAGCAACGAACTCGAAACCTTGTCCAGAACGTTAAAACGCTTCTCTGCATACGACAAGGCTAGAGTGCGTTTCAAGCGTGAAGACTATTTAGGTGATCCCTCTTTACCTCTAGGTCAGGCAGTAATAGACAGAATGACAGAGTTAAACGGAGGGAAGACGCTTCAAGGCGATGTCTTTATGCTGGGACAACTGCGTATGTGGGGGCTGTATTTCAGCCCGGTGAATTTCTATTACCTACGCAATGCCGAAGGTAAGTATACACATATGCTTGCAGAAGTAAGTAATACGCCGTGGAATGAGCGTCATCACTACCTTGTAAATCTAGATACTCAAGACGATACGCCAAAAGCTTTTCATGTTTCCCCGTTTAATCCAATGGATATGACCTACAAATGGTCGATATCGCAGCCGTCGACTAGACTGTCACTTGCGATGGATTGTGTAAGAGACGACAAAGAGTTCAGTGCAGGGATAAATTTGACTAAATTTACTTTAGATAATGCGAATCTATCTGCGGCACTTAAACGTATACCCAGTATGACAATAAAAACTGTGGCTGGAATTTATTGGCACGCGCTTAAACTATTGCTTAAACGAACGCCACTGTATACACACCCAGAAAAAAGTCAGGAACAATAACAATGTCTTTTGGTGAATCTGTACTACTGACCACCTCAGAGGTCTCCTTTGTAGATAAAGCGTGTAGAACTCTATTCCTACAATGCTTAAAACAACTGCCTTTTGGCAGTTTAACCATTCAAGAAAACGGCGATGTCGTTGCGCGTTTCGGCACAGACGAAAGCGATTTGCGTGCAACGGTAAATATCAAGGATGTACAAGCCTATCGACGCTTATTGCTTGGCGGAAGTGTGGGCGCCGGAGAAGCATTCATGGATGGGTTATGGGACAGTGACGACGTAACAGCCGTGGTAAGAGTGTTTGCTAGGAATTTATCTACCCTTGACGAATGGGAGAATAAATTTAAATGGGTGACTATGCCCATCAACAAGATTCAACACTTTGCACGTCGAAATACAAAGGACCAAGCCAAGAAAAATATCGAGGCGCATTACGATCTGGGTAATAAGCTTTATACCCGCTTCCTTGACCCAACAATGATGTATTCGTCAGCCATATACCCAGATCCGAATGCAACTCTCAATGATGCACAAAATTACAAGCTCAAAGCCATTTGCGACAAGTTACAGCTTAGCGAAACCGATCATCTTCTAGAGATTGGCACGGGCTGGGGCGGGCTAGCCGTCTATGCTGCTAAGCATTATGGTTGCCGCGTAACGACCACTACCATTTCAGAAGAGCAGCATGCATGGGCAAAAGAATGGATTGCCCGAGAAGGACTTGAAAGCAAAATCACTTTGCTGAAAAAGGATTATCGCCTACTTGAAGGCAAGTACGATAAGCTCGTGTCTATCGAGATGATTGAAGCTGTAGGCAAACAATTTTTAGGAAATTTCTTTGAGAAATGCTCGTCACTTTTAAAAGACGACGGCCTAATGCTGCTTCAGTCAATAACCATTGATGACAGACGTTACGACAGCTATTCAAATAGTGTCGACTTTATTCAGAAATATATCTTTCCGGGTGGATTTTTACCTTCTCAGCACCAGCTTAACGCTCACCTGAAAAAGTATACTAATATGATGATTCGTGACTTACACGACATCGGGATTGACTATGCGAAAACATTGAACCATTGGTATGAAGCATTTATTTCTGCAAAAGATGAGCTTTTAAACGACGGTTATGACGAGCGTTTTATGCGAATGTGGACCTACTACCTGAAATATTGTGAAGGTGGTTTTTTAGAAAGAACAATCAGTACCGTTCAGCTTGTGATTTCAAAGCCTCATTACAGACTTGATTTGGCTCGTGTTTAACAACGCTAATTATCGATAGTAGTGACAAAAAAGCGGCGCCCTTTTGGCGCCGCTTTCTTGTTTGAAGCTGACACTTGGTCGAAACACTACTCATCTACAACTGATATAGGCTTCGACAGCATTGGCTTACCCTGATTGATATTAATTTCAACGCGGCGATTTTGCGCTCGGTCTGAAGGTGTAGTGGCATTTTCTACAATTGGATCGGTATCTGCCTTACCCACTACCGACATACGACTTTCGTCAAACCCTGGCGCGGTACGCATGGCTTCAGCGACCGCGACAGCGCGCTGCGCTGACAAGTCCCAATTAGAACGATAGAGTTCATTAGCAATATGCTGGCCGTCACTGTGCCCTGAAATTTCGATTTCTCCAGGCACATCCGCCAACAGCGTACCTATTTTTCTCAACACCGGTTGGAATTGGGGCTGCAAAAAGGCCGAGCCCGCCGAGAAGGAACCGTTTTCACGGATTCGAATGGTTAACTGCTGACCCAACGATTCCATTTCCACCGAACCATCTAGAATTTGTTTTTCTAATTGCTGCGCTACTTTTTTCATCAGTTCAGCCATTTGCGACTGATCGGTGCTTTGCTCAGCCGATGAAGACGACTCAGTAGCCGTTTGTTGAGATTGTCCGCCACGCTGCTCGCCGCGCTGCTTCTGCCTTCCTCCGGCAGAGTCTTCGTTACCAGCCTGAAATTCCAGCATTTGCTGGGTCATTTCGTTAGTTTGCTGCTGAATGGATTCAATGGGCGTAGGGTCAGGTTTACCCGGACGAAATTCCATAGCAATAACACTGGTGCCCTTTGGAATATCTTTTACTTCAATTTTATTTTGCACACCAAAAGCAAACTTCATAGAGCCTGCAATTTGTTTAAACTTCAGTACGTCCATTTCCGAAAACGAAAGTAGCAGTACAAAGAAGCACATAAGCAACGACATCAGGTCTGCGAAGGTTCCCATCCAGGCTGGAAGCCCCTCGGGGGGACATTTTGGGCATTCTTCTTCGGCCATTACTCTTCCTCTGCGCTTCCGCGTTTACTCGCCGCAAGGTAGTTCTTTAATACCCCTTCGATAACACGTGGGTTCTGGCCGTCGGCTATACCCACAATACCGTCAAGAACAAGACTCTGGTTTAACTTCTCTTCTCCAGCTCTTACCGCCAGTTTAAAGGCAATTGGCAAACACACGACGTTGGCAAAAAAGGCACCATAAAGCGTGGTTAATAGCGCTACCGCCATGGCAGGGCCGATGGCTTTAGGGTCATCCATGTTTGAAAGCATGGCAACCAGACCGATCAAAGTACCAATCATACCCATCGCTGGTGCTACGTCACCCATTCCTTTAAATATAGAAGCGCCGAACTCATGCCTTTCCGTTGTCATAGAAATATCTTTAGCTAACGTTTCTCTCACCACTTCAATGTCGTGGCCGTCAACCAGCATGTCCACACCTTTTTGCATGAACTCATTTGAAATTTCCGCTTCTTCTAGTGCCAGAAACCCGCCTTTTCGCGCAGCGTCTGCCATTTCAACAATCTTCTCGATAAGCTCTTCAGGCGTTTCAATTTTGAACATGAATGCTTTGCCAGCAACTTTACCCGCACTGAAGAATTGACCCAACGTAAACTGAGATAGGACAACAAATAGTGTTCCCCCGAATACAATAAGTATTGATTGCACGTCGATGAACATGCCCAAGCTGCCGCCCAGAATCATAGCCATCACTATGAAACCAATGGCGCCCAACATACCTATGACGGTTGCTAAATCCACTCACTCTTCCCCATTTATGCGCAGTCAGTGCTGTTAGTGTACAAATACCCTATCGGCAAAAGATAGAAATACTAAAACGACATTATTGAAAAATATCACATTTATTTGTTTATTATGAAGTAGGTTCTATGCAAAAGCGCGGCTTTGTCTTTTTTCTAAACTAAAATACCTAGCGCTTTTTCAGCTCCTTACTTTTTCCTTCACAGTAAATAACACGGTTACTTCTGAAAGGTTAGTGAACCCTGCATCGAATATAGCACAATTTGCTTGTATGTTGCCTTTTGAACTGGATGAAAAAAAAGCTATGTTACTGTGATATAGGCGATATACGGACAAACCATTTGACCCTTGTGCAACCCTCGGTTAATGTGCGCGGTATACGTATTTTGGCCACTATATTGAGTGTTTTTATGACGACAGAAAAAGCATCAGCGTCTTTTGAAGAAACTTTATCAGAACTAGAAGCTATCGTTAACGAAATGGAAAGCGGTGATCTGCCTCTTAATAAAGCACTAGAAAAATTTGAGCGCGGTATAGCACTTTCCCGCCAAGGCCAACAATCTCTTGAAAACGCCGAGCAAAAAGTAAAGATACTGCTCAGTGAACAAGGCGAAGAAACGCTCCACCCTCTTCCTGAAAGTGAACAGCCATAAATCGTTCATTTTTAACTAACAGGCAATCTATGAATTTTTCTGCTTTGCATCAGCAAGTTAAACAGCAAACTGATGCATCTCTTCTTACATTAATTGACGAATTACCCGATTACGCGCCGCGCTTGAAAGACGCAATGCGTCACGCCTTACTTGCTGGCGGTAAACGGATGCGGCCACTACTTGTTCAAGTAGTAGGTAACACCCTAGACGTGCCCAAAAAAGACCAAATGGCTATTAGTATGGCCATTGAATGTGTGCACGCCTACTCGTTAGTCCACGACGATTTACCAGCCATGGACGACGACGACTTGCGCCGCGGTATGCCAACCTGCCATATTGCCTTTGATGAGGCTACCGCTATTTTAGCTGGCGATGCGCTGCAGGCACTTGCATTTACAGTGTTAGCTGATGCGCCATTAAGCACGTATGCTGAAACAAAGCGTAGCCAGTTACTGTCTGTACTTGCGAAAAGTGCGGGTTATATAGGTATGTGCGGTGGGCAAGCTATCGATTTAGCAAGCACCGGCAAAACCATCTCGCTAGAAGAACTAAAACAGCTGCATAGATTGAAAACCGGTGCATTGTTAAAAGCCTGCGTAGAAATGGTCGCCATTGTTAGTGAAGGCTTACTGCCTCAAACTAAAATTGACTTAATGGCTTATGCCGCGGATATTGGGCTAGCTTTCCAAGTTCAAGACGATATTTTAGATGTGGAAGGCAGTAGCGAAAAATTAGGTAAGCCCGCGGGGTCAGACGAAGCGTTAGGGAAAAATACCTTTCCAGCCAAACTTGGTATTACAGGCGCTAAACAAGAATTAGAAATGCTTCACGATAATGCACTTCAAGCATTGGCGCGTTTACCCTACAATACTGACAGTTTAATTGCGTTTAGCGAGCTTTTGGTAAAACGCGACCATTAGCCACGCGCCATGTTGAAAAAGATAATAAGTACATGAGTTTAGATCTCCAACATTACCCAACGCTTGCGCTTGCGCAAACACCCGATAAATTGAGGCAGTTGCCCCAAGACAAATTACGCGAGCTCGCCGATGAGTTGCGTGAGTACTTACTTAAAAGCGTAAGCCAAACTAGTGGGCACTTTGCATCTGGTTTAGGCACAGTGGAACTGACCGTCGCTTTGCACTATGTGTACGACACCCCCTTCGATCGACTGCTGTGGGATGTAGGTCACCAAGCTTATCCGCACAAAATCCTTACAGGTCGTGCAGAGCGCATGAGCACCATTCGCCAAAAGAATGGTCTGCACCCTTTCCCATGGCCGCCTGAGAGCGACTACGACACCTTTGCAGTTGGTCATTCGTCTACATCGATTAGTGCAGGGCTGGGCATGGCTGTGGCTGCCGAAAAAGAAGGCAAAAACAGAAAGGTTGTAGCGGTAATTGGCGACGGTGCTATGACCGCTGGTATGGCGTTTGAAGCCCTTAATCACGCTGGTGATATCAAGAAAGACATGGTAGTTGTACTTAACGACAACGAAATGTCTATTTCTGAAAACGTAGGTGCGTTGAACAGTCACTTAGCTCGCTTGCTTACAGGCAACTTTTTCAACTCTATACGCGATGGCGGCAAAAAGCTGCTAAGCAATGTACCTCCTATTAAGGAGTTTGCCAGCCGTGCAGAAGAACACATTAAAGGCATGGTTGTCCCGGGCACGATATTTGAAGAGCTTGGCTTTAACTACATTGGCCCTATCGATGGCCACGACGTAAATGGTGTTGTCGATACGCTACGCAATATGCGCAAGTTTGACGGCCCGCAGCTACTTCACGTAGTCACCAAGAAAGGTAAAGGTTACGCGGTTGCTGAAGAAGACCCTATCAAGTTCCACGCGGTACCAAAATTCAATCCGGCTGACAACGCTTTGCCAAAATCTAAGCCTTCAGCCCCTACCTACTCTGCAATCTTTGGGAAATGGCTGTGTGATATGGCGGCACAAGACCCTAAGCTAATGGCGGTAACGCCAGCCATGCGCGAAGGTTCAGGCATGGTTGAGTTTTCTCAGCGTTTTCCAGAGCAGTATTTCGATGTTGCGATTGCTGAACAGCACGCGGTGACCTTTGGCGCAGGCCTTGCCAAAGACGGTATGAATGCGGTTGTTGCTATTTATTCGTCGTTCCTGCAGCGCGCCTACGACCAGCTCATTCACGATGTGGCGATTCAAGACTTACCCGTATTGTTTGCCATTGATAGAGCCGGTATTGTTGGCGCAGATGGCCCTACTCACCAGGGGGCGTTTGATATCGCTTTCCTGCGCTGTATTCCGAATATGGTGGTTATGGCTCCTTCAGATGAAAATGAATGTCGTCAAATGCTCTACACGGGTCACAAGCTACAAAAACCAGCTGCTGTTCGTTACCCTCGCGGTGCTGGCATGGGTGTCACGCCTGACGAAGCTATGACAGAGCTTGAGATTGGTAAATCTCGTACGTGTCGAGAATCATCAAAAGGCAAGTCTGAAAGTATCGCCATTTTAAACTTTGGCTGCCTACTGCCCTACGCGCTTGAAGCTGCAGAGGCGATTGACGCTACCGTTATCGACATGCGTTTCATTAAGCCGTTAGACGGCGACGCAGTATTAAAAGCTGCCAGTGAGCACAGTGCACTTATTACGTTGGAAGACGGCTGTATTATGGGGGGAGCTGGCAGTGCGGTGCTTGAACACTTACAGCAAAATGGCGTATTAAAAGCGGTGAAGATGTTAGGGCTGCCTGATAGCTTTATATTGCAAGGCACTCAGCAGGAAATGTACAAAGAGCACGGCTTAGATGCTGAAGGTATTATTGCGGCGGCTAGCAGTTTAAGCGCTAACTAATTAAGCTTTAAAATCATTACTAAGACATTAAAAAGCCCGCTATTTTGCGGGCTTTTTCGTAAATAGTTTGCTCACCGTCAACTGGCTTTCCTTTGAGGTAAGTCTAACAAAATGGCGGCGAATATTCGTAATGAATTAAAACAAAGCCAATGCGGCAGGCCAAAACGCTATTAGTAAATGTAGACAACCGCATGCCATGGCGCCAGCGATAAGATCATCAAGCATAATGCCTGTACCGCCGTGTAAGCGCTTATCTATGATACCTATTGGCCAAGGCTTCAAGATATCGAAAAGCCTGAATAGAACAAAGCCTACAAGTAAAGAGGACGCTGAAATAGGTACAAACAGAAAGGTCACAAACATGCCCGCTATTTCATCCCACACTATAGAGCCATGATCGTGAACCTGCATATCGTCAGCAGTCTTGCCACACAGGTAAATGCCTACAACTGAGAATATCAGCGTAAGCGCGATAAAGGAAATTAGGGAAATCTGGCTACAGGCAATAAGTAGGGGCAACGCAGCAAGTGAGCCAAAGGTTCCCGGCATGAAAGGAATAAGTCCACTGCCAAAGCCTAGTGCGAGAAAATGCACGGGATTTTTCATACTCACTCTAGCGCGAAACTCAGCCTGCATGCTTTTTCCTTTTTATTGCTTTTGTCGGACAAATAGGCCGCCTAAAAGGCGTGCTCGTAACCTGACACGTTAACAGGTGTGTACTTTTCGTTGTCTTTGAGCAATGAAAGTGTGCCGTTATGACCGGTTAATTGGCCAATACATGTGGCTTTCACGTTTGTGCTTGCCAACGAGGTTTCAAGACTTCCGCGCTGCTCTTCACTTACAGTGAAGATAAGCTCATAGTCATCGCCTGCAGACAGCGCGTATTCGATAGCTTGCTCTGGTGTAACCGCGCTTGTTAATGCTCGTGACAACGGTAAACGCTCTACATGAACATTTGCACCGCAATTAGACGCTTTTAGGATATGACCTAAATCTGAAATTAAACCATCAGAGATATCAATGCACGACGTTGCAATACGTCGGATAGCTGTGCCCACCGCTACGCGAGGAGTTGGGAAGTAATGACGATTTACCAAGACATCTTTCGCTTCACCGCTTACACTCAGCTTATTTTGCAGGATGTCTAAACCTGCACCTGCGTCACCAAGCGTTCCCGTGACATAAAGCCAATCACCTGGCTTAGCGCCGCTACGCGTTAGCTCAGAACCTGGCGGTATGAAGCCTTGAGCTGTAATCGTGAACGCCATTGGGCCTTTAACCGTATCGCCACCGATAAGCTGTACAGAATAGTACTGAGTTAGCTCATAAAGGCCCGAAACAAAGTCATCTAGCCAAGCTTCGTCCACTTCCGGTAATGACAGAGATAAGCTAATCCACGCTGGCTCTGCGCCCATTGCGGCAAGGTCGCTTAAGTTTACCGCCACTGTTTTATACGCAACAGACTTCGCCGGTGCGTCTTTCAAAAAGTGCACACCTGCAACCAGGGTATCTGTGGTAACGGCAAGCTGTTGGTTTTCAGGAACCGTTGTTACAGCACAGTCATCACCAATACCAATAACAACGTCTTTGCGTTTGTGGCCGCTGTTTGAAAAGTAGCGGCCGATAAGATCAAATTCTTTCACGGTAATTTTTAAACCCTTTTAGCGGCAGTCCATGCCGCCACGGTAAGGTTAGTCGCGCTCGTCTTTGCGCAATGTGCGCACTGCTTTGTCCAGTGCACCATTAATGAACTTGTGACTTTCTTCAGCACCAAATGCTTTAGCAAGCTCAATCGCCTCATTAATAATTACGCGGTAAGGGACGTCAATGCGCTCGGTCAGTTCCAGCGTCGCAATGCGCAAGATTGCTTTTTCAATAGCGTCTAACTCTTCAGGCAAACGGCCAAGGTAAGGCTTGATGGTCGCATCAAGCTTACTTGCGTTGTGTGCAACACCGCGAAGCAGAGCTTGGAAATACGCCATATCTACCTTTTGCATGTCGTTACTGGTGGCTAGCGCCAGTTCAACCTGCTGAATATCGTTGTGACTCATTTGCCATGAATACACGCCTTGCAGAGCGAGTTCACGGGCTTTACGACGAGCTGAAACTTTCACTTAATGTTTACCTTAAAGCTTTTCAACAGCATCGATAACGTTAACCATTTCCAGCGCACCAAGTGCAGCTTCTGCACCTTTGTTGCCCGCTTTGGTTCCTGAACGCTCGATAGCCTGTTCAATTGAATCTGTTGTAATTACGCCAAATGATACGGGTACACCGTATTCAAGAGAAACTTGCGCAAGACCTTTGTTACATTCGCCTGCTACAAAATCAAAGTGTGGCGTACCACCACGAATAACCGCACCTAGTGCGATGATGGCGTCAAATGACTTTTTCTCAGCTAATTTCTTAGCTACTACAGGTAACTCGTAAGCACCAGGTACACGTACTAACGTGATATCGTCATCACTCACTTCACCGTGACGCTCTAGTGTATCTAGTGCACCTTCAAGTAAGCTTTCAACTACAAAGCTATTAAAGCGTGATACAACGATAGCAAATTTCTTACCGGTTGCTCTGATATTACCTTCAATTACCTGCATGGATTCATTCCTCGAGAAAAAACGGCGCGAAGTATACCACAACTGCGCCCAAACTAAATCGATTGTTTCTTTAACTTCAACTATTCGTAAACGGGTACGTCAGCTTAACTCAATGTGGGAAGGGAGTGCTTGTCGCAAACCCTCCACCGCATGGATGCGGTGGCGGAGCGTACAAGGATGTATTCACCGCGTGTTTGCGACGAGCACTCCCTCTCCACTTTAGCTCCGCCCTACAGCTATGTACTAGTCGTGCACGTACTCCACTACTTCAAGGCCGTAACCTGAAAGTGCGTGATATTTAATTGGTTTACTAAGAAGACGCATTTTGTGTACGCCCATTGATGCTAGAATTTGACTGCCTACACCAATAGTGCGTGACGATCCCTGCCAGTCAGCGCCAGTCGGGCGCTCGCCTCGGTCTTCTGCGGCAAAGCGGCGTACCTGACTTTCAATATGCTCTTCTTTACCTAATAGCACCAATACGCCACCGTCTTCTGAAATTTTGCGCATGCCATCTGCAAGCGTCATCGAGCGATGAATACCGCGGGTAGACCCAAGAAGATCACTAAACGTATTGTGAAGGTGTACACGTACAAGTGTCGGCTCATCTTCTTTAATTTCGCCTTTTTTAAGTGCGAAATGAAGTTGGTTGTCGATGCTGTCTTTAAACGTGTGAAGCTCGAAATCACCATACTCGGTTGGCATATTGCATTGAGCGACCTTTTGAATGGTGGTTTCGTTGAGATTGCGATATTCAATTAAATCAGCAATGGTGCCGATTTTAAGATTATGTTTTTCAGCAAACTTTTCTAGTTCTGGACGACGGGCCATCGTGCCGTCTTCATTGAGGATTTCTACAATAACCCCAGCAGGCTCTAACCCTGCCAAACGCGGTAAATCTACACCAGCTTCAGTGTGACCTGCGCGGTTTAACACGCCACCGTCTTTAGCAATTAGCGGAAAAATATGACCCGGCTGTACAATGTCTGTCGCTTTCGCGTCTTTCGCTACAGCAGCTTTAATGGTTGTTGCGCGATCTGCCGCCGAAATGCCAGTGGTCACGCCGGTTGCCGCTTCAATAGACACAGTGAAGTTGGTAGAAAACTGTGCTTCGTTTTTATCCACCATAAGCGGAAGATTCAGGGTGCGACAGCGCTCTTGCGTCATTGGTAAACACACTAAACCGCGAGCGTGGGTTACCATAAAGTTAATGGCTTCAGGCGTCACATGCTCTGCCGCCATTATCAAATCGCCTTCATTTTCCCTGTCTTCGTCATCCATCAAGATAACCATTTTACCTTGGCGAATGTCTTCAATAATTTCTTGTGTAGTGTTAAATGCCATGTTGTGTGCTTCTTGTAGGGTTATTTTCTTAAAAATCCGTTCTCGGCAAGAAATGCCATGTCAATGCCTTTGCTTTTTGGCTCGGCAGCTTTGTCGCCCAGCATCAATCGCTCTAAATAGCGCGCAATAACATCAACCTCTAGGTTCACCGCTGTGCCCACTTTATAGCTTCCCATAATGGTTTCTTGCAATGTATGAGGAATGATCCAAAGCATAAATTCTGCGCCATTAACTTCGTTAACAGTTAAGCTGATACCATCAACGGTGATACTACCTTTATGCGCAATATATTTAGCCAAGGCTTCTGGCGCTTTTACCCAGAACTCTACGTAGTCTGAGTGCTTAATGATTTGTGTAACCTCGCCTACACCATCAACGTGACCGGAAACGATATGTCCGCCTAAACGATCGCTTGGACGCATCGCTTTCTCAAGATTCACCGTAGAGCCTGCGCTGTAATGTGCAAAGCCCGTTAATTTGATGGTCTCTGCCGACACATCTGCACAATAATAATCGGGGCCCATATCAGTCACTGTTAAGCAAACACCATTGGTCGCAATACTGTCGCCGAGTGCGACATCAGACATATCAAGCGTAGGCGATGAAACGGTAAGTCGAATATCGTTGCCACGGTTATCAAGCTTCTTAATTGTACCTAGCGCTTGAATAATTCCAGTAAACATAAAGTTCCTCTTTAATCGCGTTAACCACGGGTGTTGCTAACATCAGGACGGAAGATAAGCTTAATATCGTTACCCACTTGACGATTTTCAATAAGCGAAAGCGAAATACATTCATTTAGCGACGTGAACGCGGGTAAATTAACCATACTGACTCCCTTATCACCTAAAAGCTTAGGCGCTTGGTAGCAAATAAGTTCATCCACCAGCCCTTCTTGCAATAATGCACCGGCAAGGCCTGGGCCTGCTTCCACCCACACCTCATTATATTGCTTATCGCCTAGTGCTGACATAAGTGAATGTAAATTGAGTTTACCGTCTTTTTCGTCCAGTTGGAGATAGTGCTGAGTAGCGGTGTCTGGGTGAGCCTGTGACGTCGCCGTGAACGTAATATTGCCGTCGTTAAAAAGTGTGTAGTCTCTACTAAGCTTACTTTTGCTATCTACAACCACACGTGCTGGCTGGCGGATATGATCTAGTGGATACTTTTCAAACTGAGCCTCTTTTTCACGAACTAAGAGGCTAGGATTATCAGCTTGTACCGTACCCGAACCCGTCAATACTACGCAACTTTGTGCACGATACTGTTGCACATCCCGTCTTGCCTCTGCTCCAGTAATCCACTGACTCACCCCATTTTGAAGGGCTATTTTTCCATCTAGGCTAATGCCTAATTTCACGCGAACAAAGGGCTTACCGGTAAGCATGCGTTTAATAAACCCAGGGTTTAGCGCTGCGGCCTCTGCAGCCATCACTTCGCTTACAACTTCGATGCCTGCTTCCTGCAGAATGCTAATACCGTTACCGCATACGTTTGGATTCGGGTCGGTCATAGCAATAACAACACGCGCTACCTTTGCTTCTACTAAGGCAACAGCACAAGGCGGTGTGCGCCCAAAATGACTACAAGGTTCAAGTGTAACGTATGCCGTCGCGCCCTTTGCGCCCTGCGGACGTGCGTTAGATGCTTGTCTTAATGCATGCACTTCGGCATGGGGTGTACCAGCTTGAATGTGATATCCCTGACCGAGCAAGTGATTGTTTTCGTCAACAATTACACAGCCTACGCGAGGGTTAGGAGAAGTGGTAAAACGCCCTTGTTGGGCAAGCTGAATGGCTTTTGCCATCCAAAAATAATCGTTTTTAACCGTATCGTGGTTCACTTGGATTCCTGTTGTAGCCCTAAGTGCCTGATGTTTTAGAGGTCGCCGACTTAATCTCCTAATCGTGCAATCTCTTCTCCGAATTCACGAATATCTTCGAAAGAGCGATAAACGGAGGCGAACCGGACATAAGCAACTTTATCGAGTTCTTTGAGGGCTTTCATAATTAGGTTGCCGAGCAGTTCACTGCTCACTTCACGTTCACCGGTTGCGCGCAACTGTGACTTAAGTGAGAGGATACATTGTTCAACTTTTTCTGTGCTCACAGGGCGCTTTTCGAGTGCGCGTTGCAAGCCTGCACGAAGTTTATCTTCGTTAAACGGTTCACGAGAACCATCGCGTTTAATAACGCGAGGCATCACGAGCTCGGCACTTTCAAAGGTCGTGAAGCGCTCGTGACACACCATACATTCACGGCGTCTACGCACCTGTTGCCCTTCTGCAACCAAACGAGAATCAATGACTTTTGTTTCTTGTTCTGAACAAAACGGGCAAAACATGAATAATCCTTAAATATTGCGTACTTAGGTATCTAAATTGAACCTAGACTAGTTAGTCCAGCATTAGTACCAAAGTACGCAATAAAACACAAACCTATTTATTTATAAACAGGGAATTGTGCGCAAAGTGCAACCACTTCGTCTTGAACACGTTTGATAACAGACTCATCGCCCATGTTATCTAGAATGTCGCAAATCCATGTTGCAACTTGCTTAGCTTGTTCTTCTTTGAAACCACGGCGAGTAATCGCTGGGCTACCAATACGAAGACCGCTGGTTACAAACGGTGAACGCGGGTCATTTGGTACTGAGTTTTTGTTTACCGTAATATTTGCGGCACCAAGTGCTGCGTCAGCATCTTTACCTGTAATGTCCTTGTCGATAAGGTCAAGAAGGAACAAGTGGTTGTCAGTACCGCCAGAAACGATGTTATAACCGCGCTCTTGCATTACAGAAACCATAGCTTTCGCATTTGCAACAACCTGCTGCTGATACACTTTAAATTCTGGCTGTAGTGCTTCTTTAAATGCAACCGCTTTAGCTGCGATCACGTGGCAAAGAGGGCCACCTTGGTTGCCTGGGAATACCGAGCTGTTAAGCTTTTTGTAAATCGCTTCATCGCCACATGAAGATAGGATAAGACCACTACGTGGACCCGCTAGCGTTTTATGAGTAGTCGTTGTTACCACGTGAGCATGAGGAAGCGGGTTTGGATAAACGCCTGCTGCTACAAGACCTGCTACGTGCGCCATATCTACGAGCAAGTAAGCGCCAACGCTATCAGCGATTTCACGGAATTTTGCCCAATCAACAATGCCAGAATACGCAGAGAAACCACCGATAATCATTTTCGGCTTGTGCTCTTTAGCAAGTGCCTCAACCTGAGCGTAATCGATTTCACCGGTTTCTTTGTTCAGACCATACTGAACAGCATTGTAGGTTTTACCAGAGAAGTTTACGTGTGAACCGTGAGTAAGGTGACCACCTTCAGAAAGGCTCATTCCCAATACCGTATCGCCTGCGTCAAGTAGTGCCATGAATACGGCAGAGTTAGCTTGTGAACCAGCGTGCGGTTGAACGTTCGCGTAGTCTGCACCAAATAGTGCTTTTGCACGATCGATCGCAAGTTGTTCAACAACGTCTACGTGCTCACAACCACCGTAGTAACGCTTGCCTGGGTAGCCTTCCGCGTACTTGTTAGTAAGCTGCGACCCCTGTGCTTCCATGACACGTGGGCTACAGTAGTTCTCAGAGGCAATTAGCTCTATGTGATGTTCTTGACGCTCAACCTCTTTAGACATTGCATCGGCTAATTCAGGATCGAAGTCGGCTATATTCATTTCGCGAGAAAACATGGGGGCTCCTTAACTGCGGTTTTTATATGGCGTTACGCACTGATTGCTCAAATTCGAGCCATATTCTAGTCATTTTCGGGGGCTTGTATACCGCTTTGTGACCAAATTAATATAAATGGCGCAGGTTTAACGAAATACCTGCGCCAGCGCGAGATCAGACCTGTTTTTCCAGGGCTTTAACACGGTCAAATAAACTACCAATTTTGGCAAGGCGAACCGTATTTTTGCGCCAGTCACGGTTGGTTTGTGCTGGCTGGCCAGAAGAATAAACACCCGGTTCAGTGATATCTTGTACAATCATGGTATAGCCAGTCACCTGAACATTATCGCAAATGCTAATGTGGCCATTAATGCCCACTCCACCACCGATAATAACGTGCTTGCCGATATGACAGCTACCAGCAATACCTGTAGCGCCGCAAATACAAGAGTGATCACCAATAATACAGTTGTGGCCAATTTGTACTTGGTTATCGATAATAACGTTAGTGCCTAAGATCGTATCTTCCATGGCGCCGCGGTCAATGCTGCTGCTTGCGCCAATCTGACTGTCGTCACCAATGCGAACCGACCCTGTTTGTGGGATAGGGATCCAAACGCCTTTATCGTTTGCGTAACCAAAGCCTGCCGCACCAATAACTGTTTGGCTATGAATTGTCACGCGCTTACCAATCACAACGTCATGATAGATAGTTACGTTCGGGTGAATGGTACAGCCTTCACCAATATGGGTACCTCTACGAATAACCGTATTCGCGCCAACCGTAACTCTATCGCCTAAAACCACGTTCTCTTCAATGATTACATTGTGGCCTAGCGATACATCACTGCCGATGCGGGCAGATGGCGCAATAACCGCTGTATCAGCAATACCTGTCGCTACCGCTGGGGTAGTATCAAACAACTGAGCGATGAGGGCGAACGCTGCATGAGGGTTTGCCACAACCAACGCTGGAACTGGGCTATCATCTTTTAAGTTTTTGTGCAGAATTACCGCACCAGCCTGAGTATCTTTTAACTGCGGCTTGTATTTAGGATTTGTTAGAAACGAAATTTGGTGCGATGCTGCACCGGATAACGTACCTACTGCAGAGATAGTAATGTTTCCATCGCCCTGCACTTCCCCACTTACATGTTTGGCAAGCTCTTCCAGACTGTATGTGCGTTTACTCATAGCGGTCATCATAATTACCTGTTCAGAGATATGAATAGTGTTGAGTCTATCGCTTTGGGTTGTTTATTGCTGTTTGCTAGCTCACCCTAAAGCCCATGTTTACTCATGCTTATAAAAACAAGTTTACCTTAAATCAACTCGCCAACCGATGCATAAATCGATCTTTTTGGCATGAGTGATTAAAATATCGCCAAGCACAAATACACTAAGCGTAAGTAACTGGCACAAACTACCCTGTTACGAGTAGAATAGACCACAATCACTTTTTTATTTTTCACCGCTTATTCAGCGAGGATAGAGCATGGCGCAATACGTTTACAGTATGCATCGCGTGGGCAAAATCGTCCCACCTAATAGACACATTCTAAAAAATATCTCACTTAGCTTTTTCCCAGGCGCCAAAATTGGTGTGCTAGGTCTAAACGGTGCAGGTAAATCTACCTTACTTCGCATTATGGCCGGCGTAGATACCGACATCGAAGGTGAAGCTCGTCCTCAACCGGGCTTAAAAGTGGGCTACCTTCCACAAGAGCCTCAGCTTGATGAAACAAAAGATGTTCGCGGCAATATAGAAGAAGCCGTCGCCGACGTTAAACACGCATTAACTCGCCTAGATGAAGTATATGCAGCTTATGCAGAAGCAGACGCTGATTTTGACGCCCTTGCTAAAGAGCAGGGCGAGTTAGAAGCTATTATTCAAGCCAAAGATGGCCACAACTTAGAAAATGCATTAGAGCGTGCTGCTGATGCCCTTCGCCTTCCAGCGTGGGATGCGGACGTTAGCAAACTATCTGGTGGTGAACGCCGCCGTGTAGCGCTGTGCCGCCTACTTCTAGAAAAGCCTGAAATGTTGCTTCTAGACGAACCCACTAACCACTTAGACGCAGAATCAGTCGCATGGCTAGAGCGTTTCCTTCACGATTATGAAGGTACGGTAGTCGCTATTACCCACGATAGATACTTTCTTGATAACGTTGCAGGTTGGATTTTAGAACTTGACCGTGGTGAAGGTATTCCGTGGGAAGGTAACTACTCTTCTTGGTTGGAGCAAAAAGAAAACCGACTTGAGCAAGAAGAGCGCACCGAAACGGCGCGTATGAAAAGCATGAAACAGGAACTTGAGTGGGTACGCTCAAACCCGAAAGGTCGTCATGCTAAAAGTAAAGCCCGTATGGCTCGCTTTGAAGAACTATCTACCAGCGACTACCAAAAGCGTAACGAAACCAACGAACTTTTCATCCCGCCGGGTGAGCGCTTAGGTGACAAGGTTATTGAAGTAAGCAACCTTAAAAAGTCTTATGGCGATCGCGTACTTATCGATGACTTAACGTTTAAAGTACCAAAAGGTGCCATTGTAGGTATCGTAGGCCCAAACGGCGCGGGTAAATCAACCTTGTTCAGAATGCTCACTGGTGCTGAGCAACCTGATTCAGGTACCATCGACTTAGGTGAAACCGTTCAGATTGCTGCGGTAGAACAGTTCCGTGACCACATGAACGAAAACAACACCGTGTGGAAAGAAATTTCTGACGAACAAGACATTATTCGCATTGGTAACTTTGAAATTAACAGCCGCGCCTACTGCAGCCGTTTTAACTTTAAAGGCACCGACCAGCAGAAGTTCATCAAAGACTTGTCAGGTGGTGAGCGTAACCGTGTTCACCTTGCGAAACTGCTTAAAGCAGGCGGTAACGTATTGCTACTGGATGAGCCAACCAACGACCTAGACGTAGAAACACTTCGCGCCTTGGAAAACGCGTTGTTGGAGTTCCCAGGCTGTGCCATGGTTATCTCGCACGACCGTTGGTTCCTAGACCGTGTAGCAACACACATTATGGATTACCGCGATGAAGGTAACATCAACTTCTTCGAAGGTAACTACTCAGACTACGAAAGCTGGTTGAAGCAAGAATTTGGACAAGATGTGGTTGAACCGCACCGCCTTAAATATAAGCGTATGTCTAAATAACACAAATTCAGAGATGTAAGATCTGTACCTCTGCTTTACGCCTAAAGCCGCTATCGCTGATAGCGGCTTTTTATTTGTTCGCTTTTCATTGCGAACCCACGCAAATTAGCCAATACTAATACCAGTCCACATAGGTCATTACCCACTCAGTGGGCAATTATCTACGCGGACTGGTATAACAGCGTTAATGATAACTGGGTATTTGAAAAATGACGGACAAGCGCCAATTTCAACGGGTGTCACTGAATGTAAATGGCACACTAGCACACAATGACATTAGTATTGATGTGGTAGTCAGCGACGTATCGCTTCAAGGCATTAAACTTCAAGCTACCGAAACGGCGTTGTCACACTTACCCTTCGACAGTCACGACCCTTACACTGCTACCTTCCAAGCAAATGAAGACAGTCCTGTAATAACCCTTTCTATATCGCAGTTGTATCGTCATGCCGACAGTAGAAAAGAACGGGTTTCATTGGGCTGTAAAGTTGAGCGAATGGATGTAGACAGCATTAGCGCTCTTCGCCGTTTAATTACCTTAAACAGCGACGACGCCAGTATTGAAGAGAAAGACCTGAATGCATTAGTTAATGCGGTTTATCAGACGCCACATTAACCTCTAAAAAACGCATTTCACTCGTTTAATGCAGGAAAGGCCCATTTAATAGGCCTTTCAATTTAACAGGCACTGTCAACACTTTGCGTAAATGTTGAGCCTTTCGCATTACTCAAGCGCGTCTAACGCCTCAGATAAGCGCGCTACCGGTACCACTTTCATACCATTAATGGCTTGCTTAGGCGCATTGGCTTTTGGCACGATCGCCCGCTTAAAACCATGTTTCGCTGCTTCGATAATGCGTTCCGTTCCGTTAGGAACCGGGCGAATCTCGCCGGCTAGCCCGACTTCGCCGAATACAATTAAATCTCTGGGCAGCGAGCGATTTCTAAAGCTTGAAATCATGGCCAATAATAAGGCTAAGTCTGCACTGGTCTCTGATACTCTTACACCACCTACCACGTTGACAAAAACGTCTTGATCGTTCATTTGCACATTGCCATGGCGATGCAAAACCGCGAGCAGCATAGACAAACGGTTCTGATCCAACCCTACAGCGATTCGCCTTGGGTTCGACATCTGCGAATAGTCTACCAACGCCTGTATTTCTACAAGTAACGGGCGGGTGCCCTCCCAAATAACCATAACGCTAGACCCTGGCGTTTCATTGTCACCTCGACTTAAGAATATGGCCGATGGGTTGCTTACTTCTTTAAGGCCTTTTTCTGTCATGGCAAACACGCCGAGCTCATTTACCGCACCAAAGCGGTTTTTATGACTTCGAAGCGTACGGTAGCGACCATCACTTTCTCCTTCCAGCATCATAGAGCTGTCGATACAGTGCTCAAGAACTTTCGGACCCGCCAAGTTACCGTCTTTCGTTACATGGCCAACAATGAACATGGCAATATGATTTTGCTTGGCAAAGCGCGTTAAATAGGCCGCGCTTTCTCGTACTTGCGACACACTGCCTGGCGCAGACTGAACGTCTGACACGTGCATCACCTGAATAGAGTCGATAACCATAATTTTAGGCTTTTTCGTAAGGGCTAAATCGCAGATAGTTTCCACGTTTGTTTCGGCTAACATCATCAGCTTATCGTCAGGTAGATTTAAGCGCTTTGCTCGCATGGCGACTTGCTGAAGCGACTCTTCCCCCGTGACATAAAGCGCGGTTTCACTTTTTGCCATCTGGCACATTACTTGAAGTAGAAGCGTACTCTTGCCTGCACCTGGCGAGCCACCAATTAACATAGCTGCCCCAGGGACTATTCCGCCCCCTAACACTCTATCTAGCTCTTTAAATGTTGACGAGAAACGCGGTAGTGATTCGAGATCTATTGCATTTAACGTCTCAATTTTGGCAGCGGTTTGCCCTGCATAGCCTGACGTGGTTTGGCGTGCGACACTTTTGGCACTTGCAACCACAAACTCACTTATCGTATTCCACGCTTTACACTCCGAACATTGACCTTGCCAGCGAGGGAACTCTGCACCGCAGTCAGAACACACATAAGCAGTTTTACGTTTTGCCATATTCCAGTTTTATCCATTGCTTAAAAAGAGTATTCTAACACTTAACAACGGTGAAATAAGCACAAACCTAAGGTCAGTTCTCCTCCAGTAAAACGGTACAAAAGTATAACGACTTTACGGGTTAATGAGTTTTGCTGATTTGCCGATAACAACTAAAATAATGATACTAAACAACAAAGTTGCGCATTCATGAGTCAAGATTTAAAGCAATATGCTGATATTATTGAACAGCTAAAGCCCATGGTTAATGAGCCTGAGTTTAACCAGGTATTGCTTCAAACTGCATCTGATGTGCCGAAAGAAAAGCGCTTCCTCATCAAAATGGAAGTGAAACGCCTAGCCAAACCCTGTATGCGCACCATAGACTTGCGTGGTCATGTTGACGGAAAGTGCAATAAATATGTACACGAAGGACGTAGCCATTACATGGATGACGTCGCTGTTGACAAGTTTGAAGAGCAGTTGAGGGTATTTGGCCGATATACTTACGGTGTTTACGAAGCGGTACAAAACACCGAAAACAACTTTCGCTTAATGCGCGAAAAAGAACTCGCACAAGAACGCGCTGATAAAGAAAATCCTGAACTCAAAAAGCGCTCAGCAGTATTGGAGCAGTTTAAAGTTCCTACCGTAAACTTGCTTGATTACAGACAGCGCAACGCTGAACGCATGAACTTCGCTGTGGCGGTAGAATTATTCAATAGCGCCAATCAATCAATGCGCGGTTTGAGTGTTGATATATCTCTTGAAGGCTTGCAGGTAAAACTCTCTAAAGACGCGTTTTTCAAAAAAGGAGAAACGCTGTTTATATTCTTTAGGGGCTTAGAGAATGAATTTGCCATGGACAAAAAGAATGGCATTGCATATAAGCTCGTAAAGATAATAACTAAAAACGATGTTAACTATCTTGCCTTGCAGCGCGATAAAGAAAAGCCAAGCCCCGCATTCGACAAATTCTTAGAAAGCTTTATACACGGCAATAAACGCCGATATAAAGTTAATATGAGCAATACGATTGAGGCGATTACCAGTAAAATTTGTGAGCAGTACTTTTCGCCGCGTAGCCCCACGTTGCCGGTGTATATAGACGTCATTAATAAAACGCTGGTTCCCCGGTTTGCTATGGTTAACGAAGTGAACCGCGAAACCGTACAGTATTGGCAAGACGAAGACGATAACTGTCGATTAAACTTCTTACTCACCCAGGAAAGGCTTATGCGCTTATTGCAGAAGTCAGAAGAAGTAAGAGAGATTTTCGTATTTAGTTTTACTCATTTGCAGAACGACAAGGTCTACTTTTACTCAGCGTCTTACGAGGAACTCTTGCAAAAAGACGTACTAACCCGAGTATTTTTAGGGTTTGGCTCTAAAAAAGCGAGTTGGCGGGTATTTAAAATAACCTTAACAGAGGTTGACCCTGAGCAAGCCCATATCCCGCTTTCCATTCCGGATTCTGTCGGTAATAAAGTTAAAAAACTGAACACTCCGCCATCGGCTCGACTAATGTCAAAGCTGAAAAACCTGCGATTCTTGGCACACGTAACCGATATAACCTCAGTAACAGGGCAAGAGACCTACAACGAATTTAAGTTTAATCGAGAAAACCTCTCTCATCTGCGAAATTTTGGGCATCCGCGCAATCGCGCTCCTTCGAATGTTCAGGTTGTCAGGTTTAAATATGAAGAGCAACGCATTGAAAGTCGCTATCAGCTGAGAACCCAAATTGAAGCTCGCTTCAATAATGAAGAACTGGTGCACAAAGGGATCAGCGAAGATATTTCGGTGCATGGACTTGGACTTCGTATAGAGTTGAGCAAAGAATATAAAGGTAATTTAGAGGGCAAAGTAGAAGTCGCCTTCCCTCGTCTGCAAGAAATTGCCAGTTCCTTTGATGTCATGCATTTGCAATACGAAATCATTTATCACAACGTCGACAAGAACATTCTTCATTTAAAAACTATGCCGGGCGACGAAGGCAAAAGTGCTAGAAACTTCTTTGAAGAACTGATTAAAAAGAACAAAGGCAGCCTTAAAGTAGAGAACGACGAAGAAGAAGTACCAGGCATGGGACAGGCGCTTCGTTGTATTAATGCGCGAAACGCTACTTCCCTATCCTTCTTAATGAGTAAGGAAGGTGTTCGCTACACTCCACAGGCTTGTATTGTCGGAAAGCAGGACGAACGCATAACCACGCTAACCACTCAATACGCCGAACGTGGGCAAGTGAATTTAGAGTTTCTCTTTAGAGACAGAAAACAAGATATACCTTTTGTACAAAGTGGCATTAAGGCCGTTAAGCTTGAAAATATGCCGTTGCGACAGGAATTATTTATCTCATTCGATGCATCACAAAAAGAGCCGCGAATGGCGATCATTCCTCGCTATTCCGATAAATTCGAAAATAACGAGCAGCGCCGAGCGTTTATTAGAGAAGCTATGGTTCGCGGCCAGTTCGTAGCTATTCATGTCATGCTAACCACAACCGGCAAGCCAGACATGAGCATGCTGCAAACGGAAATCAATTACGTCACCATGTACGCCATGCACCGGGCCCGTGAGCTTGAGAAGAAAATGTGGAGTATTGCAGCGTGCTCTCACCTAGTCGATGTCACAGATGAAGTACTTATAAGATACGGCTTTACAGTGGAAGACATCACGGCAAATAAAACGTTAAAAAGTGCGGTTCAACCTAAAGCTATTGCGCGCAACGCGTAGTGAAATAGCAAAGCCTATCAATTTAAATGAGCCCGTAGGTTAAGACCCATCACGGGAGGATTTTAATCACAAGATTTTGGAAACTTGTGGCTGGTGAAAGGTAACCGATAAAGTGTGAAGCGCTAGTTTTATTGCCCCAAAACTAACGCTTGTATTACAGACTCTCGCTAACTACTTGTCTAGAAAATACAGAAGGCTATGTAAACTGCCAATGCGGATTGCCACATCCGCCTTTTCATTAACCAGTGGCTTACCGTGACACGCCACGCCTAGCGCTGATTCAGCCATCATTACCAAATCGTTAGCTCCATCACCCATAGCAACGGTTTGTTTGGCTGAAATTTGCCACTTCTCGGCAAGGGCGTTTACGGTTCGCGCCTTAACGTCTGCATTGACAATTTCACCCTCTACTTTTCCAGTCAGCTGCTCGTTTTTCACCGCAAGCGTGTTAGAAATGGCAAAATCGAGTCCAAGCCTTGCTTTTAGGTGGTCAGCGAAAAAGGTGAATCCACCTGAGGCGATCGCTAATTTCCAATTATGCTGTTTCAAGTGAGTAAGCAAGGCTTGAATGCCGGGCATGATAGGTATGCTGTCACGAATTTGATTAAGGTGACTAACTGGCACGCCTTCCAAGCAGGCCACTCTATGCGTTAAGCTATCATTAAACGCAATTTCTCCACGCATTGCTTTAGCGGTAACTTCTGCCACCTGCTCACCAACACCCGCCAATTTAGCTATTTCATCGATACATTCAATCGCGATGACAGTGCTATCCATGTCCATGACCAGTAGTCCTGGCTCAGACAATGAGGGGCGAGAGCCCTGCAAACCAACATCAACATTATATGCCTTGGATACGTCGCCCAGCAGTGGCTTAATCTGCTCAAGTTCAGTGTTTTGCAAAGCACCTCTAATTTCTATTACATCATCCCCCATTTGCTTGTGTAAATGATGGAAAGCAGCGCTAGAGGGAGTAAACACATCGTTGAGTTTAATTAAAACGCTGTGCAGTAGATAAGGTGTTACAGCTTGACCAATAACGGTTAACGTATGTGAATACGCACTGTCGTTGTGACTATTGCTAACTACATGAGACAAAAAAGAAGCTAAATGGATATCGTCATTATCGATATTATTAAGAAGAGTGTCTTTCATAACGCACACAGAAACTGCGGTGATTGGCAAATGGTGCTCTAATGCTAACCAATTAGGCTAACTAATAAAATATCTCCTTTTAAATTATTTCGAATTATCCTACTGTTAGGCAACCCTCGTGACTTTATGGAAAAGCGAATTGGTAGACGGGCTAAGCAAAGCAGCTTCACAAACAAAGAATAACTCGCATTCGTTGTACACAGTTCTAAAGCGATTGTTCCACACAATAGTAGTGAGTGCGGTGTTTGCTTTGATAGTGGTATTGCTTCTGTTATTCCAACAATACCAAAACGACTGGCTTACCGTTCAAACTCGCTTCTCTGGTGAGAGCATAGCAAGGCAATATGCAAAACTGCTACAACCTGCCTTTATCGCTGACGCACTTTCGAATCAGGAAACTGAGAACAATGTAGATTCCGCGCTATCTGATACTCTCACTCAACGGGAGTATATTGAAAGTGTCGCCTCTATTTTGGTCGACGAGCCACACATTCTTGCCTTGTCTGTGTTTGATAAGGACGGGAGGTATATTGCTCCTTTGCCTCAAATTGCCAGTGTGGTGTCGATGAGTCAGTCGCAAAGTGTAACGCCGCTAACCTATGTTGGCGTTATCACTGACGATAATGAAAATTTACTAGGTTATGTGAATATTCACATGAACACGCAGGCTGTCCTCGAGAGTCCACTGACATTGCGTTACCAGCTTGCTCTTATTGCGTGTATTCTCGTCTTTTTAGCGCTCATGCTAGGTATTTACCTAACCCGGGCCTTTTATAAATCTCGTCCATGGTTTATTCAGGTAATCGAATCAAAAAGAAATAAAGAGAAGCGCTAGATAGCTAATTTGGAAGTCTATGCTTCACTTCCAGCATCAATATTAAATAGTCGAGTGTAGTTCGCTGTGGTGGTGGACACTATTTCTTTATGTGACATGCCATAGCGGTCGCTTATAACATCAACGACATCTGATAAATAACGAGGTTCGTTTGCCTCTCCTTGTCTACCGCACATGGGCATATCAGGGGCATCCGTTTCTAAAAGCAATTTATCAAAATGGTGTTCTAACAAAAACCCAAGGGTGTTTCGTGTTTTTTGAGCACGTTCATAGGTAATCGTACCGCCTATACCTAGGTAAAACCCTCTCTCAATATACCCTTTGGCCGCTTCAATACTTCCTGAAAAAGCATGCACAACGCCTATACCTTGGTATTTGGTTTGCTTCAATGCTTCAACTAGCAAGTGATGACTTTTTCTGTGATGTAAAATTACTGGTAACGATACTTTATCGGCAAGTTTCAAATGGTTATGTAGCGCTTCCTTTTGAAGCGCGAATGGCACGCTTATATGCCCATCGAAACCTGTTTCCCCCAAGGCTTTTACCGAAGGGTGCAACTTAGCCGTAGCGTCTTCAAGTTGACGAAGACTCTCCTTGAGTGTTTGCTCTGGCTTTTCAAGCTCGCTGCCAGTCAAAAAATAAGGGTGAAGCCCAAGCGCAGTATCTATAGATAAAAGACTTTCGTAGCGTTCACTGAGCGCTTGTAACGCCTGCCAAGATTCGGGATTAATGCTAGGCGCCATGATGCGGGTAAGCCCTGCTGCTTTGGCACTCTCTAACGCTACTCGAAGATCTTTCTTTTGTGCAAGTAAGTCGAGATGGCAATGACTATCAATCACGGCTTAGATGCCTCCTTGTTACCTATCTCGCCGCACGCTATCTACAAGCTCAATAGTTAAGCGGGCTCACATTCTAGAGAAGTACTTTAGCGGGAACGAAAGGTGAACTTATTCCCTACGGCATAAGGCGCTGTGTTACCCACCCGCCATCTTCAGTTTTGTTGTATTCAAAGCGGTCATGTAGCCTATCTTCTCCACCTTGCCAAAACTCAATTTGATGAGGCACGATCCTGAAACCGCCCCAAAAGTCCGGCACGGGAAGCTCTTTGTTAGCAAACTTATCTTTTAATTGCTTAAACTGGGTCAGTAGTAGCTCCCTGCTGCCAATAGGTTTGCTTTGTTTTGACGCGTACGCTGCTAGCTGACTGTCTTTCGGTCGCGAAAAGAAATAAGCAGCATTCTCAGAAACAGAAAGCTTTTCAACGCTGCCACATACGCGAACCTGACGCTCCATAAAAAACCAGGGAAAGTGGCACGACACTTTAGGGTTTACCGCTAACTCTTGTGCCTTACGGCTGCCTAAGTTTGTGAAAAACACAAAGCCCTTTTCACTGACATCTTTTAACAAAACGATACGCTGAGAGGGTTGGCCGCTGGCATCGACGGTGGCAACCGTCATTGCAGTAGGATCAGGAATTCCGGCGTCTATGGCGTCTTTTAACCATTTATCGAACATGATAAATGGACTTGAAGTAATATCTGACTCACTCAAACTGCCCTTTGAGTACTGCCTGCGCATATCTGAAATTGCCATATACCGCTCCTAAAAAGAAGTTGTTGTGCCTGCTAGAGGTGTTGAAACCGAGCAAATAAACCACCGTGTAAATGCCCACATAAGCGCATCTAACTGAGGTAGTTGTCCACAAGCCATCAGCTACACCACTTGGCGAAAATGCTGACTCACTATCTTTGCTAATATAACGTGCTAATATAACGCCAGTTACAGCTAACTAGCGTTATAAAGATAATATTAGCGTGAACTAGAAGTTACTGTCGTCACCGTAACCTAGAGAGCGCAGAGCACGTTCATCGTCTGCCCAGCCTTGTTTCACTTTCACCCAAAGTTCTAGAAATACTTTGTTGTCGAACAAGTTTTCCATATCTTTACGCGCTTGCTCACCAATGGTTTTCAAATGCTTTCCGCCTTTGCCGATGATCATGCGTTTTTGGGTTTCACGCTCTACCAAAATCAGACCGCTGATACGATAAACACCATTGTCTGCCATTTTGAATTGCTCAATTTCCACAGTAGTAGAGTAAGGCAGTTCATCGCCGGTAAAGCGCATAAGCTTTTCGCGAATGATTTCAGCAGCCATAAAGCGGCTTGAGCGGTCAGTAATGTAATCTTCCGGGAAGAAAAACTCACTTTTAGGTAGCGACTTGGCCACTAACTCTCTAATTTCGTCAACCATTCGGCCCTGTTTAGCACTGATAGGGATCATGTGCTCAAACGGGTGCTTTTCGCCAAGCTTTTTAAGGTGAACCATAAAGTTTTCTTTATCTTCAACCTTATCCATCTTGTTTACGATGAGATAGCAAGGAAGGTTTGCTTGTTTAACCTTACTTAATACCATTTCATCTTCGGCGTTGAATCGATCGCCTTCAACAACGAAAAGCACAAGACCAACCTCAGCCAAAGAGCTTGATGCCGCGCGGTTCATGTAGCGATTAATCGCGCGCTTTTCGTCTTGGTGAAGCCCAGGGGTATCAACGTAAATCGCTTGATAATTACCGTCGGTGTCTATACCAAGAATACGGTGGCGAGTAGTTTGCGGCTTACGCGACGTAATACTTACTTTTTGACCTAGCAAGCGATTGAGCAAGGTCGATTTACCCACATTAGGGCGACCTACTATGGCAACTAGACCACAGCGAGTTTGAATATCGGGCATTTCAGGCAAATTCGATTCATCATGCGTTGTCATCAAGCTTCTCCAATGTTAAACGAGCAGCTTCTTGTTCTGCTTTTCGGCGGCTATTGCCAGATGCCACTACGGCTTCTGGTAAGCTTTCTACCTTGCAGCTAACTTCAAATGTTTGTGCGTGATCTTTCCCTGAAATAGACAACACCTCATAGGTTGGCAGCGCTTGTTTACGACCTTGTAAAAACTCTTGAAGACGAGTTTTGCTGTCTTTAGGGTGGGCATTAGGGTCTAGTTTGTTTATGCGGGTTTCCCATAAACGGTCTATAACACCGCGTACCTCATCCATACCGGAATCGAGGTAAATAGCCCCTAAAATAGCTTCAACTGCATCGGCTAAAATCGAACTTCTACGATGACCACCGCTTTTGAGCTCACCGGGCCCTAAGTTAAGTAGTTCACCCACACTGGCTTCCTTTGCAAGTTCTGCCAGTGTGTCTCCTTTAACCAAAGTAGAGCGCATTCGTGTGAGTTTGCCTTCTGGCACAGTTGGGAATCGCTTAAACAGCGTTTCCCCAACAATCATGCCTAAAATAGCGTCACCTAAAAATTCTAGTCGCTCATTGTGCTGTTTAGCCGCACTGCGATGAGTAAGTGCTTGTTCCAATAAAGCTTCATTGGTAAATGTGTAGCCTATCGCCTTGTACAGACGACGATATTTATCAATTCCCTGCATTAATGAATGCCACCTGCTCGCTCAAATCGAACACCTGTTGGTACCCAAGTTGGAAGGAAGTCTGACGGACTGCGCTCAAATTCAAATGAAATCCAAATCGCCACCGCTTTTCCAACCAAGTTTGCATCTGGCACAAAACCCCAAAAACGGCTGTCGCGGCTGTTGTCACGGTTATCGCCTAGCACGAAATACTGACCTTCTGGCACAATCCACTCATTGCTGCGCGTTCCAGGCTGGGTATAAAAATTAACCGGCGATATCTCGCGTACTGGGTGGCGCAAAATGTCGTGCTCTACTGTGCCTAAATCTTCGGTGTAACGCATAAGCTGCGCCATGTCCTGTACGAACTCACCACGCTCTTGGAACGTAAGCGGTACGGCTTTCAATTTAGGACAGTTGTTGCCAGTCTCACACTTCGGTTTGATATAAACCTGTTTGTTTTGATAAACCACAGTATCGCCCGGTAAACCGATCACGCGCTTAATGTAGTCTATTGAAGGCTCTTCAGGGTACTTGAAAACCACCACATCACCACGCTCTGGAACGCCAGTTTCAATAAGCTTACTTCTGAAAACCGGGTCTTTCACGCCATAGGCAAACTTTTCAACCAAAATGAAGTCACCCACTAACAGAGTGGGCATCATTGAGCCTGAAGGAATTTGAAATGGTTCATATAAAAACGAACGCAATACCAATACGAAAGCAATAACAGGAAAAATCTGTTGCGAAGTATCAACAAGGTACGGCAGTTGAGGATCTTCTCCATAGCCCGCTCCTTCTGCGGTTGCCGCAGCCTGTAAACGTGCTTTTCGCTTTGGTGCAAACACTAGGCTATCCACTAGCCAGATTAATCCTGTTATTAAGGTGAGCGCCACCAAAATCAAGGAGAAGTAATTCGCCATTATTTGCCCACCTTCAATACTGCAAGGAACGCATCTTGTGGCAATTCAACATTACCCACTTGCTTCATTCGCTTTTTACCTTCTTTCTGCTTTTGAAGTAGTTTCTTCTTACGGCTTACGTCACCGCCGTAACACTTCGCGATTACGTTTTTACGTAGCTGTTTAACTGTACTTCTTGCAACAATATGGTTACCGATAGCCGCCTGAATAGCGATATCGAACATTTGTCGTGGAATAAGCTCGCGAAGCTTTTCGACCAGCTCACGACCACGGCCTTGAGAGTTTTCTCTGTGCGTAATTACTGCTAACGCGTCTACACGTTCACCGTTAATTAGAATATCAACACGCACCATGTCTGAGGCCTGGAAACGCTTAAAGTTGTAATCAAGCGATGCAAAACCACGGCTCGTAGATTTCAAACGGTCAAAGAAATCGAGCACCACTTCTGCCATTGGCAGCTCATAAGTTACCGCCACTTGCTTACCGTGGTATGTCATGTTGGTTTGCATACCGCGCTTTTCAACGCAAAGTGTAATTACGTTGCCTAGATACTCTTGTGGCACAAGAATATTGGCTTCAACCATAGGCTCACGAATTTCCGCAATATCGTTTACCGGAGGTAGCTTAGCTGGGCTATCTACGGTAAGGGTTTCGCCCTTGGTCGTTTCTACTTCGTAAATTACCGTTGGCGCAGTGGTGATAAGACCCAAGTCATATTCACGCTCTAAACGCTCTTGAATGATTTCCATGTGCAGCATGCCAAGGAAACCAATACGGAATCCAAAACCTAGCGCGGCAGAGCTTTCTGGCTCATAGAATAGTGAAGCGTCGTTCAGGCTTAATTTCGCCAGAGCGTCACGAAAGTCTTCGTAGTCATCAGAGCTTATTGGGAAAATACCGGCATAAACCTGAGGTTTAACCTTTTTAAAGCCCGGTAGCATTGCGTCAGCAGGCTCACGTGCCAAGGTAATGGTGTCGCCCACAGGCGCGCCTTGGATATCTTTAATCCCTGCAATGATAAAGCCTACTTCACCGGCTCTTAATGTGCCTGTATCGAGTGGCTTAGGCGTAAATACACCAATTTTGTCAACCTGATGCGTTTGACCGTTTGACATAATTTGAATTTTGTCTTTCTTGGTCAACTGGCCTTCGACAATACGTACCAGTGAAACAACGCCTTGATAGTTGTCAAACCAAGAATCGATAATCAACGCCTTAAGTGGCGCTTCGCGGTCACCTTCTGGCGGCGGAATTTTATTTACAATAACTTCAAGTACATCTTCAATACCGATACCGGTTTTTGCTGAGCAGCGCACAGCGTCCAGTGCATCGATACCAACAATATCTTCAATTTCTTCTGCAACGCGGTCTGGCTCAGCCTGAGGCAGGTCGATTTTATTTAGTACAGGCACCACTTCCATATCCATCTCGATGGCGGTATAGCAGTTTGCCAATGTCTGTGCTTCTACGCCCTGACCTGCATCAACAACCAAAAGCGCACCTTCACAGGCAGCAAGAGAACGAGATACTTCATAGGTAAAGTCAACGTGTCCGGGAGTGTCGATGAAGTTAAGCTGATAAGTTTCACCGTCGCGCGCTTCGTAGTTCAGCGTTACGCTTTGCGCTTTGATAGTAATACCGCGCTCTTTTTCCAGGTCCATTGAGTCGAGAACCTGTTCAGCCATTTCACGGTCTGTTAGCCCTCCACAATGCTGGATTAGACGGTCTGACAGCGTAGACTTACCGTGGTCGATGTGGGCGATAATACTGAAGTTACGAATGTGCGATTGTTGCATAATGCTGGAAATTACCTGCAGAAAAATTCATTAAACAAAAAATGCTGCTTGCCTTGCTTAAAGGGTTATACGCAGCGCGTGCGGATTTTACCCATTTCTTGCGCGAAAAGCGAATTGGCGTGGTGGAAAATTTATTACTTTCAAGAAACATAACGAATGGAAGTGGCAACCTGACGTGACTTCCTCGGCCTATCTCAAAACTTGGCTACATTGATGAGCGTGAGTTAACACTATAATCTCGTATAAATTGGCCTCGTATAAAACGGCCTCGTATGGAGCAGTCCTGTATTAAACCATTGAGCAGCGTAAAGCCCTTCAAAAAATCAATGTTCTACTGCACTGTGCTCTTGTTGACCCAATAGGACAGGTTGATATTTCGTACGTTCTACACGACGCAACTTGTAAGCAATTAGCTTATAGGTAAAGAAGGTTGCTAACCCACTTGGCAGCATGGCCCATAACTCGTGAGTAAATCCGTTACTACTAAGTAATGATATCGACACCGAATATGCCCCGATAAACGCTATAAGCGGTAGCAAATACAACCAAGCCGATGCACTTAAAATACCTGCTTCCGGTATGCCTACAGTCACTTCTTGGCCAACCCGCACAGGCATGGGAGTACGCAGCGTCAACTGCTGCGTTTTCGGTGCAAGCGCACGAGAAATAACGCCGGTACCACAATCACTTTGTGCTTGGCATGCGTTACAGGTCGATTTAATCGCTGCTTCTACGGTGACCGTATCACCATTAACGGCAACTACGGTGGCGGTTTCTCTAATCATTGTTACTCAATTGCGCGGTTATTCACTTACACTACTGACAGGGCGTAAAGACGTAGCGATAGCGTTAGCGGTTTGCAAAGGTATTTCCCCCACCACTGTCACCTGGGCCTTGCCGTCTGTTAACGTTAAGAACGTACTCACTTCATTGCGCAGCGCCAGCGTTTCACCTAACGCATCTTCCGCAGGCTGAACGTACACAGATACGTCAACCAATCCATCTGAAAAGAGTTTATATTCTACAATTTGCCCTGTTAAGGCCAATCGTCTTGTATCTTGCTTTATTTCTCGCATGCCAGCCGGCAAATAGGTGACATCCCATTTGTGTGCACGATTTGGCGTGTTGCTCAGCGCCATGGGCGCGGGTAACGACGCAGAATTAATTCGTGAGAAATAATCTGCAGGCTCTGGCGATATCGCAAAGGCCGTGACCTGAATCTGCTCTAATAGCGCCCCTTGCAAATCAAGCATGTTCAGTTTGAGCAACATACCAGACGACTCATCCAGCCACAGTTGATAACCAAATCGCGTGTTATCTCGGCTGACTATTCGAATTTGTTGCGCTGAACGTCCTGCCACCCGCGCTCTTCCCACAGCGACGAACTCATAGGCTTCGGCAAGCTGTTCAGGATGATACAATAATACACTTGGTATTGGGCCGTTGATATGCTTTGAACGCAAGCTATAGGGTTGTACATCTGGCTCAAATACACTCACCACATCGTTCACACGAATAAGCTCGCGGCCTGGTCCATTTTGAAGATTTAACTGCTCTAATTCAGAGCCATCTTCCATAATCCCGTGGCGCCATAAATATGGAACGGTTTCCTTTCCTGCAATAGTTTGCACAAAAGACACTTGGAAATTGGCATTGGTTATAATGTTTTGAAGTTCAGCTAACCACTGGTTGGCCGATTGAGGCTCTCGTGTGCGAGAAGCAGATGTATTTTGCTCGCTTCGACTTTTTTCAAGTTGCTCTTGAATCACGTCGTCTCGCACTGCTTCTTTTTGATCAGCTTCATCTAGTCGGCCAGCTCTCGTGTTTGATTCTGAGTTAGCGTCTAATTCAACGTCGCCATCATTCACGTTTTGGACTGGAGCAATAGGAGCTTTCGTTTCTTCGCTCAGCGAAGTAGTTTGGGCAATAGTGGGCTGAATAGCCGCGCCCGAAATGAAAAAAAGTGCAAGGATAGAACTACAGCGCATTTTTTCCCGCCTTAAAACAAACATACCAGCAGTATATGCTGGTATGATTAAAATATGAAACGTATGTCAGTCGCAATTTACTTGCGAAAGCACATTCCAACTAATGTTGACTGGCTGCGATAACTTATGGGCGCTCTGGTCCACTTGTTTCGCTTTCACCCTCGTCCTCTTGCGCTTGCTTAAGCTTTATTTGCTGCTCATGATCAGCAATCAATGCATTAATTTTGCGCTTTTTCTCAAGCATTTCATTCATGTCGTTACGTGGTAACGTTCTGGTTTGTTCCAAACTCACTGGAGACAATCCACCTTGAGGAGCAATCGTTGGCGCTGTCATAAATGGCTCGGTAGGCGCTTCCTGATTAGTGTATTGAACACCAAAGATAACTGCCACTGCCACCGACGCGGCTACTGCAAACTGGCCTGACTGCTTCGCAAAAGGAACAACATTGCCAATCAATGGTATCGACTGCCAGCGCGAGCGTTTAGGTGCGACTATAGCTGGCTCGTTTTCAAGCGCAGCTGCTACGCTTGCGGTGATGTCCAACTGTGGAGCAACACTTGCTTCTTTTCGCATTGCACCGCGATACACATGGTAACGTTGCCATTTGGCCTGAAGCGCTTCATCTTGCTTAATCGCATCGATGATGTCATTGCCTTCTATCTCACCATCCATGAATGCGGACAATTTTTCTTGCTGTTGCGTCATATATTCATTTCCAGATCAAAGTGATCGTTAACTACCCTAACACAGCTGTTAGTCATCGTGGAAAAAAGAAAGTTCATCTTTTTTTGATTTTATTTCTTTTTAATTTTCTAACAACGGTTGAATAACTTTATCAATCGCCTCGCGAGCCCTAAAAATACGGGATCTCACCGTACCCACAGGACACGACATTACGTTCGCGATTTCTTCATAGCTCAACCCTTCAATTTCACGCAGCGTTATCGCCATACGTAAATCGTCCGGCAGCTTCTCAACTACCTTAAACAGGGTTTCTTCAATTTCCTCAGATAACAGGCTTCGCTCGGGTGTAGATTGCTCTTTTAATGCATCACTACCCTCGTAGAAATCTGCTTCGTCAGCATCGACATCGCTTGCAGGCGGCTTGCGACCTTGAGATACAAGATAGTTCTTGGCACTGTTTACCGCAATGCGATAAAGCCAAGTATAAAATGCACTGTCGCCACGAAAATTAGGTAAGGCACGGTATGCTTTGATAAACGCTTCTTGCGTTACATCAGCAACGTCACCGGTATTTTTCACATAGCGAGAAACGAGATGCATCACTTTATGTTGATAACGAGTTACCAACAAGTTGAACGCATTTTTATCGCCACGCTGTACTTTTTCGACCAGTTGTTGGTCGGTTATCTGCTCGCTCATTCGAGCCATTACTCCCTACTTCAACTACACAATAGCTCTAACAAGCATGTGTATAGACGCGTTCTTTTTACAAAAGTTCTGTAAAAGCATTAAATATTTTAAAAAATGCTTAGGCCAGGGGGCAAGAATGATTGTGTTTTGCTACTCATCCTTTAGACTTGCCGAACCTTTGCTCGTTTGAATTGATATAAAAATACATGAAATCTGTATCGTCTTCACTAACTTCCACATCAAATGCAATAGAACACCGTTGTGACGTATTGATTATTGGGAGTGGCGCGGCAGGATTGAGCTTAGCGCTTAAGCTTGCCGACCATTGTCAGGTTATTGTACTTAGTAAAAGTGACCGCAATGAAGGCTCTACCCGCTATGCACAAGGTGGTATTGCCGCAGTATTCGATGAACAAGACTCCATAGACGCACACGTAAAAGACACGCTTGCTGCAGGTGCTGGGCTTTGCGAAGAGCCAGCCGTAAGATTTACTGCAGAACGAGCAAAGGCGTCACTTGAGTGGCTTATCAGTTACGGTGTACCGTTTGATACAGAAAAAAGTGAATCTGGTGAGGAGCGCTTTCACCTTACCCGTGAGGGCGGACACAGCCACCGGCGAATTCTTCACGCTGCAGATGCTACAGGCGAAGCGCTTCAAATTACATTAAACGACGCGGTATCGACCCATCCAAACATTCACATATTTGAGCGCTATAACGCCATTGATCTCATTCCTTCAAAGGAAGAAAAGAACAGCGTGGTGGGTGCTTATGTCTGGAATAGACAACAAGAGCACGTTGAAGTAATTCGCGCCCCTTTCGTTGCGCTAGCGACTGGCGGTGGTAGCAAGGTATACCAGTATACATCGAACCCCGATGTGTCGAGCGGTGACGGCATTGCCATGGCATGGCGAGCGGGTTGTCGCGTGGCCAATATGGAATTCAATCAATTTCATCCGACTTGCTTATTCCACCCGCAGGCACGTAACTTTTTGATTACAGAAGCGCTGCGCGGCGAAGGCGCAAACCTCTGCCACGCCGACGGTACCCGCTTTATGCACAAATTTGATGAGCGTGGCGATCTTGCGCCGCGCGACGTAGTCGCTCGCGCAATCGACTATGAAATGAAGCGATTGGGCGCTGACTGCATGTATCTGGATATCAGTCATAAGCCTGCTGACTTTATCGTTAAGCACTTCCCTAATATATATCGAAAGTGCCGCTCGCTTGGTATCGATATAACCCGTGAACCTATCCCAGTTGTGCCCGCTGCGCACTACAGCTGTGGCGGAGTGATGACCGACTTTAATGCCAAAACCGACTTGAATAATGTATACGCAATCGGTGAAGTGGCCTACACAGGTCTGCATGGCGCCAACCGCATGGCATCTAACTCTTTACTTGAGTGTGTGGTTTTTGCCAGCGCTGCAGCGGAAGATATTATTAAAAATCTTCCCAGTGCAGACTGTGAAGAGTCTATTGCGCCTTGGGATGAGAGCCAAGTGTCTAACTCTGACGAAGAAGTCATCATTCAACATAACTGGCACGAACTTAGGCTGTTTATGTGGGATTACGTAGGTATTGTACGCACTGATAAGCGCCTTGAACGGGCCATGCGCCGCATTAAGCTATTAGAGCAAGAGATTACTGAGTATTACTCACACTTCAGGGTAAGTAACAACCTGCTAGAGCTTCGAAACCTTGTTACGGTTGCAGAACTCATTGTGCGATGCGCGATGGAGCGAAAGGAAAGCAGAGGGTTACACTTTAATTTGGACTACCCTGAACAGTTAGACAACCCCGTTCCTACAATACTTATTCCCAGAAAACAGCTGTCAGGCGCCGACGTTGGCTCGCTAATTACTCAAGACAGCTTCGCCGATGCCGACTAGTGCATAAAGTAAGATTTGTATCAGTCTAAAGAAGGCGCTAATGTTAATGCGCCTTCTTTAATAACTGGACAATACATTCACACAGCATCATTTAGCGCTCAATAAAACACGTCAAACAAAAAGAGAGCATCACAGCATGCTCTCTTTTCACCGTCCACAGTATTATACCAGTCTGTTCCCTTTCAAGTTCAGACGCTTTACTAGGAAACTTGCCAGCGCCTTCTGAGTGAGCAATGATCTATGCAGATTGGTATTAACTTTAGGTTATCTCCCGCTTATCTTTTGCTAATCTGCACCTGATTAAACATTAATTCAGGCCTGATTAAACACTAAACTAGCCGATAAGTGCACAAGGCTGTCATTACTATCGGTAACGTCTATTAGCACACTATTATCTGTTTTACAGTGTTGTTGAATATGAATGTCACAGGGCAAAAACACGGGTTTTCTAAAGCGGCAATTTACTTCTTTTACGCTCATAGATTGTCTGAAGTCTTGATGACTTACAAACGCCGACACAGCGCGTGACAATGTCCACATGCCGTGCGCTATAGGCTGTTTAAACCCAAATGCTTTGGCAGATATTGCAGACAAGTGGATTGGGTTATAATCGCCAGAAAGCTTTGCATAGCGGCGACCTGTATTAGCCGAAGCACTAATTTCGCCAATGAGCGCCCTATTCTCTAATTCACAATCGTCATGTAAGTCATTTTTTGCACCAAGTGGAGCTACATGAACGGCTTTCACCTTCACTAAGTAACTACTTATCGCCCTGTAAACCAGGTTCCCTGCCTGCAGCGCCTCTAACATTACATCTACTTCCCAACCTCGGTTATGCGGTCTCACATCGTGAAAGCGCACGCGACATTCAAAGGGTTCGCTTAAATCGCAATGGTCTATTACCGATACTTTGTTAGCGGCGTGGATAAGGCCAAGCAATGGAAATGGGCTTTGTTTGTCCAGCAAACACTGCATTTGCAATGGTAAGGAAAGCATCTGCAAATAAAGTGGATGGACATGCTCATTTGCCGGCCAGTCAACTTCCTGACAAAAAGAAGCGTAGTGCACATTGTCGACATTGAGCGTTTTGGTATAGATGCGCTGAGGCAACGTAGGCGGTTTAAACTGCATAAGCTGCCTGGCGTCAACGCGTTTAAATAACGCTTTGGTATACTCACGAAACATCTTTTTAATTCCTTTAAGGCGTTGCTTTTCGGGCCAAGATAATGGCTCTAGCCAACCGGCGATAGTCTGCTTCGCAGCACTCACCTTTTAAGATCCAAGCGAGATGGCTATGATCTTTTTCAAACCATCTGCGTTTTTGGCGCAGCACATTGATACACAGCCCCCAAGTAAAGAGCTGGGAAGAATGATGAATGTTCATTGATGTGCCGTCGACCTGAGCATCAACTAACAAGCTACCTTTTGGCATGCTTTGCAAATCCAGTGGGAGCGTGCTGTCGTCAACAACCCGGATAATACCATCGCTGGTCAAAGAGAGAGCGTATTGAGTAGCAGAAATTTTGTTACTAAACGCGTCATAAAGACGCCAGAAAATAACTAACGTGGTTGCAACAGCAACAAGCGCTATCAATTTTGAGAAGCTCAGCCAAGACCACAAGTATTGAGGAAGGCTGCACAATGCTGCGAAAAGACAAACAGCAACGCATACTTCCCCAAATAACCTTCTAAACCTATTGTGCGTAATGCAAATTCTATACTTTGACACGGTTGACGATAGTCGCCACCATGGCGGCTAGTTCAGGGTCTTCGCACTTTTGGTGTCCCATGATCCATGCAAACAAATCAGGGTCATCACTGGTAAGTAAACGTTCAAATGTTTCTTGATCTTCATAACTTAAAGAATCGAAGGCTTCTTCCACGAAAGGAAGTAAAAGTACGTCTAATTCTAGCATGCCTCTGCGACACGCCCACTTTAATCGCGCTAATCTTTTTGGTTCAAACATATGTCTTTCATACCGTTTTTTATTCGTTAACAATAATACCATGCCCTATGCGTGGGGATCACTGCTCTTTTGGTCAGATAGGCAAACTAAATAGAACTTAATCTGCGCACATTCCCATGTATTGCCCTTGAATATTGATGGTTTTACCATACCTTGAGTACATACAGCGAATTTTACAGTGGTGAATATGACATCTATCGCATCATTACAAAGTCTTCCAAGTGAATTTGTGGTCGAGCTTTCAAATGCCATGATAATTTCTTTGGAAGGAGAACAGGCCGACAGTTACCTGCAAGGGCAAATTACGGTCAACATTAATAAGCTAACCGAGAATACTGCCAGGCATTTCGCCCATTGTGATAATAAAGGCAAAACGTGGTCTACCGGGTACGTAACTCGCCACCAAAACAAATTATTGTTGGTTACCAATGAAGATGCGGGTAGTCATTCATTAGCACAGCTTAATAAGTATGGTGTGTTCTCTAAGGTTGATATTCTCGACGACACACAAACATACAGCGCTTATTTTATTTCGCTTGATGCAGTGAAAACTAACGAAGTAAGGGCAGCGTTAAGCCAGCTTTTCTCCGAAAACGAAGTGGAACGCCTTCTTGAGAGCGATACTCCTGACAATGGTTCTCTTGAAAAGGTCGAGAGCGAACACGGCGTCGCCTATTTTGCCAATACTAGCTGCAAAGGAATTATTGTTCTTTTAGATGATAATGGCACAAAGCAAATAAATTCGTTAATAGAGGCGCAAACCCTTTCTTGCTATCCCCAAACCGTGTTTGACGCTATACAAATTCAAAGCGTACACGCTTTAGTGCAAGGCGACGCAGTGGCGGAATACGTGCCCCAGATGATTAATGTGCAGGCGCTCAACGGTATCGACTTTGATAAAGGCTGCTATATGGGGCAAGAGGTGGTTGCGCGAACCCGCTTTCTGGGTAAAAACAAACGCGCCGCCTACAGCTTTAAGCTTGAAGGTAACGTAAATATTAAACCTGGCGATGCATTAGAAAAGCAGTTGGGCGAAAATTGGCGTATAGCGGGCAAAATACTCAATGTTGCATCGCTTGATAATGAAACCTGGTTTATCGCAGTGCTCAACAACGATACCACCAGCGAAGATTTACACAGATTGGCTGATAATAACGCCATTACCTGTTACCCTAATACTTTGCCGTACAGTATTGAGCAGAAAGCTAGCAATATTGTGAAAAAACGTCGATAAGCAGTTTTTACTGCATTACATTTATTGCCCTTTATTAAAGGGCCAAGATAGGATTTGTTATGACAATTACTTCTGACAGCGTTGTAACGCTACACTACACCGTATCTACCGAAGACGGCACAACGCTAGACTCTTCAGAAGGGAAATCGCCACTAGTAGTACTACTAGGCCGTCGCTTCTTAATTGAAGGACTAGAAGATGCACTTATTGGTAAATCGAAGGAAGATAGCTTCAACGTTTCAGTAAACCCTGAAAAAGCATACGGTGAACGTGCTGACGAACTTGTACAAACTGTACCACGCTCAATGTTTGACGGTATGGATGTTGAAGTGGGTATGTCTTTCCGCGCAACTACGCCACAAGGTGAGCAATCGGTCATTATCATTGAAACAACTGACGAAGAGGTTGTTGTTGACGGTAACCACCCTCTTGCCGGTATTCCGCTAACTTTTGACGTGACTGTTGTTGACGTACGAGAAGCAACGAAAGAAGAGCTTGAGCACGGTCATGTGCACAGTGAAGGCGGTTGTGGTCACGACCACTAAGTCACGTTGCTATTAAGCTTTAATAAATACTTAATATATTAAAAAAGGAGCCATTGGCTCCTTTTTTTAATAAACACCATTTAATTAAATCGCGTCTTCGTTTTGTTCACCGGTACGAATTCGTACGGCGGTCTCAACGTTGTAAACGAAGATTTTCCCGTCGCCAATTTTGCCTGTCTTAGCTGACGTTTGAATAGCTTCAACCGCTTGCTCAACGCGGTCATCGTCCAATACAAGCTCAATTTTGATCTTGGGTAGGAAGTCAACTTGGTACTCAGCACCGCGATAAAGTTCAGTATGGCCTTTTTGACGACCAAACCCTTTCACTTCTGACACTGTCATCCCTGCGATACCGACTTCAGCTAGCGCTTCCCTAACATCGTCCATTTTGAACGGTTTAATGATAGCTTCAATTTTTTTCATGACTACAACTCATCGTAAATTGTTGGAATTGGCACACGTTTATGCTGTGTACGCTCATAAATATAGAGCAATTTCTCTTCCACTTCCGCAGAAACTGGCTTTCCTTCCAAAAAGTCATCAATTTGGTCGTAAGACATGCCCAATGCTTGCTCATCGGCTTTTTGCGGAGACAGGCTTTCCAAGTCAGCAGTTGGCACTTTAGTGATGACGTTATGTGGTGCACCCAAATGGGCTGCCACTGCACGTACTTGGCGCTTACTGAGACCAAACAACGGCGCAAGGTCACATGCACCATCACCATACTTGGTATAAAACCCTGTAATATTTTCAGCCGAATGATCGGTACCCAAAACGAGGCCATCAACCATCCCAGCAATTTCATACTGGATAACCATACGGGTACGTGCTTTAACATTTCCTTTCACAAAGTCTTGTTTCGCTTCATTGTCGGGAAGAAGGTTAGCACTGGCAAGCGCTTGTGAAGTAGACGCATGAATAGCATCTGCGCCAGGTTTTACATTCACTGCAAGAGAATGAGAGGGCTGGATAAAGTCGATAGATTTCTGTGCATCGTCTTCATCGGCTTGGGTATCATAAGGTAAACGAACCGCGATAAATTGGTATTTTTCGTGGTGCTCATCGTTTAATTCATTTACTGCTAATTGAGCTAACCGACCCAATGTGCATGAATCAATGCCGCCACTAATACCCAGTACCAGCGAATTTAAACCAGAAGTAAGTAACTGCTTTTTTATGAACGAGACTCGACGTGCGACTTCGTACTCTACGTCAATTTCAGGCAGCACTTTCATTTCATCAATAACTGCTTGTTTTTGCATCATTATATCCACGTATTTTTGGGGCGTCCTGGAACTTGATTCTACGACAATCTGACCGCAGATGTTAGTGGTATCCGCGCATCTATTTGGATTTACTCTTCTGGTATTGCAGTTGTGCAGCACTTAAGGTCAGCAATTTATTTATTATTAAGTTGAGATTCAAGCACAGCAGAACGACAAGCCATTAAACGTAAGGCGTATGGCCAAATATGCGGTTGCGCGGTAAAACATACCTTTGCCAACTCAAATTAGTTTACCCTAAAATATGAGTAAGTAGCGTAAAATTATGGCGCTACAACATTACATTGGAGAAAGGCGGCGCAAAAGCAAACCCGCCTGTTTCTCTTTATAGCAACGCGTGGAATCGAATACCGTTTATGACAAACACTAGGCTTACAGCACGACTATCCATAATGTCGAGACAGCAAGGATTAACCCTTCTAGAAATGCTTGTTGCCGTCGCTATTCTTGCCATTATTCTCACCACAGTTGCGCCTGGCATTCAAAATATCGTAATCAAAAATAGAATTACCTCTGACTTAAACAATTTAAGTGCAGTGGTTCAACGCGCTCGCTTTTCTGCGGTAGACGAACAAACCAACGTAGTGCTGTGCCCTACGCAAAACTATACAGCCTGCACGTCGAGTTGGCGCAATGCAAAAATGGTGTTTATAGATGCAAATGGAAACGGCGGCCGGGATAACAATGAGGTCTTAATTGTAGCAAGCGATCCACTTAGTAATGCCAATACCATCTCCGGAATAACCGGCAGCCTTATCTTCGACGAGCAAGGCGGAATAGACCGCGCCGCAACCATCACCTTATGTCCCAATAACAACGATGCAAACTATGCATCAGCACTTTTATTATCGCTTTACGGAAGAATATCTGTTGCCGTAGACAGTGATGACAACGGCAAAAAAGAAGACTTAGAAGGTAATGAGTTAAGCTGTAGCTAACCGTTCACTTTTCGTATCGTTAAGTTTCGAGCATTTTCTTACCAACATTCTGTGGGCGTCAGTGCGTCTTCACGTATTTTTATTACTCTACAGCTGTCCGTAGATGCTCTGGACGTCAGTGTAGCACTAATTTCATACATTCCCGTGTCGCTGATGGTTTGTGAGATGCGTACGCTGGCTATTCCAGAGGGTGGCAACGCATCGTGCGTTACGTACTCGCCTGTGAGTAGCCAACTTCGCGACTGAATTGCTTGGGCAGAAAGAAGGTACGCTTTGACCTTGTTGAGCTGACTTAGTTGTTTGCTAGCGGTAATTGCCGACGTAGTCGCAACGCACAATATGCCTGCTATAGCCGTTGCAACCAGTATTTCTACAAGCGAAAACCCTTCAGTCAGATGATGTTGTATGTACGCTTTATAATTCCCTTCCATGGTACAGCTATCTCTCTAATTGAATTTCAGTACATTGAGATTACCAATATGAATTAAGCAGGGTAACTGGACTTACGCATGGCTTTTCACGCATACACATCCAACAACAAGCTAAGCATTCCACAACGGAGATTGAATGGGTTTACGCTTTTAGAAATGCTAGTTGTACTGGCAGTAATCAGTCTCCTATCGTTAATTGCTATTCCTTCATTTGATGCATGGAATGAGCGAAATGCCTTTAAACATGCTGCCACCGGAATAGCCTCACTCGCAAAACAGGCGAGAATGAAAGCACTAATAAACAAAAAGAACATGTTCCTGATTGCGCAAATTGAACACGATAGCTGTGTACTCGTGAGCGAGGAAGACTCGTGCTCTTGCGCCACCCGCCCAAGCTGTGCCTTGACTGAGTCGAGTTTCTTGTCACTGCCTTCGCGGTGGAATACAGAATTGAGCACAACCAATAATGAGGACAAGATTGTCGCGTTCAATAAAAACGGTACCCTCAATTTTGCGAGTAATACGACGCTAACGCTTTCAAGCCAGCGCTTCAGGGCAAAGTTAGTTATTAATACATTGGGGCGAATAAAGCTATGTAGCGTTCAGTCTATTTCTGGAATAGCGCCATGCTAAAACATGTAATGCGTCGTGGCGCAATCAAGCCGTATTGTGGATATAGTCTCACCGAACTACTGGTGGCCTGTGGCTTGGCAAGTATAGTGATTTCAGCCGTTGCAACTCAAGCGGCGCGGTCGCACATTGCACACTCATCAATTCAACACGCTACCAGCGTAGAAGACGACATACGTGCGCTACAAAGTACAATTACACAACACCTAAGCAAAGCGGGTTTTGTTTACTCCCCTAACACCCTATCACCTTTCGGTGCGACCACAATCGAAAATACGGTATCCGAAGTAACCACTGGCCACCGCGCAAATGAACCTGAAAATAGCTGTGTTACCTTTTCTTATGATAAGAACAAGGACGGCGTGGTATCGCAGGCTCAGGGGGAGTTTTTTGGATACCGATTGCACGACAATGCCATCGAGTACCGAGTAGCGGGACATTCCTGTATACAAAGCGGTTGGTACGACTTAACCGATACGCAAACTACCGTTGCCACCAAATTCACGGTTAACCGAAGGCACAGCAGTAGCTGGGGAAGTGCCTATGAAATTGAAATAGAGTTGCACAGTAAAGTTGATCCTACCGTCAAAAGCGCCAGGACGTTCATAGTAGAGGCTGTCAATGCCTACTATTAATACCGAAATGCAGTGGCCTCAAAGAGGCAACAGAAAAACTGAGTTCAAAACAAGCAATGTAGGGATTGTACCTACACGCCCTACTGCACCGCTTCGTTTTCAGCAAGGCATCGCCGTGTTGGGAATTGTGGCCATATTATTAAGCGCTATTACCTTCTCAGCTATAAGTACATCACAGCAGGTTCAACAATTTTATACGATTGAAAAGACAAAGCGGGATACCGAGAAGGCGCATGTTACACACATGCAGCAAGTCAAAGAAATCGCCACGTTGTTACGAAGTCATTCGGCCTCGCAAACGTTGAATAGGATAGACACATCCAATGCAACGATACTTATTGAGCAGACCGATTTAGTTGGTGAAGAACAGCAGTCTTTACAACACTTTGACGTGCGGGTTTCCCAAGACGAAAGTAATACGATTTTTACAGCTAAATTTCTGCGCTATCCGTCACTGTTAAGGCTACCTACTTCAACTCAACAATTATCATGGGACAATCAGCTTACCGAATGGCTTTTTAATCGAAGCATAGAGCACCTGAGTGCGACGTATTTTCCTCAAAGCGTTGCCAAACAGGATTGTGTGGACCTTCCGCCTGCCAGTATTTTCTGGATAGAGGGAGATTGCCAATTGGATAACGAAGATATTGCACACTCAGACGAAAACCAGCCTTTATTGCTACTTATAGTGGATGGCGACCTTTCACTTCACGCCGATACGCAATTCCATGGTTTGATAGTTATGCTTTCCACCACGCCATATACGCACACTTTGCATGTTTCGCCTGAGGCATCTATAAAAGGCGCTTACGTTTCCAACCACCCCTTGAACACGAGTCTTGATGGGTCATTAACACCGTCCACCACGGTGCTAAAAAACCTTCAATCGCACACTACACTCGCTAAAATTATCCCTATCCCCGGTTCATGGTATAGGAATAACTCAACAAACGATTGAGCTGAATATTAGGTAAACGAAAAACCAGAAATAAAGGATCCTCAAAGATGCCTAAATTGAAAAATACAGGAAGTATTTTAATTGAAGTGTTGCTGGCACTGCTTATTTTAACAAGCACTACCACCTATCTACTTGCCACTCGCATTGACTCTAGGCTTCTCTTTCAAGTGACTTTGGATGAAAACGCTGAGCACAATGGCTCATTGAATTCGGTTCGACTCGCCCTGGTTAACGACCCGGTTGACCAACGTTGGGATGACATCGCAATATTTGGTGAACCGTCATTACTGGTAATTTCCGCCCAATAGCACATCAACGCTACGTTTTTTTAAGGCGTCAAAACGACCTGTGGCATTAATCGGTTTACGAATATCTACCAGTATTAATAATTAACATGACCAGCAATATTCATCGGACTCAAGGGATCCATTGTTATTTTTATCCCAACCCTTTCTCCCATCACTGAAGTAAAACAACGTGCCATCTGATGCTTGACCTGTACCGCTGACTGGCGTTGCCCTCAACTCATAAGCTGTTGCGCTGGCCGCTTGTATAGTTAAATTATAACGGCGATTTGCTTGGGGCTCAGAAGACGGAGAATAAGTAGAAAAAACGGCTGGCGCGCCGGTGTTTGCGCCACCACTTGCCGCACCTTCATAACTGAAAGAACCACTGTGATGACGTTCCATTGCAGATGCGAACCCCAACAAGTCAGCCTGCCCTGTGCCGCGGTATCCATCGGCAATAACACCTTGGTAAGAAGGGTATGCAATGGCGGCAATAATGCCCACTATCGCCACAACTATCATCAGCTCAATTAATGAAAATCCGCTCTCTGTTTTTTTATGCTTCACAATTATTCCCTCTCTGTTTCTGAGTGCCAACTACCACGCTGAATTCGCTCGAATCTTCCGTAAATATTTTCAGCTAAACACTCAAATGCGTTAGTACATGCCTCGTCGTTGCCATCTTCATCAACGTCAATCACTGCTGAGACACATTCAGTACCCAAGCAAACCACTGGGCTCACAATATCTTCTATAAGAATTTTGGTCTCTGGTGCGATGCCAGTTTGTTTTAATTCTGCTGAACGGTCAGCGTCGTTAACTTCTCCGTCATTATTTACATCTGTGACGGCGTTGCCATTAAACATACTGACTAAATAAGCGCGACTATTACCCGTGGGCGGAGCACATGCACTGGTACTACTCACCGCCGGAACATAGGTCGTAAAGAACACCTTGTAATCGATAATTAGCGGAGAAGACAGTACCTTTTCACCGTTAGTGGTTAAATTCAAATACCACCCAGCCTTGTTAGCAAAGTCCTGTGAAGCCAACTCGCGCTCCCCCTCGTCACTACTATTTAAGGCATGACTCGTGGCGTTGTACATTCCACTCTCATAAACCGTTTGCATAAATGTGTAATTCCCATTTACATCACGGTTAAATACGCCGCTGTCTTTAAGCATATAAAAGTTGTCTTCAACTACGGTATCTAGCGGAGATGCACGCCATCCACTGCCAAGGGCTATGCCATAATACAACTCATCGCCTAGCGCTATCTCTGTTACGTCTGGCCCATAGTAGAAATGTCGGTTGGTTTCTGCTGTGTCGCCACCGAAGTCGGCAATGCGCGCGCCTTTTATAAAATTCGTACCTGAATTTCCATTATAGATGTCTAACCTGAATAACTGGCCGCCCATATCGGCCACATACATATGGTCCGCAAACCCATCGTTATCCCTATCAATAACTGAAATTCGCCCTGGAACGCTGTATGTCATATTCGTTAAGTTTAAATCCGCATCTTCATTACTTGCATGCCACAAAAGGCTGCCAGTATCAGCGTCGAACATAAACACAGCATTGCCAACGACATCATTTGCTCGAATAGCACGATCATCTTGTGCGTCATCGTAGCCACCGCCAACAATCATGACATTTTTAACTTGTCCGCCCATGTTCACTTTAGTGATTGTTGGTCTCGACCACGTCTGGCCCAACTTTGCCAGCGTCCCCGCCCCGCCTTCAATTTTGAATTTCAGCGTGGGTGAGGTCTTTTGCGTCACATCAAAGACATAATAGTTACGTCCCCCCCTGCGCATACCAACATAAAGGTACTTGTTGTCTCCAACTGTTCTTAGAATCATGTCACCATCTAAGCCATATTTGTGCTCTAGCGATGATGTGTCTTTATAAAAATGATGTAGATTCTGCAGCAATGTTTTAGGCATGATGGCAAAGTTCTCTTCGCCTGTTGAAGTGTCGAATGAATGCAACATTCCTTGGTTGGTGGCGACAAAAATGGCCGAGTCGTCAGTACCGTAGTTAACAATTATAGGCTGAGAGTGAATGGGATCGCCCATTTGAGAGCGATAGTCAGTTGTACTTCCATCGCCGTTACTGTCTTTTACGTCCACGCCTCGAGTCCACTTTAAGATGGCATCTCTTAGTGCATTCGCGTCAGTTTCATCCTGAATGGCAAGATCAGCATTCGTTATATTCGTATTGTTTTCGTGTAATTCATTGGCACTTCTTACAATGCTACCCGTATCATTGAACACGTATATATTTCGGTTCCCGCCCAAGCGACTGGCTGCTCCACCTTCACTCACCTCGCTACCGTCAGCAAGGGTTGACCAATAGCTGTGTGCATTTTCAGCGAAGAATCCCGTAACGCTATCCACTGCATTTAGGCTGTTTTTGTCGAGAATTTCATCACCACTTAAGCGGTAACGTTTAAGGTTCCCTGGCCAAATCGCCCCTTCGCTCGGCTTAAACAATGCGAAGTATAATTCATCCCTATGCGTTAGACGGTTGAGTTGGTTAACCGCCACACCAGGCGAAACAAAGGTTGCATTAATATCTTTTACAGAACGCAAAATAGTATTAAACGCCTCGAGCAAATCCGTACTGTTATCTGCCTGATAGAAACCACCACCACTTTGCAAAGCAAGCTGATTAAGGAAGTTGTTGGCGTTATTGTTCGCCGCAAACCCGATGGTGTGCGTAATAACCCTTGGGCCTATTACTGACGTTGACGCTTCACTGATATTTCTCACTAAATCTAGGCCGCACTTCTCACCGCTACTTCCGGTACAGCTTTTACCAAGTAACGTCTGAATTTTCGAAACACTGTGGTTGTTGTTCGCTTCGCCGTCGGACAACAAAACAATGTGATTGTTTGTTTGGCACTGTAGGTCAGACACCGGTGAAATGTAACTTGCCGGTGTTGGGATCTGCTCAGTGATACAGTCGCTGTCTGACAAGTTGTCTTCCGAGCAGCCCGAAGGCAAAATTGAATCTGCACCTATATAAGAGCTTCTGTGGCTCACACGAGTACTTCTTCGCACAGAGCTGCTAACGTCACTTTCCCCACGTTTTCGCCCATAATCTACGTCTCTACCTCCATAATAGTTAGCGGCTTCCAACAATGTGTCTACTATAGGTGTTAGACCGTTGGCGCTTAGCTCATCTATTTTGCTGATCAAATGTTCACGGACCGTTGCTGAAGCGCCAGGTGTCGCCGAGCCGTTAAACTTCACAATAAGCTTCGGTGCTTTAGATGGCGAGTTGTTATACGTATGCGCACCGCGGTACGACACAAAATCATCAAGAACAAAGGCCATATCGTTACCTGACCGCCACCCTGAACGATCCACAATTTGCTTAACAATGTCGCTCACGTCAGGCGTACGGTAGGTATAATTGTTGTAAAAATCAGGCATGGACCAAGTAATACCCGATGTTTTAGGCAAATTTCGTAAGCGGTTACGACGGTCTGGATGAAAATCAGACGCATCATCATCAGCTACGCCCCTAATACGCATACTCGGGTTACCATAGGTCACCGTACTGTAAGCAGTAAACTCAAGATACGCTTCTGTTACTACAGCCCCTTGAGGAATGTTCACATTGCGAAATCGAACGCCTATGTAATCATTGTAAGATGGGTGGAAGGTCAATTCACTACCTGTATTCGGGTAGCCGTTTACGTTTTCTTCCAAGTTATCTCGTGAACTGGCTACTTGATAAATTGCTTCGCCTTGAACACAGCCCGTAGCGGTAGAGTCATCATAAGTTACCACCAACTGTGGCGCACCACTTTGGCCTACGTCACTGGCTCTTACCTCACGAGAGCTTGCTGAATCGGTGCTAGAGCCTTCTATTAAAATATTAAGGTTCTTGCCGCCACACCATGCCGATAAATCGACGACTTCTTGAATGACTGCACTTATGTCAGGTGTGGTTATCACCTCGCCTGAGGCGGGAAAGCTATTGTCGGTTGCCCACTCAACGTTAGCCGCGGTCTTCGTTCGCGCACTCAAATTGTTCGAAGACGAAGCAAAGGCTGTACTTGATGCCGATGCTTCAGCTGATATAACAAGGGATGTACCCGCCACATTGAATTTTTCTGAAGTAAACCTAATACTGGCATTAACGATTGTCGCGCCTTGAGGTATGTTTAACTCGGTAAAACGCAGACCAGAGGTTACGGTTTGGGTACCGCTGCTTAATACAAGGTCATTGCTGTCAGTGGTAACGCTACCGTCTATTTCATGTGCGTCGTGATCGTCGTCGTTGGTTGAAATGATAATTTCAGGTCTTACCGCTTCATCTATATTGCGAACCGGATAGAGGATTGGGCCACCGTAATCCGAAAAACGCATCAAACCTGCGTTAATATTGGTCGCCGAACCGAGCGCTTCTTTTAGTGCATTCTGTACGCGCAACATTCGAGTTTGGCTGGTGTTATCGTACGATCCCATACTTCCCGATGAGTCCATGATAAACAGCACATTCGGGTTATAGGTTACGGCGTTATTTGCGTTGCCTAGGTAAATATCAAGGTCGTCACCAAACGCAGAGAAACCGATACAGCTAAATAGTGTAATTGAGGCAAGGTAAGTCGAGAGTTTCTTCATATTAATACCTATTGAGACGCAGGGCCAAATACAGAGGCAGCCAAGCTGTTCGCCACAACAGAAGATTTACCCGCCACTTTCCCACATCCTCTGATAATGAATACATGGCAATTGACGTTGCTTCCACCAATCACGTTACTCGAGCCTCGACAAGCCTGCTCTCTGATAAACGCAGTGCGCGACCAACTCTTTGACGAGGCCTCACTTTGATACGTGCCATCCACCACATGTCTGTCACCAACAGCAAGGCCGCCTTCAGTCATGTATCTGTCAGTCCACTCCCCGTCATCGAAACAGCTCATTGAATCTGCTTCAGGGTCAAACACGTTACCCTGCCGAGCTTCCGAGAGCGGGTCTGTCTTATTCGGGTCGGTAAGGAGGGTTTCATCTTCAGATTCAAAGAAAACGCCCGCGATCGCTGCTTCAGCAGCATCAAAAGCCAAACCACTTTGCTGCATAGACACTGCCATTTTAGACTGAGACAAGCTACTGGTTACCGCGCTTACCCCTAAAACAGTGATTGAAAGCAACACAAGAAGTGCGAATACCATCACTAAGCCTTGTTGTTTCATCGCGAACTCCTGACAAAATTTTTCATATTTCGAAGTGCCAACGTTTTTGAGAACACTTGATAATAATGGGCCGTGTCCATCGTTTTAGATGCCTCGTTTAACAGCGCATATTTCTGAGACTGTGTTTGTCTCACTTCATTTTGATAGCTTTTAAGCATTAGCGCCCAGCGCAGTGACACAACTTGTTGATTAAGCGCCCTTAAATCTTCAATTTCATCTGCGGTTACATACGAAACAGCTTGCCCTTGAGAATTGGTAATGCTGCTTGAAACGCCGAACTGCACTTGGAAACTTTCGACGTTATCGAGCAATGTTACGGTAAGGGGCGACACTGTCTGCACCTTTAGGCCACGAAGTACCCGACCATCATATCCCGTGCACTTAAGTGTACTGCCGCTTACAAAGTAGTGATTAACAACGTGAAACTCGAGACCGCCATAGCCGTGCTGGTTTCCAGTACAATCTTCGTCACTTAGTAGGCTCACAACCAGCTTATCACTGCCGCCACTAGAGGTTTGTATACTGCCTAGTGTCGCGTTGGTTGTGAAATCCCCTGCTACAGCGATGGGGTGATTTTCCACATAGGCCGCTTCGGCAACGATATCAACGGATGTATCCACATCCGCGACTATTTGATCATAACGGCCGACTTCATAGAATTCTGCAGAGAGGCGAGCCATGATAAAGCGGCCTGACTCTTGTACTTGAGCCACGGCCTGATTGAGCTTATTCGTCACGCTACTACTGACGAGCACTTGAATAATCGCGCCTGATATCACTAACCCAAGCGTTAACGTAATCATTAACTCGACAAGGGAGAAACCCTGCTGTGGGCGGTGGCGACGTGCATTCATAATGTAATGTCCTTAAACACACATGCGTTACTGTCACCTTCAGATTCGTTACATCGCGCATTAAGGGTATAGGTCTGATTTCCCGAAGAAGCGACAGGCCACGTCAACAACACTTCTACACGAGAACCTGCACTACAGCTGTAAATATCTGCCGTATTGTTGTCGTCACACGATACCGACACTTTAGTTTGAGGATTGGTTTGTACCGCTGAGCACGATAGCGCCCAACCATCGTACTCAGCCATCTGTGCTTCAGTACAGGCCTGGCCTTCGCAATTTGGGATCCCTGCCGGCCTTGCCAGACAATAGCAGTGATAAGGATGAGACGAGCCAGAACAACTTAACGTGGCAAAATTATAGGTATCGCTAGAGAAGTACGCATTGTTGACTACCATGCCGTCTCCCACTGTTGCTGGGCGAGCGGCGGCTCTCAATCGTTCTGCAACTTGTGCTGCCACCATTTCGGCCTGAGTTCGGCTTATTGCGTCTTTATTGGCAAAAGAGCCCGTAAACTGGAGCGCAGCAACACCCAGTAAGCCCACAGCTAATATAAATAAGGTGATTAAGATCTCTATAAGACCTGCACCGCGTTGTGCGCGAATATGACTTCCCTTCACTCGCTTCATTATCACCTTTTCAGCAATCATCTTTTTTTGCCATATACCTAACATTCAAATTGGTGTTATCACCAATGTAGTATAGTAAGACAAAAGCGTATAACACTGGGTATCAATGGTTATTAAAACGTATAATTTTCTGTGACCTGTTCTAGCAAGCAAGTACAAGGCAGACTGTTCAACCATTTTATCTTTAAAGTAACCGGCTCTAAATGGTAAGCGTGCTATAACACCGCTTTACAATGTACGTTTACGGCATAAAAGGTGCTACCTTAAAGCCGAACCGTGTAGCCTGTTCATGTTAAAATACCCAGTTCTAAAGGTATTATTATCCATTCGCAACTTGTTGAAGTTCCAGTAGACAAAAGCATAAAAAAACACCGCAACTAAGTGCGGTGTTTTTTTATTTTGATAGTGCGGATAAATTAAACGACCTGTTTAACACGCAGCTCTTTAGGTACAGCAAATTCCACATTCTCTTCGCGTCCAGCACGCTCAGAAGCTGAAACAGCACCCCACGCTTTGAGCTTATTTACCACACCTTGCACTAACACTTCCGGTGCAGACGCGCCTGCAGTAACGCCTATATGCTCTACACCTTCTAGCCATTCCTCTTGAATGCAATTAGCGTCAGCAATCAAATACGCTTTTGCGCCAATTTTTTCAGCCAACTCGCGAAGACGATTCGAGTTTGAGCTATTCTGTGCACCAACAACCAGTAATACCTGACAATCTTGGGCTAGGTCGCGCACCGCGTCTTGGCGATTCTGCGTGGCATAGCAAATGTCGTCTTTTCTCGGACCATTAATTTTGGGGAACTTAGCGCGAAGTGCGTCAATAACATCGGCGGTATCATCAACAGACAGCGTAGTTTGGCTGCAATAATAAAGGTTGGTCGGATCTTTAACTTCAAGCGTTCCCACATCAGCTTCAGATTCAACTAAATAAATACCGCCATCTTCGTTGCTGTACTGACCCATGGTGCCCTCTACTTCAGGGTGACCAGCATGACCAATCAAGATACATTCAGTGCCCGTTTTGCTAGCGCGGGTAACTTCCATATGTACTTTCGTCACTAAGGGGCACGTGGCATCAAAGACCTTTAAACCGCGATTTTCCGCTTCTTTTCTTACCGCTTGCGATACGCCATGGGCAGAAAATATTACTATGCTGTCGTCTGGTACTTCGTGAAGCTCATCAACAAATAGCGCACCACGCTCACGTAGCCCATCTACCACAAATTTATTGTGTACCACTTCGTGGCGTACATAAATGGGCGGCTCGAACATTTCAAGCGCGCGTTCAACGATGGTGATAGCTCTATCAACGCCCGCGCAGAAGCCACGAGGGTTAGCTAAATGAATTTGCATAACTAGTTTCCACCTTGTGCTGACACGCCAGGTTTAACATCAATAATTTCAACGTCAAAGATAACCGTTTGCCCTGCTAGCGGGTGATTGAAGTCTACCGTAACAGAGTCTCCAGCAGCACTTCGAATAATCCCCGGAATCTCTGAACCGTCAGGCTGAGCAAACGCTAAAATCATGCCTTCCTCAACCTGCAAATCTGCACCAAAGCGGCTTCTATCCATATAGTGAATATTATTCGGATCAGACTGGCCGAATGCATCTTCAGGGCCTAATTTAAATGACTTTTTGTCACCTTTTTTAAGCCCAAGTAAACACGCTTCAAAATTCGGCGTAAGGCTACCGTCACCCATCACCATTTTGGCAGGTTTGTTATTTACACGAGTACTGTCAGCGGCAGAGCCATCTTCTAGCTTTAAATCAAAGTGAAGAATAACTTCGTTATCAGCACCAATTATCAATGAGTCTGTCATAACCTTTCCGAATACTACTTAATGGTTTCGCTATTGTCAGCGGCACTGGCTCGCGCGTCTGCACCATTTCCTTCACTTTTTTTGTCGCCATTTTTAAACATGTCGATAATAAGTAAAGCCGCGCCGATAAATATTGCGCTGTCAGCAATGTTAAACGCTGGCCAGTGGTAATTGTTTACGTAAAAATCTAAAAAGTCGATGACATAACCATGGACTAAACGGTCGTAAACGTTACCTAGTGCACCACCTAGAATAAAGGCAAACGCAACGGGCAGCATTTTTTGCGAACGGGGTGACTGCTTCAGCCACCACAAAATCACTACACTTACCACGACAGCAATGGCAGTGAAGAACCAGCGCTGCCAGCCACCTGCATTTTCTAAAAAGCTAAATGCGGCGCCGTAATTGTGTACGTAAGTAAAGTTAAAAAATGGCAATACCTGTATCGACTGATACAAGGACATACTGTCGATAACCGTGTACTTACTCCATTGGTCGAGGATAAACGCAATTGCGCTTATCCACAAAAAACGCAAGCCTGTTTCGCGAAAAAGCTTAAGCATAGTGGCGCTCTTCTCCATCACCGTCAATGTTTGTCACACAGCGACCACAAAGCTCTTCGTGGCCTTCATGTGAGCCTACATCTTCACGGTGATGCCAGCAGCGAACACACTTTTCACCGCTTGCTTTATCAACGCTCAACCATAAACCTTCAACGTCTGTGGCTTTCGCATCAGACGGTGCACTGTCAACTTTCGTTAGCGTAACGCCTGATGTAATAAGTACGAAGCGTAGCTCGTCTTCAAGCTTTGCCAGTACGTTGTACAATGACTCGGTAGCATAAAGCGAAATACTCGCTTCTAGTGAGCCACCTAGCTCGCCATCTTTACGCGCCTGTTCCATGGCCTGGTTTGCGGCATCTTTTACGCTTAGCACTTGATGCCATAGGGCATCGTTAAACGTATCGCTTTGCGTGAAGTTGTTAAAACCTTCGTACCAAGTTTCAGTAAATACAAACTCGCTGCGCTCACCTGGTAGCGTTTCCCAGATTTCTTGTGCAGTAAAACTGGTAATAGGCGCCATCCAGCGAACCAATGCTTCAATGATATGATACATGGCCGTTTGGCATGAACGACGGGCAAGGCCATCTGCTTTGGCGGTGTACTGGCGGTCTTTAATCACGTCTAAGTAGAATGAGCCCAGCTCGATTGAACAGAAGTGCGTAAGCTTCTGTGACACTACCAGCAGGTCGTAGTTGTCATACGCTTCGATAAGCTCTTCTTGAAGTGCCTTTGCACGAGCAACAATCCAGCGGTCGAGCGCGACCATATCTTCTTCTGCAACCGCATCTTCAACAGCGAAACCATTCAGGTTCGCAAGCAAGAAACGTGCGGTGTTACGTACGCGGCGATAGCCATCTGCAGCACGCTTTAAAATTTCATCCGATACCGCTATTTCACCGCGATAATCAGTAGATGCCACCCATAGACGAAGGATGTCTGCGCCTAATTTGTTAGTCACTTCCTGAGGTGCCACAACGTTACCTACCGACTTCGACATTTTTCTGCCGTGGGCATCTACCGTAAAGCCGTGTGTTAGCACTTCTTTATAAGGCGCGTGACCGTGCATGGCAGTTGATGACATAAGCGAAGACATAAACCAACCGCGATGCTGGTCAGAACCTTCAAGATATAAATCGGCAGAGGCCGGAATGTCATCGCGACGCTCGACAACGAAGTAATGCGTTACACCCGAGTCGAACCAAACGTCTAGGGTATCGGTCACTTTTTCATAGTTGTCTAATTCGCTACCAAGCAGGGCTGCATCGTCGAGATCCCACCACGCTTGAATGCCTTTAGCTTCAACTTCTTGTGCCACCTTTTCCATTAACGCCGCAGACTCTGGGTGGATTTCACCGGTAAGTTTGTGCACATACAAAGGAATAGGCACGCCCCACGTACGTTGACGAGAGATACACCAATCTGGACGGCCTTCAACCATTTTCTCAATGCGGTTTTGGCCCCAGTCCGGGATCCATTTGGTTTGCTTAATTTGTTCAAGTGATTCAGCGCGAAGGCCTTTTTTATCCATGCTTACAAACCACTGAGGCGTAGCGCGGAAGATGATTGGCGTTTTGTGGCGCCAGCAATGCGGGTAGCTGTGCTCGTATTTTACGTTTAGGACAAGGTTACCCTTCTCTTTTACCGTTTCGATAATTTCATCGTTGGCTTTAAATACAAACTGACCTGCAAACAGCGGTGTGTTTTCAAGGTACACGCCATTGTTGCCTACCGGATTGTACACTTCGATATCGTATTGCTTGCCCACGTTAAAGTCGTCAACACCATGAGCTGGGGCTGTGTGTACACAACCTGTACCAGATTCAGTCGTAACGTGGTCGCCTAGAATTAACGGAACTTCAAGGTCTAAGAATGGGTGATTAACTTTAAGCTTATCAAGCGCAGCACCAGTACAGGTTGCCACTTCACGGAAATCTTCAACGCCGTAACGGTTCATGCAGCTTTCAAGCAGGTCCTGCGCTACCACTAGCCATTCATTTGAAGGCTGAACTTCAACAATCGCATAGGTAAGCTCTGGGTGTAAGCTGATTGCACGGTTAGCTGGCAGTGTCCACGGTGTGGTAGTCCAAATAACTACACCTGCTTTGTGTGTGGTTAAATCATCGTCAGACACACCAAACGCTTCTGCAACAGCAGCCACATCAGCTACTGGGAACTTAACGTCGATAGCAGGCGATACTTTGTCTTTGTATTCAACTTCTGCTTCAGCAAGCGCCGAACCACAATCTGTACACCAGTGAACAGGTTTAAAGCCCTTTTCTAAGTGGCCAGAGTCTACAATTTTACTTAATGCACGAATGATGTCGGCTTCAGATTTGAAGTCCATGGTTTTGTATGGGTTATCCCATTCACCAAATACACCTAAACGTTTAAAGTCAGCCATTTGGCCGTCAATTTGCTTTTGTGCGTACTCGCGACACTTTTGACGAAATTCAGCCGCCGTAACTTTCTTACCAGGCTTACCTACTTTCTTTTCCACCATCAATTCAATCGGCAGACCGTGACAATCCCAACCAGGAACGTATGGAGAGTCAAAGTCAGAAAGGTTTTTCGACTTTACAATAATGTCTTTAAGAATTTTGTTAACCGCGTGACCAATGTGAATATCGCCATTCGCATAAGGAGGGCCATCGTGCAGAATAAATGGCTTTTTGCCTTTTTTCGCTTCACGAATTTTGCTGTATACCCCTTTTTCCTGCCAGTCTTTAAGCATTTTCGGCTCGCGCTGAGCAAGGTTACCGCGCATCGGGAACGCAGTTTCTGGAAGGTTCAGTGTGGCTTTGTAATCACTCATAAAATTGTATTATCCGGTTACCTTAATTTTCACCCAATGCACTTACACATTGTGAAGGCGATATTCATTTTGCGATGTTCAATTTCAACTGCTGAATATAAAAGATTCAACATAAAACAGTATGCCATCCTCACCACAGCGAGGGTGACTGAAAGTGTTTTAGCACAGTGACTTGCTTACACGTTTCACAATCAAGAGTTCACATTTTTAAAAGTCGAACTCAGTGAAACAAATACGCGCAAAAACTTTTCGTGACTTTATCACGTTTAACTATGCTAATAACAGACGCGCTTGTGCTGCATCTGCTTGAATTTGATCTTTCAACGCCTCAAAAGAATCAAATTTAATTTCATCTCTTATTTTTGCCATCGGAAACACCGTAATGGGCTTGCCGTAAAGGTCAGATGACAAATCAAAAATATGGACTTCTAACTGGTTTCTTACCCCGTTAACAGTAGGACGGGTACCAATGTTCGCAACGCCGTTATAGTGTTTACCATCTACGTCGACACGAACTGCGAACACGCCGTGAATTGGCGTTTTTTGGCGTTTTAGCATGACATTCGCGGTGGGAAAACCAATGGTGCGACCTTTTTTCTCGCCGTGAACCACCCTACCGTGAATAGCAAACGGGCGCCCTAGCATTTCGGTAGACAGACCAAAGTCGCTGTCAGCCAACGCTTCTCGCACCGCGGTAGAGCTTATTCGATGGGCATGCATGGTAAAACTGTGGGTGCTTACTACTTCGAAACCGTATTGGCGACCTGCCGCCTCAAGCATTTCGAAATCCCCTTTGCGGCCATTGCCAAAACGGAAATCGTCGCCAACAACAAGAAATTTAACACCCAGTTTGTCCACCAATAAATCGTGAACGAAGGTATCGGCACTTTGCTTAGCAAACTCCGCGTTAAATCGCACAGCAAGCAGTCTGTCGACACCTTGTTGGCGCAGCAACTCGTACTTTTCGCGAAGAGGGCTTATACGCGCTGGTGCTTTATCAGGCATAAAGACTTCTTCAGGCTGAGGTTCGAACACCATTACGGTGGCAGGAAGTGATAGCGATTTCGCTTTTTCAAGCACGTTAGCCAACACAGCTTGATGACCACGGTGTACGCCGTCGAACTTGCCAATAGTGAGCACACACCCTTTATGGTGCGGTTTTACATTGTTTAGCCCGCGGATAAATTCCACTGTTAGCCACTACCTTTTAACTGCTAGAAAATCAAAGCTCGCGATTATAGCCGACCGCGAGCACAATACCAAGCACACGGGCCATTCTGGCTCCATGCGCTATTTCGCATCTATTGAATACTAATCGCCGCCGCTTCTGAAATGCCTGGGTCGCATGCCCAGCACCACCATGGTGGTCACAAACAATATAACCGACAGCGAAATGGTTATTCCTACCTCTAACATTTGGGCGGAAAGAGACAATTCAAAGAAAGCTAAGCCTTGATCGCGATAATAAATAAGCCCGCCCATGGCAGCACTTGCAATAACCACACGGGCAATAAACAAAACCGATGTGCGGCTTAACGCAAATACACCTTGTTTATGCAGCGTAATATAAAGCAAAGCGGCGTTAAGCGTAGCTGACATACTGGTAGCGACAGCAAGCCCTACATAACCAAACGGAATCGCTAAAATAAGGTTAAACACCATGTTTGCGACCATACACCAAATACCAAATTTCACTGGCGTCTTGGTGTCTTGGCGGGAATAAAACCCTGGTGCAAGAATTTTTACCAGCATAAAGCTGAGCAAGCCAAACGAGTACGCGGTAAGCGAGTAAGACGCCATAATGGCGGTTTCTGCAGTAAACGCGCCCCGCTGAAAAATAACGGTCAAAATAGGCCTTGCCATCACGCCAAGCCCCACTGCAGCAGGTATGCCTAATAAACACACCATGCGAAACGCCCAATCGATATTCGCAGCAAACGCTTTGGGGTTATTACTAACGTGGTTTCGGGATAGCGTAGGTAAAATGACTGTTGCGATGGCAATACCAAACAACCCTAGGGGAAATTCAAGCAGCCTGTCTGAATAGTATAACCAGCTAATAGAACCGGTAACTAAAAAGCTGGCGATGAAGGTATCAAACAACAAATTGATTTGCCCTACTGACACACCGAATAAGGCTGGGATCATCAGAGTGCGTACTTTTACCACGTTTTCGTCATGCCAGCCCCACTTTGGCTTTACCAAGAGCCCTGCCCTGAACAAAAACGGTAGTTGAAACAAGAACTGTACAATACCGCCGATAAACACACCCCACGCTAGCGCGTATGCGGGTTGATTAAGCGTAGGTGCTAAGTATATTGCGCATGCAATAATGCATACGTTAAGTAAAACGGGGGTGAAGGCAGCAACCGCAAACTTATTGAGCGTATTGAGTATCGCCCCTGCCAACCCAGTCAGAGAGATAAACGCCAAATAAGGAAAGGTAATTTTTAACATGGTCGACGCGAGCACAAACTTATCTCCGGCCTCGTCCCCTTCGAGCCACGCCACAAACCAGCCTGTACCAAATAAAGCCGCCAAAACAGGAGATGCTATTACCCCTATAATAGAAACTACAAAAACAATAGCGCCTAATGTACCGCTGACTTTTGCAACGAACTCTCTAAGCTGCTTTTTATCGTCGTTCTCGTGGACTTCGGTTAATACCGGAATAAACGCTTGTGCAAATGCACCTTCAGCGAATAGACGACGAAGAAAATTAGGAATTTTGTTAGCAAAGAAAAATACATCAGCGGCTGCTCCATCGCCCATAAGCTTGGCAACAACAACATCACGTACCAAGCCTAATACTCGCGAGACCAAGGTCATAATACTGACGATAAGACCAGATTTTATTAACTTCCGTGACACGTCACACTTCCAATAAGAGGTAAAGAATAGGCTGAATAGCATCAGCCATTTGAAAGATAGTCAAAGGCGTCTGCTAACCGCAAAGCGGCAACGCTAGGTTGCAAGCGAGCCATAATAACTAAAGGCTATCGCAGGCGAAACGATTTCTTCAAAATAGTTGTGCATCTTTAACAACTTTCTTGTTATAATCCGCGCCCGGTATGGGGTGCTGTCGTTTATGCATGTCTATCGCTAAAATGTCTTGAAAGAATATCACTACGAATCTCTTTCAAAAAATGTCGCAGAGAAATGTCGCAAAGAATGTGCAACGTGTTGAGCATACTTTGTGTTCAATAGCTTGCGCGTTTTAACGCGGAACGATTTAAGTTTTAAATCGTTTGACATTTGGGCGTTTGGTAGGCACAATCCGCACCCTCGTTTTTGACATGAATTTATTTTGGGAGTTACACCTTGGCTAACATTAAGTCTGCTAAGAAGCGTGCAATCCAAGCCGAAAAGCGTCGTCAGCACAACGCTAGCCGTCGTTCAATGACTCGTACAAGCATCAAGAAAGTTATCGCTGCAATTGCAAGCGGTGACAAAGAAGCGGCACAAGCTGCACTTACTGCTGCTACTCCAGTACTTGACAGAATGGCTACTAAAGGCTTGATTCACAAGAACAAAGCTGCTCGTCATAAGAGCCGTCTAGCTGCACAAATCAAAGCACTAGGTTAATCTTTACGATTAGTAGTTAAAAAAGCGCCCTTCGGCGCTTTTTTTGTATCTGTAATCGACGCTAACTAGCATGGGTTACTGATTCCAAATTTAGACTTAAAGGCATAAAGCCCACCACTAGGCGAGCTTTGTCACTAGATAAAAAGTCTTTGCGGTGTGTTCCTCCCCCAGCTATCCACTTATCAGCTCATCTTCCTTATTGAGCTTGCCGGTGCAATACGCATGATCCAGTGAAGGATGGCCCACGGCCAGCTTGGCACAAACGCATTCGCTTTTTCTTTATTGATTGCATTGACCATCGCGCGACAGCCCACATCGGTATCAACAATAAACGGTACTTTTTCCACCTTTTCGTTTATTTCGCTGCGAATAAAACCGGGGTGAATACAGGTGACGTTAATTGGCGTATTCATTACATCCATTCGAATGCCTTCAGTCATAGATGTAAGGCCCGCTTTCGTTGCCGCGTATACTGTCATGGCGCGTCTAAACCCGCGCACCGCGCTTATAGATGAAATCGTCACAAGATGACCACTATTTTGTGCCCTAAAGATAGCCATTGCCGCTTCACATTGTGCTAGCGCCGACACAAAGTTAGTCACCGCCGTTTGCTTGTTAGCGTGGAAATACCCAGTGCCAATAGACGCGCCCTTGCCCATGCCTGCGTTCACAATGACTCTATCAAGGGTTCCCATGTCGGCTTTGAATGCGTCGAATACTTCAAAAACCGTATCGTGATCATTGACATCCAGCGAGCGAATATACACGTCAATGTTTGGGTTAATTGAATGCAATTCGTCTTTCAATTTTTCTAAATTCTCAAAGCGTCTTGCGCATAGGGCTAGGTTACAACCCTGTTTGGCAAACTCAATCGCCATTCCCTTGCCTAGGCCTGAACTCGCGCCTGTGATCAGAATATTGCGTCTTGTTGTCATTATCGTTTTCCTGATGCTTTTATGGCCTTATTACAACGCCACATTAAGTAATGAATGAAGATCCAAAAGTTTTTAAACGCTGGATTATTGGTTTGCTTGTGGTGGTATCGATAGTAAATTTGCTGGGCAATACCGGCTAAACGGAAAAGCCCGTATACCTCGTAAAAGGTAAAATCATCTACATCTATTTCCATCTCTTTGCAGTAGTACGCAACCACCTGCTTTCGAGTTAGCATACCGGGTAAGTGAGTAGGCTGGCGGCGTGTTGATTGAGCCAAAAAGTCATCATCCGCTTGTACCCAATACGCCAAGGTATTACCCAAATCCATAAGCGGGTCGCCCAAGGTCGCCAGTTCCCAGTCCAACACACCGATAATTTGCGTATAGTTATCTGGCTTTAACACCACGTTGTCGAATCGGAAGTCATTGTGGGTAATACAAATGCGTTCATTAGCGGGCATGTGGTTTTCTAGCCAGCGCATTATTTTTTTACCCGAGGGGACATTCCAGGTTTTTGCTTTACTATAGCGTTCGCTCCACCCGCTTATTTGGCGTTCTATGTAGCCAGCACCTTTACCTAAGTGCTCAAGCCCCGCTTTCTTATAATCCACTTTATGAAGCTCGATTAAGCTATCAAGTACATTAGTGCAGAGCTGTTTGGTTTGCTGCTCAGACGTGTTTAAGCCTTTGGGTAAGTTCTTACGTGGTATCACGCCGGTAAACTTCTCCATTACGTAAAACTCTGTGCCCATAACGCTCTCGTCTTCACAAAGTCCAAGCATCTCTGGCACATAGCGATAAACAGGCTTTAACGCATGCTGTAATCGAAACTCCCGCCCCATATCGTGAGCACCTTTAGCTTTAGTACCTGCTGGTGCCCGACGCAAAATTAACGACGTTTTTTCGCTCTGGTTTTGTTTACTGCCTTGATAGTCCAAGCAGTACGTCCAATTAGAAGCGCCCCCAGAATACTGGGTGACTTGAGGCAAGCTATCGCTACTTTGTATCATGGCCTTCAATGATGGACTGGAAGCACTAATATTTTCCTTAAGCCAATTGTGTACAGCGCTGACGTCTAGCTCTTCGCCTGCACGCACGCTGTCGGCTTTATCTACGACCTGTTGTTGCATATCTCAATCTTCTTGTAATTCTGTTTCAAAGGGCCTATTCAAAGTGCTAACTCACAATCTTTGGCTAGAAGATACTTCTGTTTGTGCCTGTACAAGAGCAGCTCGACAATTATCTTCAGATAGCTTGGCGACAAACACAGGTGAGCGCGTTTCCGTTTTACCTAATTTTGCTTTAAATTTGCTTTTCCATTGCACGCTTCATCATCTTCGTTTGATTGAGCATATTTTTGATATAACGCTGGGTTGGCAGCAGCTTCTTTAACAGGAAAGCGCGTTTACCCAGTTTATGGGTAAGAATAAGAAACTGCTTTTTATCGACTTGCTGAAATATGGACTCAGCCACGTCTTCTTTCGTCATGTCTGCTTTGGCAAAGAACTTATTGAGCATTTTGTGCGACGCTGGGTTGCTGCTTCGCATCGACTCATCTAAATTCGTTTTGAAGAAGCTTGGACAAACTACACTAACGTCAATATTGTCAGGTGCTAATTCCAACTTCATGGTTTCAGAAAACGACACGACTGCAGCTTTAACCGCGTTATAACTTCCCATATAAGGAATAGGCGTTAGCCCCGCTTGAGATGCAATATTAATGAAATAGCCACCGCCTTGCTCTCGCATTAACGGTAAGAGGGCACGACTGACTCTCACCATGCCTAACACATTAATATCAAACACCCACTGCCACTGCTCAATGCTCTCATCTAAAAGGCTGCCACCAGAAGCAACACCCGCATTGTTAAACACAGTGTCAACACCGCCCCAGCGAGTTTCCAAGGTGTTCGCTAACGTTTGAACATCATTTTCAGAGGTTATATCGCAATGGATGTAAAACGCATTGGCACCTTGGGCGGATAGCGTATTTACTGTTTCATCGCCTCTTTCTTGGTTAATATCGGCAATGCAAATATCTAACCCCTCGTCTTTGCCTGCCCACTTTTCCGCCCACTTAAGGGCAATGGCCTGACCTAAGCCGGTAGCGCCACCGGTAATCAATACGCGCATGATGTGTTTCCTAACTGTTCTTGTTTCATTATTCTTGTATCGGCGTTTATGTTTAGTTGCGCTTTATTGTGTTAAGCGCTAATCAGTACTTCACTATTCTCTCTAATTGACCGCCTTATCAATCCAATCAAACTGATTCCGTCTTTTGCAGTGACACTGATGGCTGTTCGTTACGCATTTTTCGTTTTGCCCACAGGGCCAATAGTGCGGGCCCGATGTACATTGCTACGCCATATACACCAGGTGCAATCGCGTAATCAGGTGCATCTAAAAAGGTAATACATATCAGCATTGCAAGCGCCGCGTTTTGCACGCCTATTTCAATGGCCAGCGTGAGCGAGTCTTTAAATGCTAGGTTTGAAAGCTTAGCAAGCCCGAGCCCTAACAATACCGATGATAAATTTAACGTTAAGCAAACCAAAAACGCGCTTTCAAAGGACGCGGCTAAATTGTTTCTTTCTGAAACCAGCACGCCCACAATCATAAGCAACATGAAGTACATAGAAAACTGCCGAAAGAAACTTTCAGTTTTAGTAGCAAACCTGCTGTTAAAGCGACGAATGGTCATGCCTAAAATGACCGGTACAATTGATATACCAACCAGCCCTATCACTGTTTGAATAATAGAAAAGTCTGGCGCGTTTTCTTTTACAAAGTAATCAAGAGCAAATTGAATGATAAAGGGCGTTGAGAAAACGCAAGCGATGGTAGAAATAGCGGTTAAGCTTACTGAAAGGGCCAGATTTGCTTTTGCGATGTGGCTGATTAAATTACTGGTCGTGCCGCCTGGGCATGCCGCTAAAACCATGACACCAACCGCAATATAATCGGGTAGACCAAAAACAAAGCACAGTCCTAGCGCCAACATAGGCAGCAATATAATTTGCCCTATAAAACCCGTTATTACTGCTTTAGGTGCTTTAAGTAGTCGGGCAAAGTCTGCAAGGGTTAGCGTTAGCCCCATACCAAACATAACAAATGCCAACGCTAGAGGTAACAACACCTCGGTAAGTACAGATGCCTGCATGCACACGCCCCTTACAAAAGAAGCCTCTATTAAAGAAACCTTTTATTAACATTTAAGCCAGTGTACTCTGTTTAATAATAAATAAAAATGATGCCTTATTATGGAAACCCATAAATAATATGCATGGAAAATTAGACCTAAATTTGTTTGTTGTGCTGCGAGCGGTCTACGATCAGGGCAGCATTACGAAAGCCGCCAACGCACTGCATATTACTCAGCCTGCGGTGAGTCACGCCTTAGGTCGTCTACGAGAGAAATTTGATGATCCGCTGTTTATTCGTCATGGACGACAAGTCGTGCCTACCCCGTTTTGCCAAGGCATTATTGCATCGGTTGTGAAATCAATCGAAACCCTTGAAAGTACGTTAAAAGGTAAAGTGGGGTTTGATATAAGTGATAAACCCCGTCAGGTGAACCTTGGCTTGAGAGATGTTTTAGAATCTATATTTTTTCCCGTGCTTATTCCTGAGCTTGTTAAACATACTCCCAATATCACGGTGAATAGCAGACAGGTTACCTGGCCCGAGCTTGCTCCCGCGTTAGGCGCTAAAGAGCTTGATATCGTAATTGACGCATTAGTTCCCACCAGCCGTGACATTCGTTCACAGTTTATCTGCGAAGAAACGTTTGTCGTGGTATGCGCGCCTAGCAATAGCTACGTAGAAAACCCGAGTATCAAGAGCTACTCACTTGCACAGCATGCGCTTGTATCTTTAAAAGACTCTAAATTGGATACGGTTGATCTAGCCCTTGCTCAGCACAATTTACATCGCAACATCGCATTGCAGTGTGAACACTACTTTGCCGCCGTTAACGTAGTTAGCCAATGCGATCTTTTGCTGACCATGCCAACGCGATTCGCCCAACAATTCAGTAATAAATTCGATATCGAAATTCTGCCCCTTCCATTTGACGTCCCCCCACTCCCCGTACACATGTACTGGCACAAACACGCCGATGAAGACTTAGTGAATGTATGGATGCGAGATAGGCTTTTAGACGTGGCGAGTAAGTTGGGGTTATAGCGCGTATTTGTGTTGCTGTAACACAATGGTCAAGCAAGCGTCACGGTAGTGTCAATTTGCAAACCTATAGTGACGATCCAAGGCATCGCTTTGGGAAACCGCTATGAAAAAGACACACTATCGAACACTTTGGCTTTCAGATATCCATTTGGGTAATCGCGACTGCAAAGCTGAATACTTACTTTCCTTTCTGGATAGCATAACCGTAGACACCCTCTATTTGGTGGGTGATATTGTTGATATGTGGCAAATGTCCAAACAATTTCGCTGGCCACAGGCGCACAATCAAGTCATGCACAAATTCATGCAAATGAGCCAAGACGGCCCCCGTGTGGTGTACCTGCCCGGAAACCACGATGAGCCAATTCAGTCTTATTCTGGTATGGCTTTCGGTGATATAGAAATAGAGCGAGAGTTGGTTCACACCACCGCACAAGGGAAGCGTTATTTAGTCTTACATGGCGATCAGTTCGATGGCGATGTGACTATGGGCAAATTCCATGCGTGGATTGGCGATAAAGGTTACGACCTTTTGCTTTTTCTAAATAGAGAGTTTAATCGCCTACGCGCGTGGCGCAAGCGAGAATACTGGTCACTTGCGGGCTATATTAAAAAACACATCAAGGGAGCGAATGAAGCCATCGCCCGTTATCGAGAAGCATGCTGCAGGCGCGCCGATGAAATGGGGCTCGACGGTGTTGTGTGTGGCCACATTCATCACCCTGAAAGCAGCCTAGAAAACGGTATTCACTACATTAATGATGGGGACTGGATAGAAAACTGCAGTGCACTGTCAGAAGACGTGAACGGTAACTTATCTCTTATTCATTACCTTGATTCATTAGAGTCAGCCACCGTAACACCAATTACAACCAAAACCTCTCGCTCAGAAGCAGCATAGCTGGCATTACACAAATGGGGCTGTAACGGCCCCTGACTTTTGCTATTCACCAAGCAACAGGTGAATTCCAACCCCATCCATCAAGGTTAGGGCCTGCTGACCTGTGCCCCACATCATAGGTTAACAGGTCATAGTTACAACTTTTTAACACTGTCAAATAACTGCCATGAAACTGTGTGAAAAGCGTCACATTGCCCTGCTATTGTTCGCCAAAACCGGAAGAGAAACAGGTTCTATGTTTACTGTAAACGACGTACTGAACAAGCATTACCCTCAAGTAGCAAATAACCCCATTCTATTTAAGTCGCTGTCTTTCGTATTAAGGCACCTTCTTCACGAACGTGAAATTACCGAATTTGGTGAAACCTATCCGCATTACGAAGATATCGATTTCGTAGAGCAAGTGCTGGAATATTTTAATATCAGCTACTCCACGCGCGATGTAGAAAAAGAACGCATTCCAAGTGAAGGCAGAGTGGTGATTATTGCTAACCATCCGATTGGCTCACTCGACGCACTTGCGCTTATAAAGCTGGTTAGTGAAGTACGTCACGACTTAAAAGTGGTCGCCAATGAAATGCTTATGGCCATTGAACCGCTTCACGATATGCTGTTACCTGTAAACAATATGCAGGGAGGCACACCAAAACAGCATTTATCGGCAATTCAAAAACACCTTAACAGCGACGGCGCCATACTGATTTTTCCTGCCGGTGAAGTTTCTCGATTACGCCCACAAGGTGTTCGCGACACCAGATGGCACACGGGTTTTTTACGCATTGCAAAGCAAGCAAAAGCACCGATATTGCCGGTTTATATAGACGCGAAAAATAGCCCGCTTTTTTACGGCGTGTCCATGGTGTACAAGCCATTAGCCACCGCGCTGCTCGTTAAAGAGATGTTCAAACAGCGTAAGAAGCATTTACCTATGCGCATTGGCGAACTTATTCCATTTGAAGCGTACCAGCAAACCAATATACCGTTAAAAGAGCAGGTAAAGCTGTTTAAGCGCCACTTGTATCGCATTGGCAGTAACAAGAAAGGCGTATTTGAAACCCAGGCTTCTATTGCCATGCCAGAAGACAGAAAAGAACTGGCCCGCGCTATGCGAGACTGCGAACATTTAGGTGAAACTGGCGACGGAAAATCTATTTACCTATACCAACACAAAAGCTGTTCACCGATTATGCGAGAGATTGGCCGCCTGCGCGAAGTGGCGTTTCGAGCCGTGGGCGAAGGTACCAACAAGCGTAGAGACATCGATCAATACGACTCCCACTATTATCACCTTGTACTTTGGGATGACAACGATTTAGAAATTGTGGGCGCCTACCGCTTTGGCGATGCTGAGCTTTTGACAGCGCCAAACCACCCTACCGGGCTCTACTCTGCGACCTTATTTAATTACGGTAAGGACAACGATAAACTCTTCAAAGAAGGCTTAGAGCTAGGGCGAAGCTTTGTCCAGCCTCGCTATTGGGGAAAGCGTAGTTTAGATTATTTGTGGTTTGGTATCGGGGCATTTTTAAGCCGCTACCCAAAGTATCGCTATCTGTTTGGTGCGGTGTCACTCAGTAATGCCTACCCTGAACCCGCTAAAGATTTATTGGTACAATTCTATTCCACGTACTTCCCTGCCAAGTTTGGCGAAGCGACCTGCAAGCGACCTTATCAAATGGCGAACGACGCGTTACATCAATTTACAGGTAACGATTACAAAGCAGAATTTACGCAGCTAAAGCATTTACTGGCTAACATGGGCGTAAACGTACCAACGCTGTATAAGCAGTATTCTGAAGTGGCTAAAGACGGCGGGGTGGCATTTTTAGGCTTTAATGTCGACCCAGATTTTAACGACTGTATCGACGGACTGGTGGTGGTTGATATGCAAACACTTACTGAGAAAAAGCGCAAACGCTATCTAACCGATATTCAGCTTAAAGCCACAGCCTAAGCGAAGAGGGAGCTTCTGACAAACGCTCCCTTTCTCATTCTACGGCCTTCCGCTTTACTGAAAATTTCAGAAGTCGCTATCGCTCGCCAACATACTTAAGAATGTCGGTATAAATATCTTCAAGAGTGAGCAAATCAGACACATGAATGTGTTCGTTTATTTGGTGAATGGTGGTGTTTGGCACACCCACTTCAACCACTTGTGTGTGCTCACTAGCAAAAAAACGCCCGTCAGAAGTACCACCAGATGTACTGATAACAGGGTAACGCCCTGTAGCGCCCTTTATCGCTTTTTCTACGCAGGCAATTAAGCAGTGCTCCGCGTTACTGTTAGGCTTGCTCAAGTAAGCTTCACAGGGTCTTGAAAAGCTAACTTCGGCTTCTGTATCAATACTATTGATAATACTGCGCAGCAATACCGATAAACTGTTTTGATTAAACTGCCACGAATATCTGACATTAAACTCTATACGAACAGCACTAGGCACTATGTTATCAGTGAAGCTTCCCGTGTCCATATGTGTTATTTGAAGCGAAGTACCAGGGAAATCATCACTCCCCTCGTCAAATGGGTACTGTGTTAGCGCATTAATCACGTTACTCGCTTTGTGGATAGCATTTACCGCTGTCTTTGGATAAGCCACGTGACCTTGCTTTCCTGCAATATGGATAGTGCCGGAAAGTGAGCCTCTGCGTCCAATCTTAATCGTATCGCCGGTTGATGCAGATGCAGAAGGTTCACCTACTAGGCACATATCAAGCTGGACATTTTTAGATGCCAAATACTCAGCTATCCATTTAGAGCCCCACTCCGCCTCCCCTTCTTCATCACTGGTGATTAGCCACCAGAAAGAGACCTTTTCCTTATCTAACGAGGCAATGGTTCGCTCTGTTGCCGCTAGCATGGCTGCGATGCCTGTTTTCATATCGGCAGCACCACGTCCATATAATTTATTTTTGCTAATTACGGGACTAAAAGGCGGTGACTTCCACTTATCAAGAGGACCTGGGGGCACAACATCAGTATGGCCGCTAAATGCAAAGTGATTCGGGCCCTGCCCCCACCTCGCGATGAGGTTGCTCACTCCATTAATTGTGTATTTCTCACAAAAGAAACCGAGTTTTTCGAGCTTGTATATCAGGTAACTTTGGCAACCAGCGTCCTGCGGGGTAATCGACGCTCTTGCCATAAGCACTTCGGCAAAATAAATACTGCGAGCTGGCGCTATGGAAGGTAAAGGCTGAATTGACATGCATAAGAAACCTTTATGAAACGTGAGTCTATTACACAAATGTAAAGTGACACGGCAATAACAGATTTACGACAATGCCATGACAGCCGACAAAGTAACCTGAAGCTAAAAATAATAAAGGGTGATAACAAGGAAGGCGACAATGGGTGAGTTGGCGACTAGGACTGGCTCGTTAAGATTTGTCTAAATCAACGCGCGTTGTTATAACTAGAACATAACTTAAAGAAAGGCATTACTGTGTTAAAAATCATTGTTTTAATACCCCTTATTTTGTCACTACTCTGGTTTGGCTATTTACAAGCCAACAAATACACTCTGGAGCAAGGCAAGCAAGGGTTTCTGTACATATTCGTGTTATCTGGTGTTATTGCGGCATTTTATACACTGATGCTGTTCTTAACGAACTAACGCACTTCAAATAAATAGCCAATCACTGTGTTGTAAAAAAAAGCCAGCATCTATGAAAGAGGCTGGCTTTTTAGTATTTACCGGTGTCACTGTTAGTCGCAGCGACAGCTTTTACGCAGCAGTGCTTATAGCGTCTGTGAGATAGTCACTTCTGCATTTGCGCGAAGCGCATCAATATATTGTTGATAAACGCGCTGGCCTTGTACCTGAGCAAGGCGCTGCTTCAGGCTTTCACCCAACTCATTCTCAAGCTCTGGTGCTGCGTTAACGTTTTCAAGCATAACAACAGCAACGTCACCGTTTACCGCTGTTGCAACATCAACTTTATCTTCGCCTTCAAGGGCAAGAGAGAAAAGCGTGTCAACGAGTGCACGTGCAAGTGTACCGCCCGCTCTCGGAACAGCAGCTGCTGTCTCCCAAGACACAGACTTTTCCGCAAGCTCGCTTTCAACGCTTTCTCCAGCACGCACTTTTTGTGCGATATCAAACGCCCAAGCTTCTGCAGCTTCTTTTGACTTTTCAGCCTTAACAGAGGCTTCGATGCCTTCGCGTACTTCTTCAAGAGATTGAGTACGCTGAGGCTGATGCTCAATAACACGCGCAACAACAACGGTTTCGTCGTCTAGTTCTATAATATCGCTATTAAGCCCTTCATCAATAAGTTCAGAAGAGAAAGCAACGTCTAGTAAACCAGGGAAGCTTAGATCAGCGGGTGCGGTGTTGCGACTAAATACCACTGACTCTAGCACAGGCAAATCAACCGCGTTCGCTGCATCTTCTAGCGTATCAGGTACTTCAAACGCAATTTCAGCTAACGTATTTTGAAGCTCAAAGTACTTTTCCATAGCCGCGTCATAAAGAAGCGTATCGCGAATCTCACCCGCTACTTCATCGAAAGATTTAACTTGTGCTTCTTTTAAGTCTGTTAACTTGATGATGTGAAAACCAAACTCGGTTTCAACTACGTCGGATACATCGCCAACATTTTGTAAAGCAAAAGCTGCTTCATCAAACGCTGGGTCCATCATTTCTGGTGTAATGAAGTCTAAGTCACCACCGTTTTCGGCAGAGAATGTGTCATCAGAGTTTGCTTCTGCAAGAGCCGCAAAATCTGCACCGTTGTCGAGTTCTGCTTTTAATGATTCTGCTTTTGCTTTCGCTGCATCGGCATCATCGCCCGCTTCGATAAGAATATGAGAAACACGGCGCTCTTCTTCTTTGCCGTAGCTTCCCAGGTTATTTTCGTAGTACGTGCGAACCGCTTCTTCATCAACCGAAACGCGATCTTTCAAGTCATCGACACTTAACTTAACGTAAGCAAGTTTAACCTGCTCGTCAGTATCGAAAGAGGCGATGTTGTTATTATAAAAAGCTTCAACATCCGCATCTGTCACTTCAATTGAGCCGGCAAATTCATCAGAGCTCACTAGCACGTATTTCGCATCACGAGTTTGGCGCTGTAGCGCATTCGCTTGCTGTACTTCACCGTCCAACGCAAATGAAGAATTCGTTAGCGCTGCAGCCAACTGGTTTTGTGTCATTTGAACGCGCAGATAATCACGGAAATCGGCTACTTGAAAACCGTTTTGACGAAGAATGGCTTGGAAACGTTCGTTATCGAACTGACCACCAAACTGGAATTCAGGCATTTGTGTTATGGTTTCGCGAATTTGTTTATCACTTACGCGCAATCCCATGTCCGTCGCTTGTTGCTGAATTAATTTTTCAGCAATAAGTCTGTCCAGTACATTTCTTCTGAAATCTGCGAGGTATTGCTCACTAGAGAAAAGCTGTGCGATGCTGTCGCCGTATTGTGACTCCATTTGTGCACGCTGATTCTGATATGCACGCTCTAGTTCTTGTGCCGAAATTTCTTCGCCATTAACAGTAGCTACTGCAGTAGTACCTGATGATGTTAGGTAGCTACCTACACCTGCGAATACGAAACTTAAAACGATAAGCGCGATAATCGCCATCGCCCATGGGCCTTGAGAACCTTCTCTGATTCTTTCTAGCATGATTGTTCTTCAACTCCGTTGCTTACTACAGTTACCTCAAACCATCACAAATCCGTGAGTGCGAGATAAAATAAGCGCTGATTATAACCCAATGCTGCCGAATATAAACGACCAAAACACACTATTTGTACTGTCTTTCGTTAAGTTCGAACGTTGCGAGGACATGTATAAAACTCATCAAGCCTCGTAGGGTTATTTCTACTCTTAAAATATTGGGGTCAGAGTCATTACTCTGACCCCAATATTGAATTCTTTGTTTTAGAAATAAAAAAGGCGATGGACTAGCCATCGCCTTTTTCTATAATTTTTGTGCTTAGTTACAAGCGTCTTTCAGTGCTTTACCAGCTTTGAAAGATGGAACTTTCGCTGCTGAAATCTGAATAGTCTCACCAGTTTGTGGGTTACGGCCACTGCGAGCTGAACGTTCGCGAACTGAGAAAGTACCAAAGCCTACTAGTGCAACTTGGTCGCCGTCTTTAAGCGCAGCAGTTACTGAGTCAGTGAATGCGTCAAGAGCGCGGCCAGCAGCTGCTTTAGAAATGTCTGCACCAGCAGCGATTTGGTCGATAAGTTGAGACTTGTTCACAATTATGATCCCCTTCGATTGTTATTATACTGTTTGTCCAAAACGATTTTGCTTGAACGTTATAGCAAGCTTGATTGTTAACATCAAGCTTCAGTCACAAATAATTAACTTTATTAATGAATCGCTGCAATCCCTTTTGTGGCAAGGCTTCAAGCGAATACCACTTAAAGGTAACACAACTTTTGCGACTTGAAAGCCCTATTTTTAAAAAAATCAGCTTTTCTTTCGCTCAATGCACATTTTTTGTTCAATTATTGCAATTTTATAGAAATAAAACGGCTACACGCCTTTAAAAACAAAGGATTGTAGCCAATCGATTAAGTTACTTTTTAACCACCTTGAAGCTTTCTACAGGTTCCTGCAGTGCAATATCAAGGACTTCATCAATCCACTTAACCGGATGGATAGATAAATCTTTCTTCACATTATCTGGAATTTCTTCCAAATCACGTTCGTTATCCTTTGGAATAACTACTGTTTTAATGCCGCCGCGATGCGCTGCTAGAAGCTTTTCTTTAAGCCCACCAATAGCGAGTACTTCGCCGCGCAGGGTGATTTCGCCGGTCATTGCCACGTCACACTTTACAGGATTACCCGTTAGTGAAGAAACTAGCGCGGTACACATCGCTATACCTGCACTAGGACCATCTTTCGGCGTAGCACCTTCAGGCACATGCACGTGAATATCACGTTTTTCATAGAAGTCATCGTTTATACGAAGCTTTTCAGCACGACTTCTTACCACTGTCATAGCAGCCTTAATCGACTCCTGCATGACATCGCCCAAAGAGCCTGTCGACGTCATTTTACCCTTACCAGGAACCGACGTGGTTTCAATGGTCAGTAAGTCACCACCTACTTGCGTCCAAGCAAGTCCTGTAACTTGGCCAATTTGATTGTCTTTATCGGCTTTACCGTAGTCAAAGCGTTGAACGCCAAGATAATCTTTAAGGTTATCCTGCGTTACGACTACTTTATCTTTGCTCTTCTTAAGTAAGATGTCTTTAACCGCTTTACGACATACCTTAGACACTTCACGCTCTAGGCTTCGCACGCCCGCTTCACGGGTATAATAACGAATCATACCAATCACGGCAGAATCGGTAATTTCCAATTCTTTCGCTTTCAGACCATTGCGTTCCATTTGCTTGCCAATTAAATGGTTCTTCGCAATGTTGAGTTTTTCATCTTCTGTGTAGCCAGATAGACGAATCACTTCCATACGGTCAAGTAATGGGCCTGGAATATTCATGCTGTTAGAGGTGGCTACGAACATAACGTCTGACAGGTCGTAGTCGACTTCCAGATAGTGATCACTAAAGCTGTTGTTTTGTTCTGGGTCTAGCACTTCAAGAAGCGCCGAAGCTGGGTCACCACGCATGTCTGATGACATCTTATCGATTTCATCTAACAGGAACAGTGGGTTTTTAACTCCAACTTTCGCCATCTTTTGCACTAGCTTACCTGGCAGTGAACCAATGTAAGTACGGCGGTGACCACGGATTTCTGCTTCGTCACGCACGCCACCTAGCGCCATACGCACATATTTGCGGCCTGTCGCTTTAGCAATAGATTGGCCTAACGAGGTTTTACCTACACCAGGAGGACCAACAAGACAAAGTATCGGGCCTTTTAGCTTTTTAACACGCTGCTGAACGGCCAAATACTCTAGAATTCGCTCTTTCACCTTCTCAAGACCGTAGTGGTCTTCATTGAGCACGCTCTCTGCGCGAGAAAGGTCTTTCTTGACCGGCGAGCGCTTATTCCAAGGTACGTTAGTTAGCCATTCAATGTAGCTTCGAAGCACGGTAGCTTCTGCAGACATTGGTGACATCATCTTAAGCTTTTGAAGTTCAGCTTTCGCCTTATCTTCTGCCTCTTTTGGCATTTTAGCGTCAGCTATTTTTTTAGACAGTGCTTCAAATTCATCAGGCGCGTCATCTAGCTCACCTAACTCTTTCTGAATAGCCTTCATCTGCTCATTCAAATAGTACTCGCGCTGGCTCTTTTCCATTTGCTTTTTAACGCGGGTACGAATTTTCTTTTCGACCTGCAGCAAATCAATTTCGCCTTCCATCAGCGCCATGAGGTATTCAAGACGCTCATTGACGCCCTGCATCTCCAGCACTTTTTGCTTTTCAGTAAGCTTAAGAGGCATGTGAGCAGCCATGGTGTCAGCTAAACGAGCCGCATCTTCAATGCCATTTAGTGATGTCAGTACTTCTGGTGGAATTTTTTTGTTTAGCTTTACGTAGCCTTCAAACTGAGAAACCGCAGAGCGAATAAGCACTTCTTGTTCGCTCTCATCAATCTCTTCATCAGTTAGTTTGTCTACATTAGCAACAAAGAACGGCTCTGATTGCTTATAGCTTTCAATTTCACCGCGTACACTACCTTCTACCAGCACTTTAACCGTACCGTCGGGTAGCTTTAGAAGTTGTAGGATAGTAGCAATAGTACCGACGGTATAGATGTCGTCCGCTTCAGGCTCATCTACGCCAGCGTCTTTTTGTGCTACTAGAAAAATTTGTTTGTCATTATCCATTGCCGCTTCTAGACAACGAATTGATTTCTCACGCCCAACAAATAGGGGTATGACCATATGCGGGTAAACAACCACGTCCCGCAAGGCAAGCACAGGAATTTCAATGCGATTTTCACGCTCAACTGTCATACTTGTTCTCAATTAGTTTGAAATGTCATTTTTATATGGGGATGCAAGAGCAAAGTTCAATCGAAACTTATTAAAGTGCGTTAATTCCTTAACCTTACCTTCCCTGCTCTAGGGCCTGTTGACCTTAGTATAACCATTATCGATTTTGCCTCGAATGGCAATACTAAACGCAAAAATCTAGTAGAAAGGATAGCGAGATTTGCTTTAACCGCTCAAAAATCACCCACCTTCAAGGTATACCCTTTGGTTAAACGTAGATCAGATTAGACAACGAAGTCTGAAACTTTGGCTGTTAAAAACAAAAAAAGGCCCTGAAGGGCCTT
>NZ_JBHNZD010000025.1:0-85173 GCF_054960375.1 Alteromonas sp. G4i35 | reverse complement strand
ACAAGTTGCCTGCGTCCCACATTCAGTAAAGTCTTCAAGCCTCTACAATTCATAACAAAGGTTTAATTTGCTGGTGTTATCCAACCAAATATTCTTCAAAACCTTGATTTTAGGCCTTTCCCTCACTAAACCTAAACACACCTTTTGAATTAAATTATCGCTTAAATATCAGTAAAACCTTGTGTTTATAAGGGCTTTTCTTTTATCATTTGCGGTCGAAAATTTTGAAAACTTTCGTGACCTCGTAAACCAGTAAATTTTTACTGTTACGTCGCTGTCATGACAAGCCATATGATGCATGACGCAAGCGTGATAAAACCAGTATAAGCTTGGGTTACACATCATAATTATCCAAACCTGGAGAAATGTGGATGAGCAATGTATCTGTAGATGCAACAGAGTCTGCACACAATGAAAACCAGCCAGAAAACAACACTCGTCGTCGGTTCTTGACCGTTGCCACGTCGGTAGTTGGTGGTGTAGGTGTCGTTGGTGCTGCTGTGCCTTTTATTGCGTCCTGGAATCCAAGCGCCAAAGCGAAAGCCGCCGGTGCTGACGTTGAAGTAGATATCAGCGGGATTGAGCCTGGACAGTTAGTACGTGTAATGTGGCGAAGCAAGCCTGTGTGGATTGTACGTCGTACGCCTGAAATTCTTGAAGAACTAGGCACGCACGAAGATAAGCTGAAAGATCCTAACTCTGAAGCTGAGCAGCAGCCTGCCTTTGCTCAAAACCGTTTCCGTTCAATGAAGGAAGAGTACCTTATCCTTGTTGGTATCTGTACTCACCTGGGTTGTTCTCCACAGCATCTTAAAGACGGTGCATTTGAAGAAGTGGTTGAAGGCGTTCCAGATGGATTCTTCTGCCCGTGCCACGGTTCGAAATTCGACATGGCTGGACGTGTATTCCAAAACGTTCCTGCACCGTTGAACCTGGTTGTACCGCCATATCAATTCGTTGATGACAATAACATCATCATCGGTTCAGAAGCGGAGGCCGTGTAATATGAATGCTTTCCTAGGTTGGATTGAAGAGCGCATCCCAATGATGCGCGTTGCGAATATGCACGCTCTTCAATATCCTGCTCCAAAGAACATGAACTTCTGGTATGTGTTCGGTTTTCTAGCAACTATTGTTTTGGTTAACCAGATTGTTACTGGTATTTGGTTGACCATGAACTTCGTTCCATCTTCAGAAGGCGCATTTGCTTCTGTTGAATACATCATGCGTGAGATCGACTACGGTTGGATCATCCGTTACATGCACAGTACTGGCGCATCGGCGTTCTTTATTGTGGTATATCTACACATGTTCCGTGGCATGATTTACGGCTCTTACCAGAAGCCTCGTGAGCTTCTATGGGTGTTTGGTATGTTTATTTACCTAGCGCTTATGGCAGAAGCTTTCATGGGTTACGTTCTACCTTGGGGACAAATGTCTTACTGGGGTGCGCAGGTAATCGTATCACTATTCGGTGCTATTCCTGTTGTTGGTCCTGACCTTGTTATCTGGCTACAAGGTGACTACGTTATCTCTGGCGCTACGCTTAACCGTTTCTTCGCACTTCACGTAATTGCGCTGCCTCTGGTTATCGTTATTCTTGTGTTCCTTCACATCATCGCTCTTCACGAAGTGGGCTCTAACAACCCAGACGGTATTGCGATTAAGCACAAGAAAGGCTCACTGCCTGAGTCTGAGAAGACTAAATATGAAATTCACGAGTACTACACAAGCAAGTACGACATTGCTGATGACGTGTTACCGTTCTTCCCGCACATTGTTCTTAAAGACCTTGTGGCGTTCTGCGTGTTCTTAGCACTATTCACTTATGTGCTGTTCTTTGCCCCTGAAATGGGTGGTAAGTTCCTGGAACACCCTAACTTTGAAATTGCTAACCCGCTGAAGACTCCTGCGCACATTTTCCCTGTTTGGTACTTCACGCCGTTCTACGCCATTTTGAAAGCGGTACCTGATAAGCTGTTCGGTGTACTTGCCATGTTTGGTGCTATTGCTGCGCTATTTGCTCTGCCTTGGGTTGACCGTGGTCGCGTTAAATCATGGCGCTATCGCTGTGGCCTACACAAAGTAAACCTAATTGTGTTCGCTATCGTGTTTGTTTTCCTTGGTTACCTAGGTGGTACGCCGCAAGAAAACTGGAAAATCATTGCCTCGCAAATCGCAACAGTAATGTACTTCGGTTTCTTCATTGCACTGTTCCTATACAGCAAAAACGAAAATACTAAACCAGTGCCAGAGAGGATTTCTAAATGAAAAAAATGATGTGCTTTTTAGCCTTCTTCCTACCTGGCGTCGCGTTTGCGGCAGGCGGGAACGTACACCTAGATGAAGCGCCTATCGATTTGACTGATAAGGCGTCTTTACAACGCGGTGCACAGTTGTTCATGAACTACTGTTTGGGCTGTCACTCAATGAAGTATCAGCGCTATCAGCGTTCATTCCAAGATTTGGGTATTCCTGATGAACTAGGCCAAGAGTATTTGCAGTTCACGGGTGACAAGGTGTCTGACTATATCACTCGTGCAATGCCTGAAGAGGCAGCAGCAGGGTGGTTTGGTGCTGCTCCACCAGATCTAACGCTAGTGGCTCGTGTTCGTGGTGAAGACTGGATTTACACTTACCTGCGCTCTTTCTATGTTGACGAAAGCCGCCCGTTTGGTGTTAATAACACAGTGTTCCCAGAAGTGGGTATGCCACACGTGCTTCAGCCACTTCAAGGTACGCCAACGCGCACTTATGAAGAGCAAATGGTTGATGGTGAGATGGTCAAGCGTTATGTAGGCATTAAGTCAGATGGTACTGGCGCAATGTCTCCTGACGAGTACGACCAAGCCGTTGCCGATATCGTGAACTTCTTGGAGTACACAGGTGAGCCTGCGAAACTTGAATCTCACAAAATCGGTAAGTGGGTGCTTATCTTTATCGCAGTATTGTTCGTATTTGTTTACTTATTGAAGAAAGAATACTGGCGAGAAGTGCACTAATCGCACAGATTTATGTATAATATGAAAAGGGGGCTTCTCGCCCCCTTTTTTTGGTATTTACTCGTGCTACCTGAAAACCCTTTTGTATAGGGTGTTCAGGTAGCACGAGTTAACGTAATAAGCTTACCGTTTGTAAGCGTAAACTTGTTTCTCGACGGAGGAAATTGAATGGCCGTAGCCGCGAATAAACGTTCTATTATGACGTTGTTCTCTGACACAATTGATATTTATAGCCACCAGGTGCGTATTGTGTTGGCAGAAAAAGGTGTGGGTGTTGAAATCAGCTACACAGATCCTAGCAACCTGTCTGAAGATCTGTTGGAGCTTAACCCTTACGGTACTGTTCCAACTCTAGTTGATCGCGAGCTTGTACTTTACAAGTCGCACATCATCATGGAATACCTTGATGAGCGTTTCCCTCATCCACCACTTATGCCGGTTTACCCAGTATCACGTGGTCAGAGCCGCCTTATGATGCACCGCATCGAGCAAGACTGGTACTCGCTTGCTGCCCGTATTTTCCGTGGCGAAGGTGATGTAGAAGCAGCACGTAATGAGCTGCGTGAAGCTTTGCTATCTCTTGCGCCTGTATTTGGTGAAATGCCTTACTTTATGAGCGAAGAGTTCAGCTTAGTTGATTGCTACCTTGCTCCGCTATTATGGCGTTTACCTGCACTAGGTATTGAACTAAACGGTGCTGGCAGCAAAGAAATTAACGCTTACATGAACCGTATTTTCTCTCGTAGCTCATTTAAAGCGTCTTTGACTGACCAAGAGCGTGAGATCCACAACCCGCTATGACATCTATGACGTCAAACCAGCCCTATTTGCTTAGGGCTTTTTATGAGTGGATTGTTGATAACGACTTAACGCCGTACATTGTGGTAGATGCAACCAACGAGTTGGTTGAAGTGCCGCAGGAGTTCGTTAAAGACGGTCAGATCGTTTTAAACGTATCGCCTAGTGCGTGTGTTAACTTTTCTCTTGATTTAGATGGCTTATCGTTTCAAGCACGCTTTTCTGGGCAACCTAGAAGATTAAGTATGCCTTGTGAAGCGGTAATGGCTATTTACGCAAGAGAAAATGGTGCAGGTACGGTATTCGCCACTGAAGAAGATGTGGCTCGTGCGCAGCAAGAGCGCCCAGAAACATCTGAAGATGTTTCTCAACCTAGCGGCCCGACTTCGCTGGAAGATGCTGATGCAAGCGACGTGAAAGACGCACCTGTTCCACCTAAAAAGGGTAAGCCTACCCTCAAAGTTATTAAGTAACTTATTAAATAGCTTATCAAATAACGTATTAGCCTGGTTTTGTGAAGTTTATCTACTCAGCAAAGCCAGCGCTTATCTTTCTTATTCCCGTTAAATTTTATCTCCGGTTCCCCCTTCGCACAAAAGTAAAAACACCCCATTACCTGCGTAATAGGGCGCTTTCACGTGGTACTGCGTTTGACCATTTAACGGGTTCGGGTTATCACCACGCGGCTCGTTGGGAAATCAAAGCGATGGGCTTCGGTTAGTACCGATGTAGACAGGCCCTCACGGCTTGGGTCGTCAGCGTTTGCACTAGTGACTACACCTTGGTGAAGTCTTACTGCATCGGCAAGATCATCCCTCACCACATCATAGCCCGCAGCTTCTCCGCCGCCACCCGCTGCACTAGCGGCAGGGCCTGGCATAGTTGCCGCGGTTTCTGTGTTTGCTTCTGTACCCGCATCCCAAGTCACTGTCATGAACGTTTTTTTATCACCAACCGCCATGTTGCTTACATTCGCAGCGTTTAAGCCGGTGAATGCGTCGTTGGTGTTGACCAGCATGGTCGTCAACGTAAGGCGCAGGTCATCAGCATCGAGTTCTGGAACCACAAGAGTTAGTTCTGCGCCCATTGAGCGAGGACCCAATATGCCCCCAGAGTTTTGCGCATCCAAAAAGTCCGTGGAGTCCATGGCTTCAGTAATGACCATAGACGGGTCACCGCCTTCAGCCATTATTTCAATGCCCATGCTGGCTGGCTCGCCTTCATTAAATGAATGGAAGCCTGACTCATGCAATATGACGGCGGCAGGTGCAAAGGGCTGAGAGTAGGTTAAGTTGGTAATTTGTACGGTATAAACCGCTGAATTACCGTTAATACCGTCTTGTCCGTCCGAACCGTCTTGACCATCCGTACCATCTTGTCCGTCAGTACCTGCTTCCCCCTGCGGACCCGCTGGTCCTTGAGGGCCTGTATCACCATCGTCGCCGCAGGCAGCAAGAAGTGCTGAAAGCATCAATAATGTACTGAGTTTAATTATTGGATTATTCATCGTATTGGCTCCTTAAGATGCAGGAACAGTAATAACTACACGTGCTACTGGGTTCAACCAACGGTGTACGGTAGAGTCCAGATCACTGGCACCAGCGGCGCTATCAGTATCACCAAGCGCATTGCGGTGGATGTGTACTGGGCCATCTTCACCATCTTCAATTTCGCCATTAACGATTTGTGCACCCACGCCCGTGCCACCTGTACCCAAATCAACAATACGAGTTGGAGCGCCGCCACCGGCAACACCCGGTACGCCATATCCACCCAGCGCATTTCCGGTCCCAGCTTCAACAACATCTGTACGGGCACTATTTAGTTCATCGTTAAGCTCAGTACCGGCATCGTATGCATTAAGGTAATAAGTGTAGGTACCCGGCTCGGTTGGAATTTCAATACTGTCCATACCAACAAAAGCGTCGTTAGTAGGTATTAGCATGGAAAGTAGCGAAAGATATGGCTTGTCCATAGTATCGAAGGGGTAGCTTAACGTAGCTTTCGGCGCGAGAAGTCCGCCAAAACGGTGCCACGTATTTGAACCATTGTCGGTATCAACAGGGCCGAGTAACGCTTCAAAGTTTGCGCCGCTTGAATCAGCATTTTGTTCGTCGTCAATAACACCAGCTTCAGCTAACCACGCTAAAGCTGACGACGCAGGTTGCCCAACTTCAAAGGCATCGACGGTGTCATCGTGAGCTATGACTAAGCGCGGCGTAAAACTCTGCGCCTGAGTCAGGTTGGTAATTTCAATGTCTAAAGTGACAGCTTGGCTTACTGATACTGCTGCTAGCGACAAAAGCGTTGCGCTAGCAAGTTTAGTGAATTTCATTTTATTGTCCTTATTTATGGCTTAAATCGCATAAAAATTTAGGGCAGTAAAATGTCCAATTCATCACAGAACTTTCACAAAACGCACACAGATTCGTCTCAATAAAAAACAGTGCTGTTATAAATTCTGAATTTATATTTTTTATAAAAAAATTGTAATCACTGTGAAAGAAAACCACCAACGCACTGGTCTTGTTTTTTATTGGCGAATTAGGAGCGAGATATGATCCTTATCATCTACAGTGGAAATAAGTTTCAACAGAACATATCGCAATGCTTAAGTAAGCATAGCTTTCTTTACGACGCAGTCTCTAATTTTCAATCCGCAGAGTCGTTGCTTAAGACGCAGCATTATTCGCTCGTTATTGTTGAGTCGCATGGAAATATTATCTGCCTTAATCGTATAAAAGGCCTTGTTGATACGAACCCAGAAAGTTGGGTGATGGCAGTGGAAAGTGACGCGATGACAGACGATGTGGCCGACGAAGAGGTAGATGAAGCAAACTACTATGAAGTAGGCGTAGATGATTATCTATCAGGGCCATTTGATGCACGCATGTTTATTGCCCGTATTCGCTCCCATATGCGCAGAAGTATGCCTAGCCAAGAACATTTAAGGCCATCTCAAGGTAGTGAAGAGCGCATCGAAATAGGACCCCTTAAAATCGACCAGCGATTTCATAGCGTAACCTTAAATGGCCAAGTGCTAACGTTAACGGCTAGGGAGTTTGCGCTACTGGATTATTTTTGTCGTCATCCAAACCAAGTTTTTTCTCGCAATCAATTGCTCAGCGAGGTGTGGGGCTATAACCACGAAGGCTACGAGCACACGGTGAATACCCATATAAATCGGTTACGCACTAAGCTTGATAAAATCAACAGTATTGAAAATGGCGGACAGCTAGTAGAAACCGTTTGGGGTGTGGGTTACAAGCTGAACGTCAATGGATATATAGCGAAAGCGCTTATTGCATGAGTATTTTTTAGCTCACCATGCCCTATCAGGCATGAGAGTTCAAAATTAACTTAAATTAGAAACAGCGTCGCAGTACCTAAGAAAGCAAAAATACCCACTACATCGGTTATCGTAGTTAAGATAACACTGCCAGCTAGGGCAGGGTCTATCTTAAGACGCTTCATGATCATAGGTAAGGTTGCACCCGCTAAAGCAGCTGCAATCATGTTTACCATCATGGCAAAGGCAATAATTACGCCCAGCATGTAATCTTGTTTCCATAACGCGATGACAGAGGCAATAAGCACAGCCCAGATGGCACCGTTTAAAAAGCCGATGGATATTTCTTTACTGATAAGCCATCGTGAGTTACTTGCGTTAACATGGCCTAGTGCCATACCTCGAATAACTAGTGTTAGCGTCTGATTACCCGCTACACCGCCCATACTAGGGACAATGGTATTTAAAATAGCTAACACAGCCAGTTGGCTCAGCGTCGCTTCAAATAGATCACTCACCATCGCAGCCATTAGCGCCGTCACTAAGTTTACCGCCAGCCACACCGAGCGTCGTTTGGTACTTTGCATAACGGGTGCAAAGGTATCTTCGTCATCATCAAGACCCGCCATACTCATCATCGAGTGTTCCGCGTCTTCACGAATAATATCAACCACGTCATCAATGGTAATTCGGCCCACTAAGCGATGGTTTTCATCTACAACAGGTGCTGAAAGCCAATTGTATCGCTCGAACAGGCTTGCCACTTCGTCGTCTGGCATATTCACAGGAATCGCTTCAGATTCCTCGTCCATAACGTCAGACACTTTATCGTCGGTATCTGCGGTGAGTAAACGGGTAACCGGAACAATACCAACAAGGTTGTCAGTTCGGTTTACCACGTAAAACGTATCCGTATTCTCAGGTAGCTCACCTTTTAAGCGGATATAGCGCAGAACCACGTCAATGGTCACATCTGGACGTAATGTGATGGTGTCGGTGTTCATGATGAAACCAGCGGTTTCCTCACCGTAAGACAGCGCTTGCTCTGCGCGCACGCGATCTTGTGCATCCATCGAATCTAGAATATCGGCCAATACTGGCTCGGGAAGGCTGCTTAGCGTCTCTGCTAAGTCATCGGTATCCATCTCTTCAAGTGCGTCAACCACATTAGCGGGAAGCATTTTTGTAATGATACCGTTTCGAACATCGTCAGACAGTTCTTCTAAAATGTCGCCGTGAAAGTCACCATCAATGAGCTCCCATAATTCGTCACGGGTTCTGCTAGGGCTAGATTCAAGAATGTGGGCGACGTCTGAAGGCGGTAATTCAAGCAGAAGCTTACGTACAGATACGAATTGACCGTTGGTCAACGCAGCGTTGAGTGCGCGTAACTGAGTTTGTACGTATTTAGAAACAAGCGCTTCTGCCATAAGGCGTTATTCCTACAAGCTAAAAGATGAACAATGCAGGCCATAGAGCCTAAGTGGGCGTAGAATATCGCAATTATGATGAGTCTGTCATGATAATTGCGTAGGTTTTGCGCAGGATTTTAAGATAACTGCGCTAAGTGTCGATTAATTGGTCAATGGATTGGGCAAGTAATACTATTCGTCTTCGTTAAATCTGCCCTCAATAAGCTCTTCAATAGCTGCAAGTGCATCAACAGCATCACTGCCGTCCACAATCACGTCTACCTGTTCACCTTGATGGCTTTCAAGCATCATTAATCCCAATACACTGCTTGCGTCTGCTTCTTTATCGCCTTTTTTTAAGATGATTTTAGCGTCGAATTGATTAGCCAGTTTAACCAGTTGGGTCGCCGCTCTTGCATGCAACCCTAACTTATTGACGATAGTTAGCGTTTTTTGAATAGTCATTACTGATTCAGCTCTCTATGGCGAATTTGAACATCAGGGTGTATTTCACTGAAGGTTTTCGACAGGGTCTGTGCGATATAAACCGAACGGTGTTGCCCGCCAGTACAGCCAATGGCTACGGTTACGTAACTTCTGTTATTGCGCTCTAAATGAGGCAGCCATGTCGTTATTAAATTCTGAATTTGCCAAATGAACTTGGTCACTACAGGCTGCGACCCCAAAAATACTTCTACTGGTGCGTCTAATCCGGTCAGATGTTTAAGGTCGGGCTCCCAGTGGGGGTTAGGTAAAAAGCGGGCATCAAAAACGTAATCCGCATCTTTAGGAATGCCGTGCTTAAAGCCAAACGACTCAAACACAAGCACAAGGCGTGAGCTTTTCTTACCCAGGATACGCTCTCGAATTAACTCTGCCAGTTGGTGAATGGTAAGCTTATCTGTATCTAGATATAAATCTGCGCGCTCAGCAATAGGAGCAAGTAGCGCAGACTCGGCTTTAATGGCTTCTGAAAGCGACTTATTGAGCTTGGCAAGAGGGTGAAGACGACGTGTTTCGCTAAAACGCTTAACCAGTACATCATCGCTCGCGTCAATGTAAACAATGGTCATCGACCACGAAGAAGGCAGGTAGTCTAGAATTTCTACCAAATCGTCAGGATTTTTGGGTAAGTTTCTCACATCGATACTTACCGCAACCTGATCGTACTCGTCAACAACTGTATGGGTTAAAGTGGGAAGTAAGTTTACCGGTATATTATCAACACAGTAATAACCTAAATCTTCCAATGCGCGAAGTGCGACAGACTTACCAGACCCTGAACGACCACTGATTATTATCAGCTTCACCTACTTTCTCCCTAATACTCTGGTTTTATCACATACGCGTTGTTGAATTAGGCGCCCACTAAACGGTTAATAGGCGCTTAATGTTTAACTTAATGCAGATAGAATATCGTCGCTTGTCGTTGCGCGACGTATTGCTTTAATCGTTTCTTTGTCGCTTAGTTTACCAGCCACGGTGGCCAGCGTTTGAAGGTGTCCTTCGGTCTGTTCCTCGGGAACGAGTAGCGCAAAAAAGATGTCTACGGGTTTCTCGTCAAGGGCGTCGAAGTCGATTGCTGGCGTGCTGGTTACAACAATGGCGATCACTTTTTCAAGGCCCGGCAGGCGCCCGTGGGGCAGGGCGATACCATTGCCAATGCCTGTACTACCCATACGCTCTCGAGCCATCAAACTGTTGAGTACCGTTGCCTGATCAATGTTCTCGTTTTGCTTGGCAGCGATATCAGCGATGATCTCAAGAATTCGCTTTTTACTATTACACTGAACCGCACACTCGGTGCGGTCCAGACTTACGATGGCTTGTATATCCATGCTTAATTAACTACTAATGTTTTTTCAGTTTTTCCTTATGCTTGATTACCTGCCGGTCGAGTTTATCAACCATGCTGTCAATCGCCGCATACATGTCGGTATTTTCTGAGGATGCGAATACTTCAGCGCCACTTAAATGAACGGTCGCTTCGGCTTTTTGATTTAATTTTTCAACGTTCAGGATGACATGCACATTAGAAATGTGATCAAAGTGACGTTCAAGTTTGCTGAACTTCGTATCGACATAATTACGCAAAGAGTCGGTGATTTCGACATGATGACCAGTAAGGTTGATTTGCATATTTCGTCTTCCTTATATTATTAAGCCCGATTAAATAAGGCTTTTGCGTTGGTTCGACGGCGGGATCGACAACGATTCCCGGTACTTTGCTATTGTTCGCCGGGCAACTTTAATGCCTTGTTCGGCCAACAATGAAGCAATCTTGCTATCACTTAGCGGCTTGCTAGGCTTTTCAGCGGCCACTAATTTCTTGATCAATGCACGAATCGCTGTAGATGAACATTCACCACCAGACTCTGTTGCAACGTGGCTTGAGAAGAAATACTTCAATTCGAAGATTCCACGTGGCGTATGCATGTACTTTTGCGTTGTCACTCGCGAAATAGTGGATTCGTGCATATCTACCATTTCTGCGACATCATTTAGCACCATTGGTTTCATCATTTCCGGGCCGTGCTCAAAAAAGCCCATTTGCTGCTGCACAATGCAGTTTGCAACCTTCATTAAGGTTTCGTTACGAGATTCAAGGCTCTTTATGAACCACTTAGCCTCTTGCATGTGTGAGCGGATGAATTGTGAATCGCTACTATTCTTGGCACGGCGACTCATTGCAGCGTATTGTTGATTTACGCTTAATTTAGGCAGACTGTCGGGGTTCAGCTCAACCACCCAACGGCCATTTTTCTTAGTTACTGAGACATCAGGAATAACGTACTCAGGCTCTTTAGTAACTAAAGCACTACCTGGGCGAGGATTCAAGGTTTGCAGTAAACGCATTGCCTCGCGTAGCTGATCTTCTTTCAATCGGCTTTTACGCATAAGCGTACGATAGTCTTTGCTGCTCAGTAAGTCAGAGTACTCTTCAATTAGTTGCTTTGCTTCAGCAAGCCACGGTGTGTCTTCTGAAAATTGGCGCAATTGCACCATCAAACATTCTTGTGGAGAGCGTGAGCCAGAACCAATAGGGTCGAACATCTGAATGCGCTTTAGCACACATTCTATTTCGTCCATTTCAATCGGCTCTTCCATATCATCATCGTTAACCGCTTCTAAAATATCATCAAGGGTAACGGTTAAATAACCTGACTCGTCAATAGAGTCGATGATTGCTGTAGCGATTGCGCGATCGGTATCCGAGAAATGGGTAAGGCGCATTTGCCAAAGAAGGTGCTCTTGAATATCTTCAGTAGTCTCACCTTGGAAGATTTGCTCGTCGTCATTGGATGGACCCGGAGCAGGCGAAGATGAAGCAGAATAGTATTCGTCCCATGTGCTGTCGATTGGCAGCTCATCGGGAAGATCGTTTTTCTCAAGTGCATCGCCGGCTTCTAACGTGTCACTAGATGCAGAAGCAGTGGCCTCAGAACCGCTGTCATCGTTGTCGATATTGTTCTTTTCTAGTTGCGGCTCGTCGTTACCTTCTTCAACTTCTAATAGCGGATTAGAATCGAGCGCTTCTTGGATCTCTTGTTGAAGATCAAGTGTAGAAAGCTGCAGCAGTTTAATGGCCTGCTGAAGCTGTGGTGTCATGGTAAGTTGTTGGCTAAATTTTAGCTGTAAAGATGGTTTCATCTACGTCTTATTTAAATGCTCTAAATTGAATATACCAGAGCGAAACTGAAAAATGACAATTCGGTTACATTAACTATAGCCTGAATTGTTCGCCTAGGTATACATCCCTTACTTTTTGATTACTTAAAACCTGTTCCGCCGTTCCTTGCGCAATAAGCTCGCCATGACTCACAATGTACGCCTTTTCACAAACATCCAATGTCTCTCGTACGTTATGGTCCGTGATAAGGATTCCAATACCCCTATCGCGAAGATGTTGTATTATCTTCTTTATATCATTAACTGATATTGGATCAACACCAGCAAATGGTTCGTCTAACAAAATAAATTGCGGTTTTGCTGCCAGAGCGCGGGCAATCTCAACGCGACGGCGTTCGCCCCCTGACAAACTCATCCCCGTACTATTACGTATATGGTTAATATTAAATTCATCAAGTAGCGCATCTGCTTCTTCTTCTTGCTGTTGTGAATTTAAATCTTTACGGGTTTGCAAAATGGCCATGATATTTTCATGCACTGTGAGCTTTCTGAAAATAGAGGCTTCCTGCGGTAGGTAGCCAATTCCGCGGCGTGCGCGCTCGTGCATGGGCTGATGAGTTAGCTCATTGTCGTCGATTTCAATTTTGCCTTTATCCAGATTCACTAAACCAACAATCATGTAGAATGTGGTGGTCTTACCAGCGCCATTTGGGCCAAGAAGACCAACAATTTGACCCGTTGAGACAGACAGACTTACATCTCGAACAACCTGTCTTGACTTGTAAGCCTTAGCAAGATTTTTAGCGCTCAAAGTTGCCATTGCTATTCATTGCCCTCGTTGTCTTTTTTGTCTTTCTTAGACGAAGTTTTGCGAATGGTCTCAGGTGTGAATACTGTGGTCACTCGACCCTCACCATCTTTACCTGCGCCGCCAGTCGCTAGCAATTGCTCGGTAATCATATCGAACGTGATGTTGTCACCCTGTACTTTACTGGTGTCTTGTTTCAACTCTGCGTTTCCGGCAAGAGAAATCGTTCGGTTCACCACTTCATAGCGTATTTCATTAGCTTTTGCCGAAACTGGCGTGCCGTCTTCCAATTGCTGGGAATAGCTTGCAGGCTTTCCTCTAGCAATAAATATTTCACGACCACCACCGTCAGTGGCAATTACTTCCACTTCGTCAGCTTCAATAACCAAAGAGCCTTGAGTTATGAGTACGTCGTCTTTGTACAACGCGGTTTTATTTTTACCGTCGATAAACTGGGTGTTCGAGCCTATTTTTATGGGCTGCGAAAAATCATCTTCACTGGCGTGTACCGCACCGCTAGCGATGGCAAGCAATAAACTAGTTGCTAGGGGAATAAGTGGTTTGTACATGATCTAAAAGCTCGTATTCTTGTGTGCGTAAATTCGCGTTAAACCCATTACTTAAAATGACATATTGGGTGCCCAGTATTTCAACGGGTTGGTCAGATGTCATTTGCTTGGTTTCTAAATTAATTTGAATGTACTCGGTCGATATACTTCTGACAAAGTCATCGCCAGTTTGGTTCTCAATATTAACTTGGTTTTCCAGCTGGATTAGCTCGTTATTGTATAGTGTACCTTCATCAGCGGTTACCACCCATGGTGATGACGCGTTTTCTGTATAAAGGGTGTATTTAGGTTGCTGAAACAATACAAAGCCAAGCTGGTCGTAATGCTCCATCGACTCTGCAAATACTTTGTGATTTAACTCACCGTCTTGATTGTACAGCGTAGTGGTTAGATTTTTTGCTTTGTAGGCGGGCTTTAGCGCATCGTTTTCACGATTCCCCTGCGTTTCAGGCTGCTCTTCCATCCACGTAGGGATGTACATCAGCATCGCCAGAATAAATAGCGCCGATATACTTAATCCTAAGCGATTAAAGCCAAACAGGCTCATACACTAGCTCCAAAAATCTCATTTGCTACCCCTTTGGCCTGCAAAATGGTATCCGATATTTCTCGGACCGCGCCAAACCCACCGGGAAGGGTCGTAATCCAGTTTGCTTGTTTTGCTACGTAAGGATGGGCATCGGCAACCGCAATTTTAACCGCAACGTGCTTGTACATACCCGTATCTGGCATGTCATCACCTACCGCAGCCACTTCGTCAGTGTTTAACTCAAGGCGTTTCATCAGGTCGCTAAGCGCGTCTGCTTTATTCTCTTCGCCTTGAATTATATGTGCAACATTCAGTGCCTTCATTCTATTTTCAACAATGGCAGAGCGACGTCCAGTAATTACCGCGACATTCACTCCATTGCTCACTAGCGCTTTTACACCATATCCATCACGGGTATGGAATGCTTTAAGTTCTTCACCGTCGTTACCTAAGTAAATTCGACCATCTGAGAACACACCATCAACGTCGCATACCAGCAACTTTATCTTGGCTAGTTTTGCGAAAAGCGAGTCATTTATTTCCGTGTACAAGGTGGTTGTCATTTAAAGCACTCCTGCTTTTAATAGCATATGCATGTTAAAGGCCCCAACAGGTTTGCGCTTATCGTCAATAACCATTAACGCACTAATTTTATGGGTTTCCATCAAATTCAGGGCTTCTACAGCCAGCTGACCTGCGGTGGTAGTCTTGCCGCCTTTAGTCATTACTTCTTCTACTGTCGCACTGTGTACGTCTACGCGGGCATCGAGAATTCGTCGTAGGTCGCCATCCGTAAAGACGCCTGTCAGCGTACCGTCTGCCGCTATCACGCCTGTCATACCCAGTCCCTTTTTAGATATTTCCAGCAGTGCGTCAGCAACAGAAGCACTGGCATGGACAAGGGGGATATCACTGCCGCTTTGCATTATATCGCTAACTTTAAGCAGAAGTTTTCTGCCTAAACTACCGCCTGGGTGCGAAAGCGCAAAGTCATCTGAGGTGAAACCTTTTTGATCGAGCAGTGCTACCGCAAGCGCATCACCCATAACCAGTGTGGCGGTTGTGCTTGACGTAGGAGCAAGACCTAGCGAACACGCTTCTTTTTCAACGCTGATATCAAGTACGACATCTGCGTGTTGCCCTAATGAACTGGAAGCACTGTTGGTCATGGCGACCACCTGTATGCCTAAGCGCTTAACTACGGGCAATAAGTTAACGAGCTCGTTAGTCTCGCCAGAATTAGAGATGGCGAGTAAGACATCGCCTTTGCTTAGCATGCCCAAGTCGCCATGGTTGGCTTCACCAGGGTGCATGAAAAATGCAGGAGTACCTGTACTGGCAAGCGTAGCGGCAATTTTATTTCCGATATGCCCAGACTTTCCCATACCACTCACGACAACTTTACCCTTGCAGGCAAAGAGAATATTACAGGCAGCGATAAATTCATTGTTTAAGCGTTCTGCCAGATTAGCAATAGCCTGCGTTTCAATTTCAATAACGCGCTTCGCTGAGTCGATATAGTTCATCTGAGTTTGTGTATTCATGATTATCCGAATAGCCAGAATTGATAGCCGATAAAGCAAGCCAGAAGTATGAATCCATTTGTTCTTGATATTGTACGTTTGCCGATTAAATCGAAGCTGAACAAGAACAGTAATAATGTTAAACCAAGCATTACGTACATATCTCGGTTGTAAACGTCAGGGTCCAGGATACCAGGCGCGATTAAGCCGGGCATGCCAAGTACGGCAAGTAGGTTGAAGATATTTGAGCCGATGATATTACCCAGTGCTAAATCGTCTTCACCTTTCAGTACACCCGCAACACTTGCTGCTAGTTCAGGTAGACTTGTACCAAACGCAATAATCGTTAGTCCGATAACCAAATCCGAAATGCCCATGTATCTGGCAATTTCTACTGCTGAGTTCACCAAAAAGTGAGCACTTAATGGCAGTATTACAAGGCCTACACCAATCCAAATGAGGGCTGACGTATTTGAAACGCCTTTGGGGATTTCATCTGCGGTTTCCGCAACCAGAGGATCTTCTTTATCTACCTGTAGCGACAACCACGCCATCATTGCCAGTACGAAAATGAACAGGCCTAGTAGGATAATGCCTTCATAAGACTTAAGTTCACCGTCAAACATAAAGCCAATAGCAATCAATGAGATGATAAGGAGTGCTGGAAGCTCGCGCTTTAATGTTGTTGATGAAACAAGCAATGGTTTCACTAGCGCGGTTATACCTAAAACTAGCGCGATGTTCGTGATGTTAGAACCTAGCGCGTTACCCACGGCGGTGTTCATATTGCCATTTGCGGAGGCTATGGCGGAAACCACAATTTCAGGTGCCGAAGATCCCATAGCGACAATCGTTAGTCCGATCATCATTGGAGAAATGCCGATGTTTTTTGCTAATGCTGAGGCGCCATATACAAACCGGTCAGCGCTCCAACTCAGTACAATCAGCCCAACAAGAAAAATGACAATGTTTAAAAGCACAACAACCTGTAATAGAAAGTATTTCGCTAGATTGTCGCAAAAAGAGTGCCATTTGCCTATGCTCGCAGCGTTTTATTTTCGTCAAATACTGTCAATTGACGTAAATTTCCGCTGAATACGCAAATTAGGTCGCACTTACACACACAAGACTTCATATTCAGTTTCAGTTAAGAAACAACAAAATAGGATGGTATTAGGATTGATTTGGGAGGCTTGTAGGATACTAGATGGGCACTTGGGCGTGAGATACCGAATACCAGTCCGCATAGATAATTGCCCACTCAGAAGGCGCTGGCAAGTTTCCTAGCGAAGCGTGGGAATGCAGGAATGGCTGTTCCCTTTCAAATTCCCAGAATGAAGCTAGGAAGTTTGCCAGACCTTCCCGAAGGGCGAGTTTAAAATGTCCGTACTCTTTGTTGTGTCACCTTGATGTAGAACCACTATACCTGCGGTAACACGCCGCGATTACGAACATTTTAACTCTCGCTGCGTGGGTAATAATCTATACGGACTGGTATATATTCGTCTTAATCGAACATAACTTGTAACTTTTTGACTTTGGCGAGGGGCTTGAAAAAGCGTACAATGCCCTTAAATTACACCGCCCAGACAAGGTGTTCTATACCGTGTCTGGCGATAGAAATTCAAAAAAGTACACTGGAGAGTAAACTTTTTTGATTTTATGCGCTCATAAAGTAAACTGTGCAGTAAACCTTAAGAGTGGATCAAGTGAAGGCACAGAAATTGAATACTCACTTACTCTTATAATTTTAAAATTTTCTAAGTGGATTGAACGCGTTATTTTATAAGCTCTCAATCCAGCGTCAAGGGTCGACATTTAAGTAACTATGGATCATTTAGTTGAAGTAGATAACCTAACCTTCAAACGCGCAGATCGCATCATTTATGATGGGATTTCATTGAAGGTACCTAAAGGCAAAATTACTGCGGTAATGGGGCCAAGTGGGATAGGTAAAACCACGCTGCTGCGCCTTATTGGCGGGCAGTTAACGCCAGATGAAGGCGACGTAAAATTCGACGGCGATTCAATTGTCTCTATGTCGAGAAAGTCTCTTTACGAAACCCGTCGTAGAATGAGCATGCTTTTTCAAAGCGGTGCGCTATTCACTGACATGAGCGTGTTCGACAATGTGGCGTTTCCGCTTCGCGAGCATACTGAGCTATCTGAAGACTTGATAGCTACTATTGTCGCTTTAAAGCTACAGGCCGTAGGTTTGAGAGGCGCCGCGCAATTAATGCCGAGCGAACTTTCTGGTGGAATGGCGCGCAGGGCTGCGCTCGCTAGGGCAATAGCGCTAGACCCCGATTTAATTATGTACGATGAGCCTTTTGCGGGACAAGACCCCATATCCATGGGCGTGCTGGTAAAGCTTATTAGAGAGCTCAATGATGCACTCAGCTTAACTAGCATTGTCGTGACCCATGACGTAACGGAAGTGCTGACCATCGCTGATTATATTTACATTTTGGCGGATAAACGCGTCATTGGTGAAGGTACTGCGCAGCAAATTAAAGAAAGTGATTCCGAATTGGTTCAGCAATTCTTAAAAGGTAAAGCAGATGGCCCGGTTCCATTTCATTACCCAGCGCCAGACCTGAAAGCAAGCTTTCTGGGGGCAGATAAATGAAGTTCTTCCAATCATTAGGCGCTAAAACTATAGGGAAAGTTACTGCGATTGGTCGAGCAGCACTCATGCTGTTTGGCGCACTCATCGCTGTTCCCCGAGTTAAAAATGTTCCGCTGGTTATCAAACAGCTTTATGTAGTGGGTGTTCAGTCGTTACTGATCATCATGGTTTCTGGCCTATTTATTGGCATGGTAATGGCGCTGCAAGGCTATACCATTCTAGTGGATTACGGTGCAGAGGGTAGCTTAGGCCCCATGGTCGCGCTTTCTCTTTTACGAGAACTTGGTCCGGTAGTCACCGCATTGCTTTTTGCTGGGCGTGCCGGGTCAGCGTTGACCGCTGAAATTGGCCTTATGAAAGCCACCGAGCAATTAAGTAGTTTGGAAATGATGGCAGTAGATCCGCTAAGGCGCATAGTTGCTCCTCGTTTTTGGGCGGGAATGTTAGCTATGCCTATGCTAGCCATTATCTTTAGTGCCATTGGTATTTTAGGCGGTCATTTAGTCGGCGTAGACTGGTTAGGTGTTGATGCAGGCAGCTACTGGTCAATCATGCAGTCAACTGTTGACTGGAACCAAGATGTTATAAACGGCGTAATAAAAAGCCTCGTTTTTGCCTTAGTTGTGACGTGGATTGCCATATTTAAAGGTTACGATTCTATTCCAACATCGGAAGGGATCAGCAAAGCGACTACCGAGACGGTGGTCTATTCATCATTAGCAGTATTAGGGCTGGACTTCGTGCTTACCGCCCTTATGTTTGGTATCGAGTAGGGGATTGGAATGAGTAAGTATAAAACGGAAGTAATGGTTGGTGTGTTTGTCATGCTTACGATTGGTGCTTTGTTATTGTTAGCACTTAAAGTTGCAAACCAAACGGTCGCAACAGAAGGCGATACCTACACGTTATACGCAAAATTCGACAATATTGGCGGCTTAAAGCCGAGATCGGCAGTAAAGGTTGGTGGGGTAACGGTTGGCCGTGTGTCATCGATTACGCTAGACCAAGAAGATTTTACGCCAGTGGTTGAGCTGTCAATTTTAAATGAATACAACGGCTTTCCAGAAACCAGCTCTGTGTCTATTTTGACCTCGGGTTTGCTAGGCGAACAGTATGTTGGCTTCCAACCTGGCTTCTCTTTCGACGGTGTCGCTAATTTACAGAATGGCGATTACCTTCAGGATACTAAGTCAGCTTTGGTTCTTGAAGATCTCATTGGTCAGTTCTTATTTAATCGCGGAAGCGACGAAGACTAATCGCAGTATTACGGCCAGACGTATATTACCAGGTCGTTAAATTATTCCAGCGGCGTGATGAAACTTATTGGATTGCCATCAGGTCTGCTAAATAGAGTTTTAAGTTAGGAGAGTAATTTTGAAAAAGTTTATGGTAGCACTTGGCATCTTCATGATGTCTGTAGCGGGCATAGCGAATGCACAAGAAGTTAATGAACAAAACCCGTATGAATTGGTTCAAGACGTAGCAAACCGCACGTTTGAGCGCATCAAAGCGAACCAAGCAGCGATTAAAGCTGATCCTGAAATGCTACGCACTATTATGGAAGAAGAATTAGTACCTCATATCGACTACAAATTCGCTGCTTTTATGGTACTAGGTAAACACTTTAAGTCAGTACCTCAAGAGAAGATGGGCGAGTACATCAGCGTATTTCGTCAATATTTGGTAACAACCTACGCTGTGGCAATGGGCTACTACGACAACCAAGAAGTCATCTTTGAGCCTGAATCATCTTTTGATGATAAAAAATCAGTAACAGTGCGTGCAGTGGTTCAAGATCCAAACCGCCCTGAAATCAAAATTGCTTTTAAAGTTCGTAAAGACAGTAAAACGAACGAGTGGAAAGCCTACGATATGGTTGCTGAAGGCATCAGCATGCTAAACAGCAAGCGTAGCGAATTTGAATCAATCCTTCGTCAAGACGGTATCGATGCAGTTATCGCACTAATGCGCGACAAAATTGGTAAGCCAGTTGAGCTTAAGCAAGGCGAGCCAATCGAAATCGAAGGAGAGGCTGAGTGAGCCTATTCGAGGTAAACGACAAAGGCAATGTAGTGGTTCACGGTCATCTTGACCGTGAAACGCTGTCGAAGAATTTCTGGGATAGTTTGAACGGAAATGAGCGTAGTACCTTGATTAACAATAAAAGATGTCTTGTTGATTTAAGTGATGTTGAGCGCGCAGACAGTGCAGGTTTGGCTTGGCTTATTAATGCCGTTAGGGATGCAAAGCAAAATGGTGTTAGCATGAGCCTATATAAAATGCCTGAGAAGCTACGTAAGCTTGCTAAAATAAGCGACGCAGATAGCTTTTTACCCGTAGAATAAACACCCGTTAGCGAATTAAGAAGTAAGTTATGGAATTGTCTGAAATTGAAAAAATCTTGAAAGATGCGTTAGACCTTCACGAAGTCCATGTAAAGGGCGAAGGTTCGCATTTTAATATTATTGCGGTAAGCGATGCTTTTAATGAAATGAGCCGTGTGAAGCGCCAGCAAGCGGTATATGCGCCTTTGGCTGATAAAATTGCAGACGGCAGCATGCATGCAATTACCATCAAGACGTTTTCAGTAAAAGACTGGGAGCGTGAGCGCCAGTTTAATATTCCTCAATAATAGGCGTAGCACGTGGATAAACTCGTAATTAAAAAGGGCCCTGCGCTCAACGGTACCGTGCGCATCTCTGGCGCTAAAAACGCGGCCTTGCCATTGTTGATGACAAGCTTGCTGACCGACTCTCCTTGTCGTTACACCAACGTTCCTCGTCTTCGTGACATCAATACAACGACGGCACTTTTGCGTGAATTAGGGGTTGAAGTCGCACTACCCGCACCTAACGATATCGTTATCGATGCGAGTACGCTACAAAGCGTTACAGCGTCCTATGAGTTAGTACGTACTATGCGAGCGTCTATCTTGGTACTTGGCCCACTGTTAGCTAAGCAAGGTAAAGCGAATGTCTCTTTGCCCGGTGGCTGTGCTATAGGTGCGCGCCCGGTAAATCTTCATTTAACTGGCCTTGAAAAGATGGGCGCGAAGATTGAAGTAGACGAAGGCTATATTCGAGCCGAAGTCGATGGGCGTCTGAAAGGTGCGCGTATTTTCATGGATATGGTAAGCGTGGGTGCCACTGAAAACCTACTGATGGCAGCGGCGCTGGCTGACGGAACAACCATTCTTGAAAACGCGGCACGCGAGCCCGAAATCGTTGATTTAGCAAACTGTCTTATTCAGATGGGCGCGAAAATTAGCGGTGCAGGAAGCGATAAAATAACCATTGAGGGCGTGGAAACCTTAAACGGTTGTGATTATGCAGTGCTGCCTGACCGTATAGAAACCGGTACTTTCTTGGTAGCGGCCGCTGTGACAGGTGGGAAAATACGCTGTACTCATGCGGCGCCAGATACATTAGATGCGGTGCTAGATAAGCTAGAGCAGGCCGGAGCTAAAATCACCACTGGTGATGACTGGATAGAGCTAGACATGGAAGGGCGCAAACCGCAGGCTGTGCGAGTTAAAACCGCACCACACCCAGCATTCCCTACGGATATGCAGGCGCAGTTTGTTACCTTGAACTGTGTTGCCGAAGGCACGGGCGTAATTACAGAAACCATTTTTGAAAACCGCTTCATGCACGTACCAGAGTTACAACGTATGGGCGCAGAAATCGCGTTAGAAGCGAACTCAGCAGTGTCTAAAGGCAGCTCAAGTCTTAAAGGAGCTCCAGTAATGGCTACTGACCTGCGCGCGTCGGCAAGCTTGGTGATAGCTGGGCTCATCGCAGAAGGTGAGACTCACGTGAATCGCATTTATCACTTAGACCGTGGTTATGAAGCCATTGAAGAGAAGCTGGGTGGCTTGGGTGCCATCATTGAAAGAGTGAAAGAATAACTCAAGATTTCGCACTTTTACGAAAAAGCGCCAGATAGCATATCTATCTGGCGCTTTTTTTGTGTCTATTATCTATGCGGGCTGGTATTAAATCTTCACGTTCTATACTCGGGAAGCCGAACTAATCTGCCAGCTCCAACAATACTTATTGACCAGCGCGAAGCTCTGCGACCGTTGCCGTAAGAGTAATTGAACGCCCGTCGCGGCTGAGCTCAATTTCAAGTTCAGTACCGGGCTCGGTTTCGGCAATCATATCCAACGTTTTTGATGCGCTTTCTAAACGTACGCCGTCTATGGCTACAATGATGTCGCCAGGGCGGATACCCGCGATGTCGGCAGGGCTGCCTTTAGCTACTGCTGAAACGTCTATGCCTGGTCGGTTGCGGTTTTCACCGCCAACAAAACCAAGCTGCCCGCGAACAACACGTCCATTGCTGATAATTTCATCCATGACTCGCTTAGCTAATTCGTAAGGCACGGCAAAGTTAATGCCGTCTACATTGCGAGCGCGATTATTTGAATCTAGCACCTGGAAGTTGGCGTTAGTGATACCCAGCAAAATACCATTGCTATCTACCAGCGCACCACCAGAATTACCTTGGTTCAAAACTGCGTCGGTTTGAATGAAATCAACATAATTAGATAGACCATTTCGTCCGGCTCTGCTTACAATGCCTTGAGTAATGGTTTGTCCCAAATCGAAAGGATTACCAATCGCCATCACCACATCACCCACATGGGTGTCAGGTTCTGACACCTGAGGAATAATGTGCAGGTTATCAGCGGTGACTTTTAACACGGCAAGGTCGGTCAGTGGGTCGGTGCCCACAATTTGCGCTTCCAAAATACGTCCATCTTGAACCGCTACGTAAATGCTATCTGCATCTGCAACTACGTGGTGACAGGTAAGCAAATAGCCATTTTCTGTCATGATAACGCCAGAACCCAAATTGGTGCGCCCACGAGATTGATTTCTGAATAGGCCTGAACCGTTCTCAATACTGACGCTGTAGATATTGACTACTGCAGGCGCAGAGCGACTTAGAGCAGTAAAATAGCTTTCGCGACTAGCGCTTACTGAGGGGGAGTTAAAGAACCCTTGAGCAAGGCCTTTGCCTTGACGTAGATCGGGTAGGAAAACTAACAGTAATGCAGCAACAGCTACGCCAAGAAATACAGATTTTAGTAAGAAGTTAAAAATTGAGCGGCCAGTCACAAATCACACTTTTTGTTATCTGTCGCACTTAATTAATACGTGCCGTTAACTCAGCACTACTTCACAATCTTAAAGCGCAACATTCTTAAATTATCATCTTACGGCAAAGGATATCACTTTATTTAATAAACTACCGTAATGAAACGCAAATTTTGTGCAACTCAATTTGCACTAGCATGTACTTCAAAACCTTTCATGCTGTTCATACAGCCTTATTTACGTGGACATAGGTGTAGCTCGAGAATGCGGCTTATCAGAGGAGTCCGTAAAGAAGCCCCGTTAGGAAGCTAGGAGCACACTGTTTTCAACGGTTATCATCTGAAAACAAAAACGGCGCTTATAAAGCGCCGTTTTTATGCCAACCCTCAGCTTGGACACCGACGCGTCTGAGCTGAGGATGTAATTGAAGAGCTACATTGCTACTGTCTGATTACCAAATAAAGCGTAGAGTTTCCACGTTTTACATTGAGTGCGATAACGCCTTTGGCTTCGTCTAGTGCATTTCTGAACTCTGCAACCGTAGACGTACGTACGCGGTTAACGCCAATTATCACATCATCAGATTGAAGGCCAATTCGCGCCGCAGGCGCACCACGCTCAATATCAGAAACCACTACACCAGCATTACCAGCATCGTCAGTGCCGTTAGACAGGGTTGCACCTTCTAGGGCTGGGTGAATTTGAGCAGCCGTCACTGTCGTGTCTGTAGCGTCATCTAATACAACGTCTACATTCATTTTCTTACCTTTGCGCATAACGGTGAGCTCAACTTCAGCGCCCGCGCCCATACTCGCAATTTTTGCGCGCAGTTCTTGGAAGCTATGAAGTTTACGACCATTAATGGCAGTAATAATATCACCGGCTTGCAGACCACCTTTTTCAGCGGCAGAGTCTGGCTGCACTTCGCTCACGAACGCACCAATGTTCACTTCCGCATTCATGGCTTCTGCAAGGCCCGCGTCAATATCGCTACCTAAAATGCCTAGAAGGCCACGGCGAACTTCACCAAATTCTGCAATTTGATCAATTAGGCTTTTCATCATATTGGCAGGAATAGCAAAACCAATACCGACGTTACCGCCGTTAGGACCAAAAATAGCGGTGTTGATACCAACCAGTTCACCGTGAAGGTTAACTAACGCACCGCCTGAGTTACCGCGGTTAATTGCTGCGTCGGTTTGAATAAAGTCTTCATAACCACCAATGTTTAAACCTGAGCGGCCCAGAGCACTTACAATACCAGAGGTAACCGTTTGAGAAAGACCAAACGGATTACCAATAGCTACTACAAAGTCGCCTACGCGCAGCGCGTCAGAATCGGCAAGCGGTAACGCTTTTAAATCATCAGGTTCTATTTTAAGTAGCGCGATATCGCTTTGCTCGTCAGAGCCTAGCTTTTTCGCCTTAAACTCGCGACCGTCAGTTAACTTAACAGTGATTTCATCTGCATTATCAACAACGTGGTTGTTGGTAACGACATAACCTTTATCGGCATCAATGATGACACCAGAACCAAGACCTCGGAAAGGGCGTTCTTGAACCTGCTCTTGCGGGGCGCCGAAGAAGTAGCGAAACATCTCGGGTACACGCTGCGTAGAGGTTTGTGTTCCTTCTACCGCAATGCTTACTACCGCTGGGGTAGCTTCTTCTAGCATAGGGGCTAAAGAGGGAACTTCATCTTTCTTATCAGAAAAGAACGGTAACGCCGCCTGTGTGCTAGCAGTAAAGCCCAATGAACTTACAACAACGGCAGACGCCAATAGACAATGGCGGAAAGACATTTTCATGTTCGCTTACACTCCTTCATGTTATATGCGACATAGCATGGTTTCACTAAAAGAGTCCGAGGTCGTGATAAAGTTCCCGATGTTACTGTTTTTTTGCGGTATTCTTATCAGATCCGCCGACGAACAGCCCAGAACCCGAGTTAGCGAAGTCTCTTGGCTGTGTGTCAGATACACGCTGAACTCTCGATTTGTCAGACCCTTTTAGGTTGTTACGTAAATACGTAGTTGCTTGTTCCCCATAAAAAGGAACTTTGCTGTCATCATCGCTGCCTTGCTCAAGCAGCAATTCATACTCTTCAATTTGTTGCTTTAAGGTTTCGCACTGGCTTTCAATGCTCTCTAAACTTTGACGAGTTTGATGAATGTGGTGTTGCGCCTGCTGTGCGAGGATCTCTTTAACTTGCTTCTCAGTCTGTGCAGTATTGCCTGCGCCCTGCTTTTGTTGAAAAAAGCGACCTGCGAAAAAGCCAATAATTAACCCAACTACTAACAAAGCAAGAGATACTAACAATTCCATTATATTCTCCGAATCAATCTACATCTTGCAGCCGACCTTTACTTCTACGATCTAAAAGCTGCTTTCGACCATACGCTGAATATAGCAAGGTCGAACCCGAAAAGCGCATACATCGTGACATTTATTCGGTGTATGTCGAATTTCAATGTGAGATTCTACCGTGATTTCCATTAAAATTAAGGTCATAATTGAGAAATTCAAGCAGGTCGGTGCAGCAAGCGCCGCTATTGACTTTTGTACGGAGTGGTTTCGGCGATGACGCCATGGGAAAAATATCAGCTAGATCTTCAGTCGTCTGACTTTCATTACGACGCGGCGCAAGAAAATGCAGTAAAAGAACTTCAACGTTTGTTTGATGAACTTACCCAACCTGAAAAGAAAACGACGTGGCGGGTAAAGTTAAAAGCAGCGTTTGGGAAAGGCCATGCGAAGCCTGGTATCCAGGGCATTTACTTTTACGGTGGGGTAGGGCGAGGCAAAACCTATTTAGTAGATACATTCTACGACTGTTTGCCTTTCGAAAAGAAAATGCGTGTGCATTTTCACCGCTTTATGTACCGTGTACACGATGAACTAAAGCAGCTTAAAAACGCACAAGACCCGCTAAAGCTGGTAGCGGCTAAGTTAGCAAAAGAAGCGCGGGTAATATGCTTTGACGAGTTTTTCGTGTCTGATATAACCGATGCCATGATCTTAGGCACGTTAATGGAAGAGCTGTTTGGTCACGGTATTGTGCTGGTGGCGACGTCGAACATAGTCCCTGACGATTTGTATAAAAACGGATTGCAGCGTGCGCGGTTCTTACCTGCTATCGATCTACTCAATCAGAATACCCGCGTGGTAAACGTTGATAGCGGTATTGATTATCGTCTTAGAACGTTAGAGCAAGCCGAAATTTATCACTACCCACTTGATGGCGAAGCCACCGAAAACTTGCATAGCTACTTTTCTCAATTAGCTCCGGAAGAAGGCTCAAAAGGCGAAGATATTGAGGTGAACAACCGAAAAATACCGACGCTTAGAAACGCTGACGGGGTATTGATGATTGATTTTAAAGCCTTGTGTGGCGGGCCCAGAAGCCAGAGCGACTACATTGAGTTAAGCCGTTGTTATCACTCAGTGCTTTTAGCCAATGTTAGGGAAATGGGCCAGCATAATGACGATGTGGCGCGTCGTTTTATTGCGATGGTGGACGAATTTTACGAGCGAAATGTAAAGCTGATCATATCTGCAGAAGTCGCGCTGGAAAGCTTGTACACCGAGGGGCTACTTAATTTTGAGTTCAGACGCTGTCTTAGCCGCTTAAAGGAAATGCAGTCACACGACTACCTAGCAACCGAGCATTTGCCGTAAGCATAAATATGGGGTCAGAGTACATTTTGACCTCATTAAAAATGTGAAAGCTACCAACCTACACCCTTTCTAGGGGCGTTCACATTGGTATTACACGAAAATTAAGGTAGAATTTCGCCCAAATTTTTTGTGTCGCTTAGCCTACCGTTATTTTGGGCAGTGTTTCGCTTGGCAATTTCTAGCACCGTCGCGTTCGGCCATTTATTGAAACGTCGAGTTCGGCAATGCCACCAAGTAAGGCAGAGCGATGCGCCTGATGAACGGTCAGGCAACAGGTAGCCCGATAAAACCCAACGCAGCATTTCAAATTGCGAGAAAGAGAATTTTAAGATGGGAAGAGCATTCGAAGTTCGTAAAAACGCCATGGCAAAAACTGCCGGCCAAAAAACTAAAGTTTATTCTAAATACGGTAAAGAAATTTACGTATGTGCGAAAAATGGTGGTGCCGATCCAGACACTAACCTTTCACTTCGCCGCCTAATGGAAAAGGCGAAGAAAGACCAAGTACCAAGCCACGTTATTGAAAAAGCGATTGATAAAGCCGCTGGTGGCGCTGGCGAAGACTTCCAGCCTATGCGTTATGAAGGTTTTGGCCCAGGTAACTGCATGGTCATTGTTGACTGCTTGTCTGACAACGCAAACCGCACCATCACTGAAGTACGTAACTGCTTTACTAAAACCAACGCGAAACTTGGTGCACAGGGTGCGGTATCGCATATGTTCGACCACCAAGCGGTATTCCAGTTTGAAGGTGACGACGAAGACGCTATCCTAGAAGTGCTAATGGAAGCCGACGTAGACGTAACTGATGTTGAAGTTGAAGACGGTAAAGTTACAGTTTACGCGCCACACACTGAATTCTATCAAGTAAAAACAGCGCTAACTGAAGCCTACCCAGACATTAGCTTTATTGCAGAAGAAATGAGCTGGATGCCTCAGACCGAAACTGAGATAAGCGAAGAAGACATGCCGATGTTTGAAAAATTCATGGACATGCTTAACGACTGTGATGACGTGCAAGACGTTTACCACAACGCGATTACGCCTAACTAAGCTTCAGCTAATTTAGATTGATATAAAAACCCTCGCTAAGACGAGGGTTTTTTATTGTTGTATCTATAAAAAGAACTAGAACGTTAACGTACCTGCTTTATTCAACGTGTACAGGACAGATAAATACACGCTTCCCTACAGGTATACTGTTTCGTATTTGATTGGCGCTAGCAGCTTAAGAATGCGGTTTTCTTGTTGATAGGTTAGCCCCACATCGCGCATCGCGCCTTGGACATACTCCACCAATATGTAAAATTCACGCTCCTTAATATTGAGACCCGTGTGAGATTCCAACATTGTTTTTCCATCATATTCGCAAGGCCCGCCAATAAGCTCGCATGTTTGCAATACAAGTTGATCTCTTAAATGCTTTTTGGGAACACCTTTGAAATAATGACCAATTACGGGGTCAGTGTAAATTCGTGTAATCGCTACACCGTATATGGTATTGAGCGTCTTATGGCCGCCAATTTCTTCATAAAGGGTTTTTTCAGGAGCGCTGGCGCATGCGGCTATTAATGCGCTTAACGCAGCAATTACCATTAACCGGAAGTCGTGTCTGATCATTTCTTTCCCCTATCAAAAAGTGCTGTTTACCGTTAGATAAAATCCTGAAGAACTTTCTTGCAAAGGCAAATTGCCCAAATCTACATAGGCAGCGGTAATTGAAATAGATTTATTTGGGAAGTAGGCAATAAAGGCATCAACAACGGTGTCTTCTTCAGCTAAACCTCCTAATCGATTGGTTTGCGTTCTAAACTCTGTGCCAATTGCCGTGGTAGGGCTAATTAATATCGCTACAGAGCCCTCCCATTCGAGCTTAGCGCTATCGTTGTTTTCAGAACCAAATCCAAGTAAGCCAAACACATTCGCCTTTGTATATCGTGCGGTAAGATTGGTGAGTAAATTATAACCTGAGGGGGTGCCTAGCCACAGTTTCGTGGCTGAAAGGTAAACGTCGGTACCACTGTCGTCTGTCGCACCTAGCAGCATTGGAACGCCCACGCCGGGCAAGGGGGTCGTACCGTCGGGTAGCGAAAGAGAGCTGTCGTAGTCTCTGTTTTTCTTGTATTGTGCGCCGATGGATACTTGGGGTATCCATGAGTTTTGAGTAAAGACGCCATCGCCAAGAACCTTAACTTTTGCACCGATTATATCTTGCTCAATGGTGGTACTGTTGGCGTTTGTGATAGCACCTTCTGTGAGTGAGGCGAAAACGTTACTTGTTAACCCTGAAGCAATATCGAGGCGCTGTCGCTGCACGCTAAGCTCTACACGGTCAAACAAACTAGCACTTGCTCCTGCCGTTGTAAGGGAATAATCGCTTAGGCTTAAGTATTGAATATTTGCCGAATAACTGACCTCTTCTTTACTCGCGTATCCGCCAATAAATGCCCAAGGCGTAATGCCGCCACCCGCAGTGCCCTCGAAACTCGTAATACCACCGGATGCAATTAAGCGAGAGCCACTGTCTGCAAGTACCGGAGAAGATGCGAGAAAAAGAGGGAGGAGAAAATGCTTAATCATAAGGTAAACCTAATGTTTTTAAATTGTTTTTTGTAATTCTATTTATCAGCATAGCGCTTAATCCATGAATTGTGAAATGCACGCTGCTGGCGATACTAGCTATTATCGAATTTTTATTATCAAAAAATATTTGAAACTGATTCGTTTTTTGTGGGGCTTATCATTGAAAAGCTGAATCTATACCATACACGCCATATTCATTGAGTACTTTAATTTTCTGTTCGCAGCATTCATGCGTGAACAACAAATAGCAGACGTATTGAGGAGTTAGTTGTGTCTCATCCAATTATTGAAGATTTAAATAAGCGTTACACGGTTAAACAGTACGATGCGAGTAAACGCATTTCAGCTGATGATCTGGCGACAATTCTTGAGGCGTTGAGACTATCTGCGTCTTCAATCAACTCTCAGCCATGGAAATTTGTGGTTGTTGAAAGTGATGAAGCCAAGCAGCGTTTACACGAAAGCTTTGCCAACAAGCATCAGTTCAATCAGCATCACGCTAAAGAAGCATCGCATACTATTCTGTTTGCTTATGATCCTAAATTTACGAAAGAGAAATTTGTAAAGCGTGTCGATGCAGAAGTATCGTCTGGTCATTTACCCGAAGATATGCGTGAAAACTTCATGGGCGCTTACGCATTTGCTGAAGCGAACACCGATGAGAACGGTAACAACGCGGCTTGGACCAAAGCGCAAGTTTATCTAGCGCTAGGCAATGTTCTTCACACGCTGGCGCGTTTAGGCATAGCGTCTACGCCGATGGAAGGTGTTGACGCCGAATTGCTTGGCGAACAGTTTAAAGATGAGCTAGACGGCCACGTTTGCGAAGTGGCACTTGCCATGGGCTACCCAGATACAGAGCAAGATTGGAACCATGGTTTACCGAAAGCACGCCTTGCAAAAGAAGATGTGATCGCGGTTGTGTAATACCTGACAACACAAGCTTGCAATGATTATAACAAAGCCCGCTTAGCGCGGGCTTTGTTTTGTTTTCTTACTTTTATGTTCTGGCTTCCATTTCCAGCGTTTACTTATAACTTCTGTTGGAATAACGTCTGTGATTGTGCGCGCATTATCTCTTGCGTATTGAAGCGAATTCAATATGGAAGACGGATTGCGTGTGTCTACCGTAAGGAAATTAACGACATTCTTCTCGCTGTATTCATTATAAATGGCCTAAAATGGCTCGCGATTTCCTGTTATGTCATGCTATGGCTCCATTGCCAATTGATATACAAACAGCACAAAAAATCACCTTATATCCAAGTGAGTAAACTTACAAGAAGAAACGATGGGCAGAAATGTAAAACCCAAAAATTATGTGCTTCAACGGTAATCTCGTTACTCACGATATTGAATAATGTATACTCATCCCAATATGTGCGCTATAAAACAGCGCGTGTTTTATAGCGCGACTTTTCCTTCACAGATAGACAATTCACTACTTTGAGAGCACTAAACTTTCGCCACGGGTTTTCGTCCTACATGCCGCTATTCATGGCATGGGTACTCTCGTGTCTCATCCTTAGTGCAAGCTTCCAAAGTGGTCAAATTAATAATGAAGTTGAAGTAAGTCAGCAGTCACCACTTGCCCAATTTAACTACGCGGGCAAAAGCTATTCGTTACGGTTTACCGGCACTAAGCTAGAAAACAGTGACGATCAAGGCGATGGACTTGAGGCAATTGTTGAATTGACCTTGGGGTTTATTGCTCTGGCTATTGTGTCGTGTTTGGGTATGGCAAATGTTGTACCCCGTGCTCGCAAACACTACCGCCAACCTTCTCGCGGCCCACCTTTATCTCTGAGCTAATTCTCTTTTTGTCTTAATGCGCTAGCACGTTCGCTTAGCTGCATATTAAGGCGCTTTAAAAACTTAATTATTCAGGATTCTAAAATGGCACGATTTTCATTTCGTGGCTTTGTGTATGTGCTCATCGTTATGCTCGGTTTACTGAGCGCTGCGCCCAACATATTGCCACAATCAATTAAACAGCAGTTACCTACGTGGTACACCACTTCCACACTATCTTTAGGCTTAGATTTGCAAGGTGGTTCGCATCTGCTATTAGCCGCAGACACCAACGCCTTGTTTGAAAAGCAACTCAACAGCTTTTCGAGCGACTTACTTAGCGAATTGCGCAGTCAAAACGTGCGCTATACAAAAACGTCTCATTCACTCACTCATAAAGATAGTCGTTCTGGAAGTGTCGTCTTTACATTGCGTAGTGCAGATGATGCGAGAAAGGTAAAAGACACCGCATATCAAATTTCCGCTCAGCCAAATGGTTCAAGCGCACTTGATGTAGAGATAAAGCAAAGCACCGTTACCCTTAGGCTTAACGAGCTATACACCGAACAACTGGTTAAAGACACGTTAAGCCGAAGTGTTGAAGTAGTTCGAAAGCGTTTGAACGAAACGGGGCTTACTGAGCCTAGCGTTACGCTACAAGGTAAAGACGCCATTTTAGTTCAGATGCCGGGTATGTCTGACCCCACTCAAGTTAAAAAATTATTGGGCACTACCGCACAAATGACTTTTCACTGGGCCGCGAATAGCCAGTCTGAGCAGGTTATGAATAAGCAAGATGCGGCGGGTAATACCTATCGCTTAGAGCAAAAAGTGGCGCTAGAAGGTGAACATATTACTGATGCGGCAGGTGTCTTAAGTAGTGAAAATGGCCAGCCAGTAGTGACGTTCCGATTAGACAGCGCAGGTGCCAAGCAGTTTGCCACTATGACACGTGACAACATCGGCCGTGTGCTTGCTATCGTCCTTGACAACAAAGTGGTTACAGCCCCCGTCATAAATAGCGTGATCCCAGGTGGTCGTGGTGAAATAACCGGTAACTTTACATTGCCGGAGGCGGGCAACACCGCATTAATGCTTCGCACAGGTGCGCTACCTGTGCCACTTACCATTATAGAAGAACGCACGGTAGGGCCAGATTTAGGCAGCGATGCAATTCAAACCGGAGTGGAAAGCGGCGTGGCAGGTGCATTACTGGTATTGGCATTTATGGTAGCGATTTACGGCAGGTGGGGCGCTATCGCAAGTTTTGCTCTTTGTATCAATATGGCATTGGTGTTTGGCGCATTAACCCTGTTTGGCGCAACCCTGACGTTACCGGGCATAGCAGGTTTGATCCTAACCATGGGCATGGCGGTCGATGCGAACATTTTGATTAATGAACGTATTCGTGAAGAAAGTAAAAAAGGTCGTCCGGCAGCCAGTGCAATAGAAGTGGGTTTTGATAAAGCGTTCGCGACTATTGTGGATTCAAACTTCACCACACTAATAGCGGTAAGTTTGTTGTTTATGTTTGGAAGCGGCCCTATTAAAGGGTTTGCAATTACAATTGCCCTTGGTCTGGTGTCTTCGGTATTTACTGCTGTAGCTCTAACTAAAATGTTAATGCTAAGAGTGGTTAAGTCGAAGCACAAGAATACGCAAGATCGCGCGCAGCAGCGCGTTCCTTTGCGCTTTTCATCACCGCTTTTGCGGTTAAGCGATAAGCTAAGCGGTATTAATTTTCTGGCAAAGCGTAAAATTGCACTCGCTGTTTCGGTAGTGCTAACAGTGCTTTCAATCGGCTTGTTTGCTAAGCCTGGCTTACATTATGGCGTCGACTTTACCGGTGGCACCATGATTGAGTTGACCGCACCAAACCTTAGTACCGATGAGCTAAGGAATGTGATTGAAAGCAATGGCTTTGATCAAATAGCAATTCAAGAATATGGCAGTGAACATCACTATTTATTGCGAGCCCCTGTTCTAGATAGCAGTGGCGAGCTTGAAAATAGTAACGCAAAGCAGACTGACGCACTAAAGCGTGCGATTTCGCAAGCCGACAGTGAGGTAAGTTTTGATAAAATTGATATGGTTGGACCCAAAGTCAGCGGAGGCTTTGCCGAGCTATCCATTCTAGCATTGCTTATCGCAGGTGGCGGCATGTTGGAGTATCTGTGGGCACGCTTTGAAGCGCATTTTGCGAGCGCAGCGCTGCTAACCGTGATACTCGATTTAACCAAAACCATAGGCTTTTTCGCGCTTACGGGCATCGAATTTAACTTAACGGCTGTCGCAGCACTGTTGGCGCTCATTGGTTACTCTATAAACGATAAGGTGGTGGTGCTTGATCGCATCCGTGAATTATTGCGTTTAGACCCAAACAAGCCATTGGCAGATACTATTAATGAGGCCGTGAACAGCACGCTAAGCCGCACGGTGTTCACTTCCGTTACCACGCTGTTGGCGTTGTTACCAATGGCTATTTTTGGCGGTGATGCAGTAGAAAGTTTTGCAGTCCCTATGGTTTTTGCTGTCGTGATTGGCACGTCATCGACCTTGTTTATCACCTCTACGCTGCTGTATTTGTTGGGCAGCAGAAGAGAGAAACAAGGTAAAGCGCAGTTAAAGCCTACTGCAGAAGAGATTAAGGCTTCGTTGTCGCACATCCCTTAGGCGGCACAAGTTCCTTAACCCCAATACCTCAGCGGGCTCTTGTACCTCAATACATTGGTGCAAAAACGCGGTAAGGTAGCAGTATTAACAGGAACCCTTGATGCTCTCACGCATACCCGAATAATTTGCGTGAGAGCATCAAGGGCAATAAGGAACGTATAATGTTTGCAGTTGATCACATTATTTTACTCAGTGCAGTGCTTGCCATTTTGGGCGTGCTGGCCAGTAAATTGTCCCCGCGCTTTGGCGTACCTGTTTTAGTTTTATTCCTTGGTGTAGGTATGTTGGCTGGAGAAGATGGTATCGGCCGAATCTTCTTCGATAATGCTGATGCTGCGCATGCCATTGGTACATTTGCGCTTATTCTCATCCTATTTGATGGCGGTCTACAAACGTCAAAAAAGTCCATAGCGCAGGCGTGGAAACCCGCCGCGTTACTCGCCACTTTTGGCGTAATTGGTACGGCAGTGGTCACCGGTATCGCTGCTATGGTTATTCTCGATTTACCGCTTTATAAGGGCTTATTGCTTGGTGCTATTGTCGGGTCGACAGATGCCGCAGCAGTGTTTTCTGTTTTGCGCAACGCTGGTATACGCATTCCTTCAAAAATAAAATCCACACTAGAACTAGAAAGTGCGTCGAATGATCCAATGGCCATATTCCTCACAATTGGCCTTATAACGCTTATTCAAGACAGCACCACTAAGCCAGTTGACTTACTTTCGCTGTTTGCCAGTCAAATGGGAGCGGGAGCGATAGTGGGCCTTGCCATCGGCGGTATTGCAGTATGGCTTTTCAGACGCGTCACCTTAATGGCCATCGGTTTGTACCCGGTATTTGTGATGTTGTTTGGTGTATTGTCTTTTGGCCTTGCTGCGAACTTAAATGGCAGCGGCTTTCTCGCTACCTTTATTACGGGTGTTATCGTGGGTAACAGCCGCTTTGCTTATCAGCGTAATACGTTTGTGTTTCTGGATGGGCTGGCGTGGCTTGGGCAAATTGCCATGTTCGTTATCTTAGGTTTGTTGGTAACGCCCACCGAGCTGTTTGTTAATTGGAAAGAAGGCCTTTTAATTGCGTTTGTGCTTATTTTTATTGCACGTCCGCTGGTGGTTATGCCTATTTTGTTGCTTTCGAAATTTTCGTTCAAAGCATCAATGCTAATCTCATGGGTAGGCTTACGTGGTTCGGTGCCAATTATACTCGCTATATTTCCGCTAATATTCGGCATGCCATACGCCGAGCTCATTTTTAATGTGGTGTTCTTTATCGTGCTTATTTCTGCCTTGTTGCAAGGTTCCACCTTACCTTATGCGGCGCGTAAGTTAGGCTTAGTATTGGACGATGAAGTAAAGGAATCGAGCACGCTGGAGATTGTAAAAGTCGCTAAGAGCAAGCGCGAGCTTATAGAAATAGAGGTTTCGAAGTTATCGCCAGCACTACATAAAACCATTAGCGAATTAGCCCTTCCCGATAATACGGTAGTGGCGATGATTGCCCGCGGTGAAGAAACCCTTATACCTAAAGGAAGTACCAAAATAGAAATGGGCGATCAAATTTTCATTATCACCAAACTGCTCGATAAAAGCGCCGTTGAGCACTGCTTTTACAGCGAGCAGGAATAGGGTGCTATTGTAGGGGACTTCATGTAGAATGCGCCGCGGAGTTGGCCAGGCAATCGCCGCTTTCGTAAGAAAGGGGAGGAAAGTCCGGGCTCCAAAGGGCAGGGTGCCAGATAACGTCTGGGCGGCGTGAGCCGACGACAAGTGCAGCAGAGAGAAGACCGCCTAAGCATGTTTACATGCCGGTAAGGGTGAAAGGGTGCGGTAAGAGCGCACCGCACCTCTGGTAACAGAGTGTGGCAAGGTAAACTCCACCCGGAGCAAGACCAAATAGGATCCCTCAACGTGTGGCCCGCATGGGGATCGGGTAGGTTGCTTGAATCAGTGAGCGATTGCTGATCTAGAGGAATGGTTGCCCACGACAGAACCCGGCTTACGGCCAACTCCACTCTTTTCCCAAAAGAAAGTGAAGCCTCTACCTGAAGGGATATTTCCTCAGGCAGAGACATTTATCACTCTTTACTGAAAGAAATAGCGGAACGTCGCACCAATGGTGCGTGGCTGGTTCACCGTAAATCCAAGTCGAGCTCGTCCACCACGTTCTCTATCAAAGGATAGCTGCGCGTTTTCGTCGAACAGGTTGTTTGCATACAGTAATATTTCATAGTCATCGTAGGTAAGACCGAAGCTCATATTAAGCGTGCCGTAGTCGTCTAACAACAAGTCTAATTCCGTTGTTTCTGCGCCAGTGGCACCGCCAAAGGCAAGGCCTGAAGTGAATATACCTGCGCCTGCAACTTGGTCACTAGGCTGGGTTATACGGTCTCCCACGTACTGGTAAGAGCCTTGGAAATAGGTGCTGTTTGAAGAGAATAAAGGCTGCGCTAAATCGTAGGTAAATGCGATGGCAAAGCTCTCTTCAGGTACTGAAGCTAGGCGGTTACCGTCTTCTACGCCACCTAGTACCGCACCATCACCATCAACAACGGTTGAATCGAACTCGGCTTCAATGATGCTACCCGTTAATGAGAAAAAGAGCTGGTCAGTAAACTGACGCGTAAGCTCAAATTCAATACCTTGGGTGTGGGCGTCAGGCACGTTAAATGATACACGTGAAGAGCAAGAACCAGCATCCAATGTAACCTGAAGATCTTCAATATCGTTATAGAAAGCCGAGATGTTAGCTGACCATCCACGACCTGATGATTTCATACCGATCTCATAGTTGGTGAGCTTTTCATCGTCATAGTCTTGGAACGAACCAAAGATTGCTTCATCTTGGTCGGTACACAAGCTTCTATTTAGCGGGTCATTTACACCGCCAAGTCTAAATCCTTGAGACACCTGAGCATTTAAGTTCACGTTTTCGTTTACGCTATACTGGCCGATAACACGAGAAGTAAAGCCATCTGATTCTGTAGAATCGGTCTGGTTGTCGCCGTTGGCAAATAAGCCCCCAGAGATAAACTGACGCTCTTCTTCATAATCGTAAAAACGAGAGCCCACGGTCATTTTAAAGTCATCGTTCACTTGATAGTTCACTTCACCAAACACAGCAAGCTGCTTCAAGTCGTACGGTAAATAGGCGTTGTAGGGAGAATCAGCTTCAAAACCATTGGCAACCGCTGCCGACGTGCCTTCACCTAAGGTGGCGTCGGTAAATGCGTCGTACCCAGGGGTAGGGAGTGATTGGTCGTAAACACGCTCTGTAGAAGAGTAGAAAGCGCCAACTAGCCAGTCTAGCGCGCCATCGCCATTGGATGCGGCGCGAAGCTCAAAGGTATCTTGCTCTACTTCCGTTCTGTCTAATAAGTTCGACGGTAATAGTACGGCTTCATCAGGAAAACCTAAGTCGATACTTACTGAGCCCGAAAGCGCGCTGGCATCACGACTTACAAGAATATCGCGGTCGGTATAGCTATAAACAAAGGTAAAATCAGCAACGTCGGCTTGATATTCAGCAGTTACGTCAGCAATCAAGGTATCGTCAGAGAAGCCTTCTTCAAGCAGCAGGTACTGTTCTCGTTCACCCAATTGAATAGCTGGGCGGGTCGTTGTGTAAGGGTTAGCAAACACGTTATACACTTCCTGCCTGTTAAACCCGTTCATTTCCAATTCTTGGAAGATAAGTCGTGGTGTAATGGTGAGCTTATCGTTTGGGGCGATGATGAACGCTACGCGTCCGCCAGTTCTATCGCCGTCGTTAACGTCTTCGCTAAACGCGCCGTTTTCACCTAACGCATCTATAAAGCCTGCGTAATCAGTGCGGTATACCACCGCGCGCATGGCAATGGTGTCGGAAATAGGTACGTTTACCATGCCCTTAACGTGACCGCCCACGCCACCGTCTGTCACACTATTAAGATTAGCTTCAAACTTACCTTCAAAGGTATCTAACTCGGGCTGATTGGTGATGTAGCGAAGGGTTCCGCCGATAGAGCCAGATCCAAAAAGCGTACCTTGCGGACCACGCAGGGTTTCAATGCGGTTAAGGTCGAAAAGGTCGAGATCTGGAGTAAATAAAGACAGCGAGATCACGCTTTCATCGAGGTATACGCCGACCTGCTCCTTGACGCCTGGTTGGTCTCGTACAATTTGACCCGCTGAAACGCCACGCATAGATACTTGGCTTTGGCCTGGTCCTAAGTTTTGAATTGAGACGCTCGCCACGTTTCTTGCGACGTCTTCTAAGTTTCCTGCACCGCTGCGTTCAAAGTCTCGCTGCGTTTGTGCGTTGATTGAAAAAGGAATGTCTTCAATGGATTCTGCACGCTTTGTTGCAGTTACTATGATCTGCTCAAAGTCATCGTCATCCTTTTGTTGTGTGTCCTGCGCCATTGCACCGGAGCTAAGCAGCCCCATTACCGCAACGCTAAGTGTGCTTCGTCTAAACGACGATTTTTCTATTTTAAACATAAGTCCATCCAGGTTGGTTGTTTCTATTTTGTTATCAGGCAAGGCCGTAATGTGGCAAAAAAGTAGGGTTATTTCCATAACTTGCGAAACAAATATTTCATTTCTTGTTGTATCTAATGCGGTACGTTTTGCTTGTTAACTTTGTGTTAATTGGGAGTGTGTGGGGGATGTGCGTCTAAAAGGTCAAAAGAAGCGTCTATCTGGCTAATTACAAAAGCAATAATCTAAGTATCATCTTTATGAGAGAGGTGTTGACCCTAAGAGCAAAAATGACTGGGCGATAAAAGCAAGCGGCAGCAATCGGTTTATATCAGCGTCACAGTAAAAGCTGATGGGTTAATTAGAAAGTACAACATGAAAGCATTGTTCAACAGTTAACGCTAAGAAGGTGAGTAATAGAGTGGAGAAGGCAGTGAATACAAGCGATGTAGTAAAAGGGGTCTTAGCAATTGTTATCGCAAGCTTTCTGTGGGGGACAACAGGCACTGCCGCTCAGTTCGCTCCAGAAATCAGTCCTCTGGCAATCGGTGCCTTTGCAATGGGTATAGGTGGTGTATTGCTTTGTGTTAGTGCCCGAAAATCACTGGTAAAGGATGCACCTATTCTTTTTTCTACACCACTGACCTTTCTGTTTGGCAGTGCATGTGTTGCAATTTATCCGCTGGCCTTTTACAGCTCAATGCGTTTGTCAGGCGTTGCTATAGGCACCGTGGTTTCTATCGCCAGTGCACCACTATTCGCTGCGCTTTTAGAGTATTTTTTAAGTAAAAAGCCCGTGTCTTTAAAATGGTTTATTAGTTTTGTGTTTGGTGCGTTTGGGATTGGCATGTTAGCCATGGGTAAGGCACACGACGCAATGGCGTTGTCAGCATCTAAAGATGATCAGGTGTTCGGCGTTATATTGGGTTTAATTGCCGGTTTAACTTACGCTGGATACTCATGGGCTGCGAAGCAACACATTGACGCTGGCGCAAATTCAAAATCTGCCATGGCCGGACTTTTCGGTTGCGCTGCCGTTGCTCTGTTGCCTTCCCTCTGGTTTACCGGTCAAAACTTGTTTGCTAACACTATCCACATTAGCGTTTCACTCTATATGGCTGTTGTGCCGATGTTTCTTGGTTATTTGCTATTTGGCTATGGTCTTCGCACTACCGAAGCGAGTAAAGCTACGCTTATTACGTTAATTGAGCCACTGGTTGCGACACTTTTCGCTATTTTTCTAATTGGCGAAGTATTCAAGCCGGTGGGGTGGGTTGGCATGACGCTGGTGTGTCTTTGCCTTTTAATCCAATCGATAAAATTTCCCTTTGCTTTAAAGCGCTATGGCAAAAAAGCAACGGCGTAATGTTGAAACTGCGTGTGGCTTATAATGAAAAGTCAGAATACTTGTTAAGTATTCTATCAATTTGACCCGTTTGTTTTAATTCAGCAATGGCGCGGTTAATGGCGGGGAGCTTATCTTTATGTCGATTGTGAATACGCAACGCCATTTTGCCTGCGGTATGGATGGGGCCCAGCGCTATTTTTATGTTGTGCATTGAAGACCAGTAACGCGCCGCTGCTTCCTCCATTATGATGACATCTATCCGTTTCATGCCAAGGGCTAAGATAAGGTTACTCTCGGCTTGAAAGTCCATTCTGACGAACTTATCAGAATCAAAATAGACATAGCCGGAGATCATCCCTACGGTTTCACCGTAGATAGAGGCGACGGTTTGGTATCGGCTATGGTTTTCAGGCAGAGTAATAAAGTATTCTGTGATGTCTATAATGGGATCTGAGAAAGTGAAGTCGCCCGCGGGCTCATCTTTAGACAGCCAGCTTGGACTGAAAAAGTCGAAATCAAGAGCGCCTGTTTTAAATGCAAGCATGGCACGTTTGGTAGAGAGCATGACTTTTTCTGTCTTAATACCTGCTCTATTCATAATAAGGGGAAGGATTTCAACTAGAATACCGGCCCTATCTTCGTCGACAGCATTTTCGTACGGGATAGAGCTGCCTGACGTTCCAAGATTATATCGCAGTACTTCATCGGCAGTCGCGCCACCGCCTAAAAGCGAAACGTTAATCAATAAGATAAACGAAATAACTTTTTTGATGTGAGGGGCTAATCTCGCTAAGGCGTTCACTCAAGATGTTCCACTACAATAGGTTAATGAACGGCGCTTTCTTCACTATTTCTTTCAATGCTTGCCCAATGCTCAACTTTGTCGATGAGGTCAATAGCATCAAAAGGTTTACTTAGGTAATCGTCCATTCCGGCGTTAACGCAGCGCTCTTTGTCACCTTTCATGGCATTGGCGGTTAGTGCGATGATCGGCACATTCAAATAGCGTTCTCCGGCCTCACCATTTCTTATGCGTTTAGTTGCTTCAAAGCCGTCCATTTCTGGCATTTGACAGTCCATCAAGACAACATCAAAGGTCACTTTCATTTTGTTCAACGCTTCAAGTGCCTCTAGGCCTGATTTGGCACTCAATGTAGTGTGGTTGTTTAGGTGCTGTTTAACAATAACCTGATTAATGTCGTTGTCTTCGACAATTAATACTTTGCGTTTTTTCCCTTTTTCCCGTTTCACTCCTGAGGAGTGGTGAACTGGCTTAAGCAGGGCTTCGTCGGCTTGTTCAAGCATAATAGTGAAAGAGAACGTGCTTCCGTGACCTTTAACGCTCTCAAGTTTTATATCGCCGCCCATGAGTTCGCATAATTGTTTGCTAATAGAAAGGCCAAGGCCTGTTCCGCCGAATTTGCGAGTTGTAGAAAGGTCTTCTTGGGTAAAGACATCAAAGATTGTACTTTGCTTGTCTTGTGCGATGCCAATGCCGGTGTCTTTTACGCTACATAAAAGCTTAAGGCTGTTATCTGCATTTTGCTGAATGCTGGTGGTGACTTCAATACATCCACTGTCGGTGAACTTCACGGCATTACCTAACAAGTTCGAGAGTATTTGTCTAAAGCGTACATCATCGCCTTGTACAACGTGAAAGCCTTGTAAATCAAAGTGAAAATGTAGCGCTAACCCTTTTTCTTGGCACATAATCGCGTACTGACTTTGAAGGTTTTCAAGCGACTCTAAAATGTCGAATGGGTTTTCTTCAATTTGCAGTTGGCCTGCCTCAATTTTAGAGAAGTCCAAAATATCATTTACGATATGTAAAAGGCCCTGGATACTAAACTTAGCAAGAGACAGGTAGTGCTTTTGCTCCTCAGTGAGTTCAGAGCTAGCCATTAACTGCAAAACACCAGAAATACCGTGTATTGGCGTGCGTATTTCATGGCTCATACTAGCGAGGAAGCTCGATTTAAGACGGGCAGACTCTTCCGCTTTTTCTCGCGCATCCTGAAGATACTGTTCGGTTTGTCGTTGTTGAGTAACGTCCTGTTGAAACCCGATATAGTGAGTGACTTCACCATTTATTTTTACCGGCGTTAAATTCAAACGATTATAAAAGGCGCTGCCGTCTTTTTTATAGTTGAGCAGCGTCGTTTCAATAGGCTCGCGCACTGCAATAGCCTTGCGGATTTGGTCAACTGTCTGCTTGCTGGTTTCATCGCCCTGCATCGACCTGCAGTTATGACCGATTATTTCTTCACGACTGTAGCCTGTAAGCTCTTCAAAGGCACTGTTTACGTATATTATTGGTTGGCCGACGCGCTTAATGTCCGAAATGATGATCGACACCGTTGCTTCATCCATAGCGTGAGTGAGCACTTTAACGTGACTTTCAAGAGAGCGTTGTTCAGTTTCGTCGCTACCAACATAGATATCACCACGAATATTACCATTAGCATCGGCCAGTGATGTTTTAGTCCAATGAACAAACCGCTCTTGGCCGGTTGATACCGAAAAGTGTGTAAGTTCATTGCTCTGTGAAGAAGCAAGCTTTTGCATAATGAACTTCAAAATACCGTTCTTTTCACCGTACTGGTCATGACAAAAGTCGTCGAAGCGCTTATTAGAAAGTAAAGTTTGCTTGTCTTGATCAACCACTACAAGCATATCGCCCATTGACTCCAACACGTTGGAAAACTGTTCGTTAGACAGCGAAACCTCTGTCAAATCCCAAATCAGTTTGTCAAACGCTTCGCGAATATCCGCAAGTTCTTGGGCCTCAACGTCACTATCAAGGCGTAGTGAGGTCTTATCATCACTGTTTAGTCGATTCTTAATGTCATTGTACAAAGTCGAAAGTGTTCGCTCGGCAAGCGTTCCCGTCATACTCACCATATGCAAAATGATAAATACGAAGCCTACGATCATTGCCAGCAATACAATCCCAGTCCATGCGGCTTCTCTGTATGCGGTGATGGTGGGTTTAACGCTGTACAAGGTTAGATTTTGCCAATCAGCCTTTTTTATAGCGTAGCCGCTGTCATCAAAATCGGAAAAGCTTGAGTTGGGAGCAATGAGTGAGGGCTCACTGCTAAACAGGACATGCCCACTAGAGTCGGTAACAAGCTGGTTAGTCAGTCTGGGATAGGGCGCGAGCAAAGACTGCAAGCTATCCACATACATGACAAGTGCGCCTTCCGCTACGCCTCTAAGTAACACTGGAACGCTTATTAATACGCCGTACTTTGATACCGAGGAGTATGCATTCGATGAACCAAGGGTTTGCTGGCGCCATGCACTACTGAGCGACTCGGGGATAACAGCATTCCAGTTTTTATCAATCACCCGGTTCCCGGCAAAATCAAATAGCGCAAACTCGACACTTTTCGCCTGAGTTAAATTTAACGAGCGGAAAAACATGGGAAGGTAATTATCCCTTTGCTCGAAATCAACCAAGGAATTGATGATGATATCGTTAGCTGCCAAGTCTGCTAGCTGTCTAGTGGTATCGCTAACAATGTAATTGATATCTTGTTCTAAACCATCAACAGATTGTTGTTGAAGCTGGTCGGTTTGTTTAACAATGAAGTGAAAAGAGAGAGCAAATAGAATGATAGACAAAACCGCGACGAGTAAAACCAGTCGCGGTAGCATGCTTGAAAGCAGAAGAGAGCGTAACCTTGGGGGCTGCTGCATCATTGCACGCCCGTTGTTACCAAGTGACCTTTTTCGTTAAACGTAGTCATAAAATAATCCTTTGCCCAGAGTGCATCGTGTCTGTCCTCTGAAAATGGAGCTGTGTAGTGCTTCACTGCACCTTGCACATTTTGAAGAGACTCTAGCGCACCGCGTAATGCGTCTACTTCTATACTACCAGCTTTCGCGGCAGCTGCCGCGATTAAATGAGTTAAATCATAAGCATGAGCCAAACCTGTCACACCACCAATCGCAGTCGCATCCACCAAGCCATACTTATTATAATAGGCTTCTAACAAGCTTTTTGCCTTGGTATTTTTCTGGTGGTTGAAGTGGAAGGTTTGAAGTACTGACACATTGTAGTTAGCGATGGGCTTTGCAAGTAAAGAGGCGAACTGACCCGACGCGACTCCCCAATGCGACACAACTGGGAGAGAGGCGATGCCTTGTTTTGCCATCTCATCGAGTACCACAACACCTTCAGGAACGTTAGTGACAAGAATGATCGCTTCCGCTTTCGCGCTTTTTATTGCCGCGATATCCTCAGAAAAGTCTTTCTGCTGCCAATTTATCCAATGGGTTGCTGTTATATCAATATCATTATTACTTGCAGCTTGTGTTAATGATTCAAGGTTTGAGCGTCCCCATCCTGTTCTTTCCAGTACTAACGCAATATTTGAAAGCCCCATATATTTGACGTGATTAATTAGGACTGACGCTGCTTCAGCGTCGCGTACCGACACGCGAAATATGTTATTCGGTGAGTGCCCGTTGTCGATAATAGGCGTCCCCGCTGCCCAAGGAACCAACATCAAAATGTTTTTTTCGTGTATTGGGTCGACTTCAGCGAGAACTACAGGTGTATGAACGCCGCCTACTACCGCAAGTAAATTGGGAGTTTGGGAAAATTGCTCAATGTTATATACACCTCGAGCTGGGTTGCCGCGATGGTCTTTCGCAATAACTTTTATTTGACGACCTAGAATCCCACCAGCGGCATTTATTTCGTCGACGGCAAGCTCGACCCCTCTTGTAATAGCGATGCCACCTTCAACAGCTACCGCTGAAAGATCGGCATCAATACCAATCACCAGAGGTTCCGTTGAACTTAATGCTTTACTTGCAGTAAAAATTGAAAAGACGCAAGCCAGCGAGAGAAAGATAGAAAGTGCACGCATGAATAGGCTACCTAAATGTTAACCTTAAAAGTGTATAGCAATGTGCTCAGTCTTTTAGCGTAAACGTCTTATCCTTTAGTATAAGTTTGATGCTTTTTTGAGAGCTTTTACGAGATTTTTGAGCGCTGGCGACGGGTTGGTGTACTAAACGAGTGCGCATTAATTGTGGCACGATTCTACTATTAGCTTATATTTCGAGAAGAGTGGTTGTACATTTGCTAAACAGTGCTCGACGTTGTTTAGTTGTTCCTCTGGTGACGAGGTAGCAGTAAAACCGCCTGATAAAAATGGTTTGCGTATGTTGCAAGCAAGGATAAACAGCGGTTTGGAGCGTGAGTGCGAAAGAATACCCTGCCAACAATAATAGACATTGAAGCAAGTGGATTTGGCGCAGCGAGTTACCCTATTGAGATAGGTATCGTGCGCTATGATGGTGCAAAGTGGTGTAAGCTACTTCGGCCTTTTGACTCGTGGGTTCACTGGGATCGAAAAGCGGAGTCACTGCACGGCATAACGCAGCAGATGCTGCAAACTCGAGGAGAAGAGCCTCGAAAAGTCTGTGTTGAGTTAAATAACTTCCTTGGCAATACGGTTGTTTACAGTGACGGTTGGGTCGTTGATAACCCGTGGCTAATTAAGCTCTACGCCGCAGCGCAGGTAGAAATGTCTTTCACGTGTAGAGCATTGGAATATATTTTGTCTGAAGCACAAATGAATCAATGGCATGAGGTGAAAAGCCGCCTTGCGAGCCAACTTGATGTTAAGCGTCATAGAGCGAGTTCCGACGCGATGGTAATTCAACAGACTTACGCAAAAACCTTATCATTGGCATAACGGCAACTACGTTTCGTCTTTATGATGGGGTGTAATACTAAAAGCGCACTGTGAATGCAATGTAGCGGTGACCTAAAACAAGGATGACTTAAAACAAGTAATTGACGCCTAATGAGAGAGCCATATTCTCTTCTTCCCCAACTTGCCTATGTTCAAGTTCTACCGCCATGTTTAAACCCTCGCTTTTGCCAAGCAGCCAGCCCAACCGAGTAAAAGTACCTACATCATGAGGTAAATAAAGCCACTCTGCGTAATGCTGAAAGGCGGTATTGTTGGTTTTGTACGTTGCATAGACCTTTTGCGGAACCCAAGTGTTAAACCGCCGGCTGGCGCTAAACATACCTTGTGACCCCGCTGGGTAGGTATAACTGTTGTCGTATAGATAAGTTTCGGTTGTAGATTGAATGCGGTACATACTATTTAGCTGCCACCGCGCTATTTTTTTGCTTTTGAATTGGATAGGACTGTAGTGGGGAGCATTTATTTCCGCGAGCACGGGGGAAGCCGCCATAGACGCAGCCAAAGTAAGTGCCAGAAGAATTCCAGTAACCACATTCATGGAAGAGCCCAAGTTGTTGTTATCATGGCTTGTAAACAACCAGAAACTACAAGCGATAGTGTGTTCGTTATTTAAGCATAGCTGCAAAAAATAGATGATGAAAATATTCTTTGCTGTTTTTTATTTGTTTCGTTGATTTTGCGAGCCAAATAAAAACGCCGCTAGTTTATACCAACACTTTTTTGCAAAGCGTTATAAAAACTGAGCGGCGTATTTAAAAGCGTTATTTGGTTATCGAATTAAATCGATGCTTTTAACGCTTCTGCTTTATCTGTTGCTTCCCATGGGAATTCGTCACGACCAAAGTGACCGTACGCAGCCGTTGGGCGATAAATAGGGCGCTCAAGGTCTAGCATTTGAATAAGTCCATACGGGCGTAGGTCGAAATGTTCACGGACCAGTGCCACTAATGTTTTCTCATCTACCACACCTGTACCGAAGGTATCGATGCTGATAGACGTTGGCTCTGCCACACCGATTGCATAAGACACTTGGATTTCGCAACGCTTAGCAAGTCCTGCTGCAACAATGTTCTTAGCAACGTAACGACCCGCGTATGCTGCACTGCGGTCTACTTTTGATGGATCTTTACCAGAGAACGCGCCACCACCGTGACGGGCCATACCACCGTAAGTATCAACAATGATTTTACGACCTGTTAAGCCACAGTCGCCCATTGGACCACCGATAACGAATCGTCCCGTTGGGTTAATGTGAAAGCGTGTATTTCCATCAATCCATTCACTAGGCAGCACTGGCTTAATAATTTCTTCCATTACCGCTTCGCGAACTGTTTCAGTGCTTACTGAATCGCAGTGCTGGGTTGAAAGCACAACCGCGTCGATGCCAACAGGCTTGTCGTTTTCATATTTGAAAGTAATTTGGCTTTTCGCATCTGGGCGTAACCAGTCTAGCTTACCAGATTTACGCACTTCGGCTTGTTTTTGAACAAGGCGGTGAGAGTACGTGATTGGCGCAGGCATTAGTACGTCAGTTTCGTCGCTAGCGTAGCCAAACATTAGACCTTGGTCACCCGCACCTTGTTCTTCAAGGCTTGCGCGATCAACACCTTGATTGATGTCAGGTGACTGTTTGCCAATAGCATTTAATACCGCACATGAATCAGCGTCGAAGCCCATATCTGAGTGCGTGTAGCCAATTTCTTTAACTGTTTTTCGGGTAAGCTCTTCAATATCTACCCATGCAGAGGTAGTTACTTCACCACCCACTAAAACCATACCGGTTTTTACATACGTTTCGCAGGCCACCCGAGCGCGAGGATCTTGTTCTAAAATAGCGTCAAGAACCGCATCTGAGATCTGATCAGCAATTTTGTCCGGATGTCCTTCAGACACTGACTCGGATGTGAATAAATGCGTGGCCATAAATGCTCCGTAAGCGTTAAATTATCAAAATAGTCGTATATTGTACTAAAACAAGTTATAAATACCAGTCTTTACTTCTAGACGTCTAAAAGTCTCTTCGTTACGAATAGTTGACACAACCCGATCACTTATAGGGTTATTCAGGTCGTAATTGTCGAAGTTAATGATGTATTTGTAAAACTAGGCGTCAGATATAACTGTTTTTGCTGTAATGGGAATACGTGATGGTCAGGGTATAGACCATTTTTTACTATGACTTTCGCTATTGGCAATGAAAACCCATTGAACTGAAAGGTGGCATAGGTAAGAATAACGCCACATTCATTCGTATAAAGAAGTAGAGCGAACGCCTTACCTCTACGCTCGTCTAGCTTGCCTAGCCCGCTAAGATACGAAACAAAAGATACAAAATAAATCAGGAGACAACATGCCCTCTCGTCGTGAACTCGCCAATGCAATCCGTGCATTAAGCATGGATGCCGTTCAACAAGCTAAATCTGGTCACCCAGGTGCCCCAATGGGGATGGCTGATATCGCACAGGTACTATGGGGTGATTTCTTATCACACAACCCTGCAAACCCATCTTGGGCTAACCGCGATCGCTTTGTGCTTTCAAATGGTCACGGCTCGATGCTGTTGTACTCTCTTCTTCACCTATCAGGCTACGAACTGCCAATTGAAGAGTTAAAGAACTTCCGCCAATTGCATTCAAAAACGCCAGGTCACCCAGAGTACGGTTATGCGCCAGGTGTTGAAACGACCACTGGCCCACTAGGCCAAGGTATCAGTAATGCTGTGGGCATGGCGCTTGCCGAAAAAGTACTAGCGGCACAATTTAACAAAGATGGTCACACTATTGTTGACCACCACACCTACGCATTCCTAGGTGACGGCTGCTTGATGGAAGGTATCTCACACGAGACCTGTTCACTAGCCGGTACACTAGGCCTTGGTAAGCTTATCGCGTTTTGGGATGACAACGGCATTTCAATTGATGGCGAAGTGGAAGGTTGGTTCACCGACGATACACCAGCACGCTTCAAGAGCTATGGTTGGGAAGTGATCGATGGCGTTGACGGGCACGATGCAGAGCAAGTAAAAGCCGCTATTGAAAAGGCACAGGCGAATACTGCGCAACCTACGCTTATTTGTTGTAAAACCACCATTGGTTTCGGTTCACCTAATAAAGAAGGTACCGAGTCTTGTCACGGTGCACCACTAGGTGAGGACGAAATTGTCGCTACTCGCGAGAAGCTTGGCTGGAGCCATGGCGCGTTCGAAATTCCAGACGATATTTACGCTGGTTGGGATGCTAAAGAGAAAGGTTCAAACGCGGAAAGCGCGTGGAATGACGCTTTCGCTGCATACGAAGCCGCCTACCCAGAGCTTGCAGCAGAATTCAAACGCCGTGTAAATGGCGAGTTGCCAGCAGATTTCAGCGAAAAAGCAGACGCTATCATCGCTGAACTTCAAGCTAACCCACAAAATATCGCGTCACGTAAAGCGTCACAAAATGCACTGAATGCGTTTGGTCCGCTACTTCCTGAGCTATTAGGCGGCTCTGCTGATCTTGCTGGTTCTAACCTCACTATTTGGGAAGGCAGCAAAGGCGTTGAAGCAAACGATGCATCAGGTAACTACATTTATTACGGTGTACGTGAATTTGGTATGTCGGCCATGATGAACGGTATTGCCCTTCACGGTGGCTTCAAGGCATACGGTGCAACCTTCCTAATGTTTATGGAATATGCACGTAATGCGGTACGTATGGCCGCACTAATGAAGCAGCCTGCAATTTTCGTTTACACCCACGATTCAATTGGTCTAGGTGAAGACGGCCCAACACACCAGCCGGTGGAGCAGGTGGTTGCGCTACGTGCAACGCCTAACCTTGATAACTGGCGCCCTTGTGATCAGGTTGAGTCTGCTGTGTCGTGGAAGTCTGCTATTGAGCGCACTGACGGCCCAACAACGCTGATTTTCACGCGTCAAGGCTTAGCGCAGCAAGAGCGTACGGCTGACCAAGTGGCTAACATTGCCAAAGGCGGTTACGTACTTAAAGACTGTGAAGGTACGCCAGAGCTTATTCTTATCGGTACTGGTTCTGAGGTTCAGCTAGCCGTTGAAGCCGCAGCGAAACTAACCGAGCAAGGCAAAGCCGTTCGTGTAGTGTCTATGCCATCAACTGACGTATTCGACCGTCAGTCTGCTGATTACCGTGAAAGCGTACTGCCTTCTAGCGTTGTTAAACGCGTAGCGGTTGAAGCGCTGTCTAAAGATAGCTGGTACAAGTACGTTGGCTTTAATGGCGCTATCGTGGGAATGGACACCTTTGGTGAATCTGCACCTGCTGGCGACCTGTTTAAGCACTTCAACATTACCACTGACGCTGTAGTAGAGGCTGCACTGTCTCTGTAAGAGGTAATAGATAAGCCTATGGTAAATATTGCCATAAATGGGTTTGGTCGTATTGGTCGTAACGTGTTGCGCGCGCTGTATGAAAGTGGGCGCAACAACGAATTTAACGTGGTGGCCATTAACGACATTGCTAAACCCGAAGGCATAGCACATTTACTTAAATACGATACCGCCCACGGGCGGTTCCGTTTTGATGTGGCCTTAGAAAATAACACGCTAAATGTCGCGGGCGACGATATTACACTGCTCGCGATAAGCGATATTAAAGACCTACCCTGGAAAGATTTGGGCGTTGATATTGTGCTTGAGTGTACGGGCAAGTTTGATGACAGAGCGTCGGGGCAAGCACATTTAGATGCCGGCGCTGGCAAAGTGCTTTTCTCGTCACCCGGGTCACCAGATTTAGACAATACGGTCATTTTCGGAACCAATGAAGACACGTTGACCAGTGAACAAAAATTAGTCTCCAATGGCTCTTGCACCACAAACTGCATTGTTCCTGTTATCCAAGCGCTAGACGCTGCGTTCGGTGTTGAAAGTGGTACGATCACAACCATTCACGCGTCTATGCACGACCAGCAAGTTATCGACGCCTATCACGAAGATTTGCGCAGAACCCGTGCTGCAAGTCAGTCGATTATTCCCGTTGATACCCGACTTGCTGCCGGTATAGAGCGCATTCTGCCTAAGTTTGCGGGAAAATTCGAAGCCATTGCGGTTCGAGTGCCAACTATCAATGTTACTGCCATGGATTTAAGTGTAACGCTTCAATCTAAGGTAACGATTGAGCAAGTGAACCAAGCCCTTCGCAATGCAAAAGCGGGGCGTTTACAGGGTATTTTGGACTACACCGAAGAGCCTTTGGTGTCGGTAGATTTCAATCACGACCCTCACTCGTGTATTGTAGATGGCACACAAACAAGAGTCAGTCACAAACAACTGGTTAAAACACTAGTATGGTGTGACAACGAATGGGGTTTTGCAAACCGTATGCTCGATACCGCAAAAGTGATGTTCGACGCAAAATAAAGCATTGATGCTGCCAAGGGTTGGTAGCACCAGCCCGCGCAGCTTTCACAGTTAATTTGAGCGTGTCTTACCTTCAAAACACGCTCTACTGAATTTAAATTAACATAGGAAAGACGATGGCAATTCCAAGCATGAGCGATATGGCCCTAAAAGGTCAGCGCGTATTAATTAGACAAGATTTAAACGTGCCGGTAAAAGACGGCAAAGTAACTTCTGATGCGCGTATCAAAGCATCAATCCCTACGATTAAAGCAGCCCTAGACGCAGGTGCGGCAGTTATGGTGATGTCTCACCTTGGTCGTCCTACTGAAGGCGAGCCTGCAGACGAATTCTCTCTTCAACCTGTTGTTGATTATCTTAATGACGCCCTAGACGTACCGGTTAAGCTTGTAAAAGATTACCTAGATGGCGTGGAGCTTGCAGACGGCGAATTAGTTATCCTTGAAAACGTACGTTTTAATAACGGCGAAAAGAAGGACGACGAAACGTTAGCAAAACAGTACGCAGCACTTTGCGACATCTTTGTTATGGATGCGTTCGGTACTGCTCACCGCGCACAAGCGTCTACTCATGGCGTTGCTAAATTTGCACCAAAAGCCTGTGCTGGCCCATTACTTGCTGCAGAATTAGACGCACTTGGCAAAGCGCTAGACAACCCTAAGCGTCCAATGGTTGCTATTGTGGGTGGCTCTAAAGTGTCTACCAAGTTGACCGTGTTAAAAACATTGGCTGAAAAAGTTGACCAGCTGATTGTTGGTGGCGGTATTGCCAACACTTTCATTGCTGCTCAAGGCCATAATGTAGGTAAGTCACTAGTAGAGATGGACCTTACCGAGCAAGCCACGCAGCTTATGAATGAAGCGCAGGCGAATGGCGGTAATATTCCAGTACCTACAGATGTTGTCGTGGGCAAAGCGTTTGATGAGAATACCGAAGCGACGCTAAAAGTAGTCAGTGACGTTGCCGACGACGATATGATTTTTGATATTGGTCCAGACTCTTCAAAGGCGTTAGAGGACATTATCAAGAACGCGGGAACCATTGTATGGAATGGCCCTGTAGGCGTATTTGAATTTGAACAGTTCAGTGCTGGAACAAAAGCGCTGTCTGAAGCGATTGCGGCAAGCGACGCATTCTCAATCGCAGGTGGTGGTGATACACTAGCAGCAGTTGATAAATACGGGATTGCCGATAAGGTCTCTTATATTTCAACAGGTGGTGGCGCGTTCCTAGAATTCTTGGAAGGCAAAACACTACCAGCGGTAGCAGTACTAGAAGAAAAAAATAAATAAGCCTGGGCGCTGCATGTAAACGCAGCGTTTTAAAGCTCTAGATAGCTAAGGCCTAGTACAAACGTTACCCCATAAGTGTCACGCTCAGTAACAGCATTGTTGAGCGTGACCTTTTAATCGGAAACGATTACACCTGCGAAACAGTGAAGTACGCAGGCATAAATACCAACTTTATTACAGATGTGTTTACTTAAGGTGCTGGCATGCTGCGTCTGAGACAAACAGATCTTTAATAGAATTGGTATAACAATAAACCCTACACCTGTCTATTAAGGCAGTAATATACAAAAGGAGTGTTGCAATGGCATCACAAGCTCAGCAGGCAATGCTGGATAAACTGAAGACGCAAACCGGTTTTATTGCAGCGTTAGATCAAAGCGGCGGTAGTACCCCTAAAGCGTTGCGCTTATACGGCATCGAAGAGTCAGAGTATAGCTCAGACGAAGAGATGTTTAATCTTGTTCACGAAATGCGTACACGCATTATCACCAGCACCCCTTTTAGCGGCGAGCGCGTTCTTGGCGCAATCTTGTTTGAAAACACCCTTGATAGAGAAATTGAAGGCATGTCTTCTGCACATTTCTTATGGCAGAAGAAGCGCGTAATTCCGTTCCTAAAGGTAGATAAAGGATTAGCTGAAGAAAGCAACGGCGTGCAGGTAATGAAGCCAATGCCAGGTCTTGATGCACTGCTAGCTAAAGCGGTGGCGCAAGATGTATTTGGCACTAAAATGCGAAGTGTTGTTAAGCTTGCGAATCACCAAGGTATTAAAGACGTTGTTGCTCAGCAATTTGAAGTGGGTAAGCAAATTTTAGCCGCGGGCCTTGTTCCAATCATTGAGCCAGAAGTGGATATTCACAGTCCACAAAAAGCGGAAGCAGAAGCATTACTTAAGCTAGAGATTTTGACGCAGCTTAATCTGCTAAACGAAGGTCAGGAAGTCATGCTTAAGCTTACGCTTCCGACAGAGGCAAACTTTTATAAAGAGCTTGTTGATCACCCTCGTGTACTTAAAGTAGTGGCGCTATCTGGTGGCTATAGCCGCGAGGAAGCAAACGCGAAGCTGGCAGAAAACCAAGGTATGATCGCGAGTTTCTCTCGCGCACTGACAGAAGGCGTATCTGCACAGCAAACTCAAGAAGAGTTTGAAGCAACGCTTGATACTGCAATTGAAGGTATCTACCAAGCGTCTAAAGCTTGATCCTCTCCTTTTAAATTGATTGTAAAGAGCGCCTAATGGCGCTCTTTTTCGTTGTGCGGTTTTGTCACTTCCTATTCCATTCCGCTTTTGTCGATTCTGAAAACGTGCAATCGCTTATTGCCCGCGTTTACTAGCAAGAATGTTTCTTGTAAAAGCGTAATTGCCTGTGTAGCATAACGCCGCAATTTTCCTTATATAATTGAATTCCTGGAATAATCATCGGTGAATAATCATCAGTACATGAAGCAGTACACCATATACGCATTAATTGCGTTGTTGTTTACTTGCTTATCTGGACTTAAACAGGATTACAAGCCGATCACGTTCAAGCATCATTTTGATGCTTCTATCTCAGAATATTCCTTTGAATTTGATACTGAGGAAAGTGCACCGGAAGAGCCCGTCCCGCCACAAAATGTTGTGCTGGATTATCTTACGGACTCCTTCACGGATACCGCAAAACCACGTCCGCGTGGGCTTTTCAAAACATTCCTTAACTACGCAACGCCGTTAACCCGAGCGCCGCCTATTGCTTAGTTTTTTAGGTTTAGCGGTTATTGGCTACCTAAAAAACTCGTTAATTCGATATTCCTAACAACGCGCCAGCGCTTTGCTGGATGTTTTTGCGTGCTTAATTATCAGCGGTGAACCTATTTGCTGAAAGCGCGCTAGTGGCATGCTGTCTTTTTATAAGGCATGTCACGATTAGCCTTTTTATTACGAATTTACATTATGAGCAAAAAAGCACTTCTTGCAGTAAGCATTGTTTCCGCACTTTTAGGTGGTTGTGGACATGAAGAACATGCTGCGCATCACGAAAAACTTCAATTCAACGTTACTCATCCTATCGTACAAGACACAACGCTGGTAAAAGAGTACGTCAGTCAGATACGTGCCATTCAACATATTGAAGTTAGAGCTATGGAAAAAGGCTATCTTCAATCGACCTTTGTTGATGAGGGACAAACGGTAGAACGTGGTCAGCCCATGTTTAAAATAATGCCGAACGTGTATGAAGCTGAACTACACCGCGCTGAAGCCGAGGCTAAAGCGGTCGAGATGGAGTACAAAAATACAAAGTCGCTTGTTGAGCAAAACATTGTTTCTCCTAACGAACTCGCCGTGATTGAAGCGCAGCTTCAAAAAGCACAGGCAGAAGTTGAACTGGCGAAGACCCACCTAGCGTTTACTGACGTTAAAGCACCGTTCACCGGCAAAATGGACCGTCTGGAAGCTCGAACGGGAAGTCTGCTTGATGAGGGTGAGTTGCTTACCACGCTATCTGATATCAGCACCATGTGGGTGTATTTCAATGTACCTGAATCTGAGTATTTGAAATACGCGCAAAACAACCCGTCAAACAAACAAACGCCAGTGCGATTAAAGCTTGCCGATGGCAGTATTTACGAGCACCAAGGCGTGATAGATGCCATTGAAGCCGATTTTGATAATCATACCGGTACCATAGAAATGCGTGCGTCTTTCCCTAACCCAGACCAGCTGCTAAGACATGGGCAGACCGGAAATGTCATGGTGGATATTGCCTATCCAGATGCGCTGGTTATTCCTCAGAAGGCCACGTTCGAAATTCTCGATCAAAGCTTTGTGTATGTGCTGGATAGCGAGAACAAGTTAGCAACCCGCCACATTAACATCGCTGCAGAACTCCCTAACATCTATCTGGTTTCAGACGGATTAGCGCCGGACGACACTATTTTGATTGAAGGACTGCGAAGAGTCTCGAACGGGGATGAGATAGAGCCTGAACTTATTTCAGCCAGCGACACATTAGCTGAACTGTCACTGCACGCAGAATAAGGGGGCGCTATGTTTGGAGTTTTTATTAAACGTCCAGTGATGGCCATCATGCTATCGCTGATGATTATATTTTTGGGCGTGTTGTCGGTTTTTAGCCTACCCACGTCACAGTTTCCGGATATTGCTCCGCCGCGGGTGCTTATTTCTCTGGCATATCCCGGTTCAAGTGCTGATGTGCTAGTGAAATCATCGCTGGTTACCATTGAGCGTTCAATCAACGGTGTGCCGGGCATGAAATACATAGTGTCTGATGCGACGAGCGCGGGTGAAGCCACTATTCAAGTTATCTTCGATTTAGATGTGGATCCGAATCAAGCGCTAATTAATGTAAAAACGCGGCTTGATCAGATCATGAACCGTCTGCCCCAGCTCGTGCAGTTAGAAGGGGTGGTACTAGAGCGGGTTCAGCCCAGCATGTTGATGTACATAAACGTTTATAGCACGGATGAAACGGCTGATGAAAAGTTTCTGTACAACTACTCCAATATCAACCTCATACCGGAAATACAGCGGGTAAACGGTATTGCCAGTGCAAAAATATTGGGAAGCCGTCAGTACGCCATGCGAATTTGGCTAAAGCCTGATCGCATGCGTGCCTACAATGTTTCCGTGGATGAGATCATGGAATCGATAGACGAGCAAAGCTTGATTGGACGCCCGGGACGACTTGGCAGAAGCTCAGGCATTACCGCTCAATCAAAGGAATACGTACTTATTTATGAAGGACGTTATGACGAGCCTGAAGAATATAAAAATATCATTATTCGCGCCGACTCCGACGGTCGCTTGCTCAAATTAGGTGACATTGCTGATGTTGAGTTAAGTAGTGAATTCTTCGATATTTACTCAAACAAAGACGGGTATCCTTCCGCTGCGATAGTGCTAAAGCAGAACTATGGAAGCAGTGCCAACGAGGTGATTTCTCAGGTGAAAGCCACTATGGCTGAACTAGAAAAAACGTTTCCAGAAGGCATGAAGTACGAAATCAACTACGATGTTTCCAAGTTTCTAGATGCCTCTATTGAACAAGTGCTGCATACCTTGTTTGAAGCCTTTATTTTGGTTTCCTTGGTGGTGTTCATCTTTCTGGGTGACTGGCGCTCCACATTGATCCCGCTTCTGGCTGTGCCGGTTTCACTGGTAGGGACGTTTTTCTGCATGCAGGCCACAGGGGTGAACATAAACCTTATTACTCTGTTCGCATTGGTACTAGCTATAGGGATTGTGGTAGATAACGCTATTGTTATCGTGGAGGCCGTTCACGCGAAAATGGAAGAGAGCAGCAGCCTAACCCCTTATATGGCGACCCAACAAGTACTGGGCGAAATGGGGGGAGCTATTATCGCGATTACACTGGTGATGACGGCGGTTTTTGTGCCCCTTATTTTTATGACGGGCCCGGTAGGTGTCTTCTATCGCCAGTTCTCTATTACCATGTCATCGTCAATTATCATCTCGTGTATTGTGGCGCTTTCATTAACGCCAGTGCTGTGTGCAATGTTGCTTAAAAACCCTCATTCACACACAAGAAAAGCAACGCCATTAAGCAAGTTTATTGATGGGTTTAACCATTATTTCAATAAGTTAACCGGTCGTTATACAGGCATTATCAAAGCTATCGTTACACGCCGCAGTGTTACTTTAGTGCTGCTTGCGGGCTTTGTGGTAAGTACCTTTGGCGTTAATCAGGCATTACCTACCGGCTTTATTCCCGGTGAAGACCAAGGGCAAATCTATGCCATTATTCAAACACCGCCAGGTAGTACCCTTGAAGCGACGAATACAGTAGCGCGAGAGCTGCAAAGCTTGGCGCTGGACGTTGAAGGCGTCTCCTCGGTGTCCTCGCTTGCTGGCTATGAAATCCTTACGGAAGGTCGAGGTTCAAATGCAGGCACCTGCTTGATTAACCTTGAAGATTGGGCTAATCGCGAACAGTCGGTACGTGACATCATTGAAGAACTGGAAGCCAAGACACACCACTTAGGTGCAGTGATTGAGTATTTCGAACCGCCTGTTGTGCCGGGTTATGGCGCGTCGTCGGGGTTATCATTTCGTTTACTCGATAAAACCAACACTACCGACTATCAAGAGTTCGACCAAATCAACAAAGCCTTCATGGAAGAACTCGGTAAACGTGATGAGCTAAAAGGTTTATTCACGTTTTACGCGGCCGATTATCCTCAATACAAAATTGAGATAGATAACCAAGCTGCAATGCAGAAAGGGGTATCTATTGGCGCGGCCATGGAGAATTTGAATATTCTTATTGGTAGTACTTATGAGCAAGGCTTCACGCGCTTTAATAACTTCTTCAAAGTGTACACACAAAGTGCACCGGAATATCGTCGTTATCCCAGTGACCTATTGGATTACTACGTGAAAAACGAAGAGGGTGAAATGGTGCCTTACTCGGCCTTTATGAAGCTGATTAAAACCCAAGGCCCTAATGAAATTACACGCTACAACCTTTATACCTCGGCAGCAATTCGTGCAGAGCCTGCAGCAGGGTATACCTCGGCGCAAGCGATAAAAGCAGTTGAGGAAGTCGCGGCTGCAACCCTGCCAAAAGGATATGACATAGGTTGGGAAGGCCTGTCATTTGACGAGGCTAAACGAGGCAATGAAGCCATCGTTATCTTTGCCGTAGTATTGTTGTTTGTATATATCGTGCTGGCATCACAATACGAAAGTCTGCTTCTACCTTTTGCAGTCATTCTTTCACTACCTACCGGTATTCTCGGCTCATTCCTGTTTCTAAAAGGAATGGGGCTGGCCAACGACGTTTATGCGCAGCTTGGCTTAGTTATGCTGGTTGGGTTACTCGGCAAAAATGCCGTGCTTATTGTGGAATACGCAGTGCAAAAAAATCAGCAGGGCTTATCGATTGCTGACGCAGCTGTTGAAGCGGCCAAACAGCGCTTCCGTCCAATCTTAATGACATCGTTCTCGTTTGTAGCAGGGCTAATTCCGCTTGTTATTGCAACGGGGGCAGGCGCAGTGGGAAATAGAACTATTGGTGCTTCTGCCTTAGGCGGTACTTTGTTCGGCACTATTTTTGGTGTGCTGGTTATTCCTGGGCTTTACTACTTGTTCGCCAAACTTGAAGAAGGTAAGTCATTAATCAAAAACGAAGATCATGTCCCTCTTACTGAAACTTACCACTATAACGATGAGGTGCTAAGCGATGATAAATAAAAAGCGATTTACTTATAAGCCGCTGTGGTTAGCGCTTAGTAGTGCGTTGTTAGTACAGGCATGTGCCATCCCTACCATTGAAACGCGAAACCCTAATCTAGATTTGCCAGAGCAGTTTAACGCGAAAGTTTCGCAAGTGGATACTCAGGCTGGTCAAGGGATTAAACAGAGTACACAAGCAAATATTCAATGGAGTGAGTGGTTTAACGACCCTACGCTTTCTGCGCTGGTGGATACGGCGGTTAAGAACAACCAAGAGGTGTCTATATTAATTCAACGCATTAATATGGCGTCGAATGAAGTGTACGCACGGGAAGGGGAATATTTGCCTCGACTCTCTGCGGGGGGAGCCGCTGAAACCGAAAAGGTTGGCGAATATACCCGGGAAGGCGCAGTAGAAGAACAGTTAAATATCAAGGAGGATAAAGAATTTCCCGACCCGCTGGCAAACTTAAAGCTAGGCCTTAATGCGTCGTGGGAAATTGACGTTTGGCATAAGTTAAGAGATGCCTCCAAAGTAGCTTCACTCGAATACTTGGCGTCGGTTGAAAGTAAGAACTTTTTCGTTACCCAGTTAGTATCTGAAGTTGCGCGTACTTACTATGAACTACTGGCGTTAGATAACAAGCTAGAGAACCTCGACTCAACCATTTCGCTACAGCGCAATGTTATTCACACTATTAATGCGTTGAAAGAATACGGGCGGGCGTCATCGCTACCCGTTGCGCGCTTTAACGCGGAAGTGAAGAAAAACGAGAGCGAGCGTTACTTGATTGAGCAGGAAATCCTAGAGAAAGAGAACACGCTTAATCTGTTGTTGGGGCGCACTCCACAACCTATTAAAAGAAACAGTGATGTGTTACTTAGTGCTGAAATCATTAGCCCGCAGGTGGGTGTACCCTCTGCGCTATTAGACAATCGCCCTGATATAAAACAAGCTGCACTCACGCTCCAGGCAGCAGAGTTAAATATCGATGTGGCTAAAGCCAACTTCTACCCTTCTTTTGAGCTAAAAGCAGGGGTAGGTTTATCGGCGTTTGATAGTCGCTACTTGTTTAATGTGCCTGAGTCATTGGCATATTCTTTATCTGGTGATGTTTTTGCGCCATTAATAAACCGCAGGGCGATTGAGGCGGTTTATCAAAATGCCAGCGCCGAAAAAATTGAAGCGGCTTACGAATATGAACTGACCGTTTTAACGGCGGTAGCTGAAGTAACAAACAGTTTATCGAAGCTTGATAATTTGGAGAAAAGTGCTGAAGCAAGGCGACATCAAATTGCTTCACTGGAACAGTCGATTGATATTGCCAATAGGCTTTTTTCGTCAGCTCATGGTGAATATTTAGAGGTGCTGCTTGCACAGCGAGAAGCACTGGAAGCGCGTAGCGAGTTTATAGAAACCCGTCAGCAGCAAATGGCCGCGCTGGTCGATTTGTATCAGGCACTCGGAGGCGGATGGCAGTCTTAAAACAATAAGGAGAGCTTTAGCTCTCCTTTTATATTTGCCTTTGTCAGAAACTGGTGTCGAATTCTTATCTTAACTTTCGATACTAGCAAAATGCATCTTTGTCCTCGCTTTTACTGCGTAAAGTTAAAACGGTTAAAAAAGCGTTCAGCTTCTTCACTATCAAATTCATAGCCCATATCTGTCATCGCTTGCAATGCATTTTCTACCGTATCGTAGAAGCCATAAGGAACCTCGGCAGCGTCGTAGCACTGAGAAATTTGATGCTTAGTTGTAAGCATAATATCGGTATCTAGTATCACAACGGCAAGAAACGACAGGCCGCGGGTTTTTCTTACCTGGGTTTGCTTTACAAAAATATCAAAGGTGGAAGGGGGCATCAGGCTTTCACCGTAAAGACAGCTTACTTGTGCCCACTTGGTGCCTTGTTCAAATTTCGAAATGTCGGAAGACAATTTAACCACGCCATTTCGCATGGTTTCATCGTTCCACGGGCCCCTTGCTGAGAAAAGCAGCAGTTGACCGCTTACGCTACATTCAAATTCGCCGTGCGGATTATTCATGGGGAATACCTTCAAGCCTTACTTAAAACTTAGCACCTAACTGTCAGCACGCAACTAATCATTCGGCTAAGTTCAAAGGCAGGCTTATGCGCTTAATCGCCTAGATGATGTCGCTCGACGTTTAATCTTCATTGCCAGAATTAATTCAGTAGTATGGGAAAGTTAAATGCATCACGGCAAAGTGATCACCCCATAAAAATGATCGGATAAAAACGAATAATTAAGGTGAGATATGTCTTTTACTAGAAATCACAGGTACCCGTCAGTCAAAAAACGGTATGCGATGTGGGCTGCGCTATTTAGCGTAGGCGCGCTAGCTATGCCAGCCACAGTGCTTGCGAGCAATGAAACCGAATCTTTTACTACCGAGTCTGAACACTATTTTAAATCGGAAGATATTTTTAATCTGGAATACGTGAGTGAAGTTCAGGTGTCTCCAAACGGTAAACATATCGCGTATGTACGTCGTTCAAACGACATCATGTCAGACAGCAGCCGCGCCAATGTTTGGCTAGCCTCGGTAGATGGTAAATCAAACCGTCCCTTACTTTCTTCGAAAAAAAATTATTATTCTATTCGCTGGTCTCCAGACGGTAGCCGATTGGCTTACCTTTCTAATGAAGAAGGTAAACCACAACTGTATGTGCGTTGGATGGATACAGGGCAAACGGCACTCGTTACGAATGTCACCTCAAGCCCTAGCAACATCACATGGTCACCAGACGGTAAGCATATTGCCTTTACCATGAGCGTAGATGCCAAGGAAAAGCCACTAGACGTTAAGATGCCTAAAAAGCCTGACGGAGCAAAGTGGTCTCCTAGCTTTCAATATATTACCAAAGCTCGCTATCAAGCAGATGGTCGCGGTATTCTTGAACCCGCTTACACCCATGTTTTCGTTGTTCCTTCCGATGGGGGCACAGCACGACAGCTTACTTCAGGTAATTATCACCACAATGGGCGCTTAAGTTTCTCTCCTGATAGCGACAAAATCTATTTCTCTGCCAACCGCAGTGACAATTGGGAATATGAGCCTGTAGAGGGGGATATCTTCTCTGTGGATATGATGGGAAATATCGAGCAACTTACCAACGACAAAGGCCTCGAATCATCGCCTGTGGTGTCGCCTGATGGAAAGTACATAGCTTACGCTCGTCGAGATGACGAAAAGGTGATGTATAAAAATAGCTATTTGTACGTGATGAAAAGTGACGGTACAGATGCCAAAAACTTAACAAAAGACGTTGATAATTCAGTGTCTAACTTTCACTGGAAAGATAATAAGCACGTTTATTTTCAGCAGTCGGTTCGCGGTTTAGCGCAGGTAGATGTAGTATCGCTATCGGGCAACGTAAAAGCCGTAGCTAAGGGGCTGGGCGGTACAACGTTAGGACGACCTTACGTATTTGGCACTTATCACGCTGTCGGTGATGTAGTGGCTTACACCAAAGGACGTACCGATCGCCCCGCTGATCTGTATGTCACTACGCGAAACGAGCGACAGCTTACAGCGCTCAATGAAGACGTTCTTGGTCATAAGCAACTTGGCGAAGTAAAAGAAATTGTCTATCCGTCTTCTATTGATGGCGAAGAAATCCAGGGGTGGTACATTCTGCCGCCAAACTATGACAGTTCGAAAACGTATCCGCTTATCTTAGAAATTCACGGCGGACCTAATCTCGCTTATGGCCCAGTCTTCACGGCCGAGCTGCAGCGCATGGCTGCAGAGGGCTACGTGGTGTTTTATGATAATCACAGAGGTAGTACAGGTTATGGAGAACGCTTTGCATTGCTACTTCAAGGGAAATACAGTTCGGAATATGACTTCTCAGACCATATGTCGGGCGTAGATGCGCTTATTGAAAAAGGCATCGCTGATCCAGAGCGACTGTTTATTACTGGTGGTTCAGCAGGCGGCATTGCATCAGCCTATGCCATTGGCCTTACTAACCGATTTAAAGCAGCCGTAGTCGCTAAACCCGTTATCAACTGGTTATCGAAAGTGCTGACTGCCGATTCAGGTCTATATCAAATCCCTTTCCAATTTCCGGGTATGCCTTGGGATAATGTAGAGCACTACTGGAAGCGCTCACCGCTATCGCTAGTAGGCAATGTAACGACCCCCACCATGCTGATCACGGGAGTGGAGGACAAGCGCACGCCAATGTCTGAGACCGAGCAGTTCTATCAAGCGTTAAAGATTCAAAAGGTTGATAGCGTGCTGGTAAAAGTACCTGGATCGCCCCACGGGATCGCTTCTAAGCCATCTAGAATGATTGGTAAAGTTGAAAATATCTTGGCGTGGTTTAAAAAATACGACAGCGTGCAGTCACAAAGTACGCAAGTTGAAGCTCAATAATTAGTGTGCTGAAACTAATTGGGGCTAATGCGCCGACTCAATCGGTTCAAGGCCCCATTTTTTTAGTATTCGAGCATATTCGCCATTCGCTTTTAAAATCGATAGCGCGTGTTTAAGTGAGCTTACTTTGTCTTGCTCAGTCTTAAGGCCAGTGGCAACAAAAAGATCAGCACCCAATGCTTCGATAACATATTCGCTCGTTGCGTCGTTAGGGTTAAAGCCTGCGTCGCTGATTTCATACTTTCCTGTCTCAAAATTGGCTAATGCAAAGTCGATGCGCCCCATATACAAAAGCTTCCACAGTAGTGCTGGCTCAGCAACCAAAGCGAGGTTTCTATTTTCTTCAAACCCTTCTTGCTGCAAAAAAGAGGCTGAACCATAGCCGCGTATTGAGCCTACTCGGAACTGCTTTGCGTCGTCTAAGGAATTGACGTGTGCTGTCTCTTTCTGCCTTAAGCGGATCAGCGAGGCCTGCATATGATTCACTGATGAAATCCACTCAAATTCATCTTCCCTGTTCGGTGTTTTCAATAAAGATAGAAGTACCAGATTGGGATTATCGAGGGTTTCTTGTACTGCACGGGCCCACGGCATGTGTTCCAACGAACTGCTAAATGGCAGCAGAGGTTCTAGTGCGTTTGCGAGGTCTACGTTGACGCCTTGTGCTTTTCCATCCTCATTAATCCAGTAATTGGGTGGGGTGACCTCGGTTAGAAAGTAGACATGGTTGGACGATGCGAAGGCAAATGAACTTACAATCAGCAACAAAAAAATCCAGATACTACGAAACATAACTACTGTTAAGAACCTATAAAAAATAACATCAATTGGAGGTTTTAGATAAGGTAATGCTAATGCGTAGTATACCGGTTTTATAGGCAAATAATACTGATATTTGCCTATAAAATGTTCAATTTGAGGTGCTGATAGTCGGTATTTGCTTATTCTACCGCGGGATGTAATTGCTCGATATCAGGAACAACTGTGAGTTTTAAATCAAGCGCTTTCCAGTAGTGGCTTTCTCGTAGCAGGTCAGCTGAGATAATAGGTTTTTCATCTAACCAGCCATCGGGGAAGGTAATGGTCAGTTCGTTCTTTTCTACATTAACAACGAGGTCAGGTACAAAACCCTCTTGGCGTTTAATATTAAGCAGTACACCCAAACGCAGTAACGCGATTAAATGCTTAACCGACTGCTCATCGAAAAGATTAAATGCGGGCAATTCATTGGTTCGAATTTTCTTTCTATGGAATCGCACGAGCGTAGCTAGCAGTAATTGTTGTTCCTGCGTAAACCCAGGCATGTCCACATTACCAAGAATATAGGCGCTGTGTTTTTGTATGCCTCGAGAGTTAATTTGCATGCCGACTTCGTGAAGTAAAGCTGCCCAGCCGAGCATGCTTTTAAAGTCACGCCCTTTAAGTTTCCATGCTTTTTCAACATCGTTGAAAAGTGAAAGGGTTGTATTAAGCACCATAGTGGCTTGGGACGTATCTACATCGTAGCGCGTTGCCAAACTACTCGCGGTTCTGCCGCGAATATCAGCGTGATGAAGCTCATCTTCCATCTGATAAAGCACGCCTTCGCGCAAGGCGGCAGGCGAGTACACCAAGCCTTCAATCTCTAGCGCTTTGAAAACGGCGATAAGAATAGCGAGGCCGCCGGCAATAACCACACGACGATCTTCACTTAAATCTGGGTAGCTTAATTTGTCTATATGCCCTGCGCTTATGAATTGCTTCATTAAATTGCGCAAACTTTTAAGTGTCACCGGAATATCGTGGCCATTGGGTCTGTCTTGCTGACAAAGTGTAAACAGCGAACGAATGGTACCCGACGTACCGATACACTGGACCCAGCCCAGTCTGCGATATTTATTGTCTATTAACTCAAGCTCTTGCTGTGCAGCCGTGATAGCACGATCAAAGGCTTTTGGCTTTAGCTCACCGTCAGGGAAAAACCGTTTGGTATAGCTTACGCAGCCCATTTGAAGGCTGCGGCAAAGTAAAGGAGTAAAACCTTCGCCAATAACGAACTCAGTAGAGCCACCGCCTATATCAATAACCAGCTGTTGGCCGTCGGAGTGGTTAGTATGTGCAACGCCTGAATAAATAAGTCGCGCTTCTTCTACACCAGAAATGACTTCGATAGGGTAGGGAAGGATATCTTTTGCTGCGCTGATAAAATCGCGGGCGTTACGCGCTCTGCGCAACGTATGGGTGGCGACAATTCTCACGGAGTCGGGCTCAAAACCTTTCAGGCTCTCTGCTACTACTTTTAGCATAGCAAGCCCACGCTCCATCGCTTCATCAGACAAGATATCGTCGTCGTTAAGACCTTCGGCCAAGCGAACTTTTTGTTTAACTCTATGCAGAATCTGCACAGACCCAGCAACAATGCGTGCTACTACTAAGTGAAAACTATTTGAGCCAATGTCTAGTGCTGCGACTTTATTGACTTCGCGGGTTTCCACGTCATTAAAAACTGATTCGTGCTGGGTCATGTACTAATTTTCTATCCTACAAAGTGTCTTCTAGCTTCTTCAAATAGTCATAAATTTCTATCTGAGAACGAAGTTTTTTACGATTTCCCCTGCGAACGTACTTGTTGCTCTGATCCTTGTCAATCACTCGAGCCTTCAGGGTATCTTTAAATTGTAGCTCCATTATATCAACAATGCGCTGCTGAAGACCTTTATCATACACTGGACAACCTACTTCAATGCGGTTGTCCATGTTACGGGTCATCCAGTCGGCAGAAGAGATATACACTTTTCTATCGCCGCCACCTTCAAAAATCATCACGCGAGGGTGTTCGAGAAATCTATCAACAATAGAGATAATTTCGATGTTTTCGCTTATTCCTTTTATCCCAGGATTAAGTGAGCACATACCGCGCACTATACCGCGGATCTTAACTCCTGCCTGGCTAGCCCGGTACAAATCATCAATAAGTTCTTTATCAACAAGGTTGTTAATTTTGAAAGTGATTTGTGCCTTTTGGCCTTGGTTCAAATGCTGAATTTCTTGACGAATTAACGACTGAATTTTCGTTCTGGCGTTTAATGGCGATATTTGAAGATGCTGGAACTTGTAGCGTCGGTAAGGGTATTGAATAAGATCGAATACCGCCACGCCTTCATCGGCGAGTTCTTGATTACGGGTGAATAAGCTGTAGTCGGTATAAATCTTTGCTGTTTTCTCGTTGAAGTTACCCGTACCGAAATGCGCATAGTTCACCAAACTGCCCCGTTCTTCACGGGTCACAATACAAAGTTTAGAGTGAATTTTAAGAGTAGGCACGCCAAGTACAACGCGTATACCTGCATCAGTCATGCGCTTAGACCATTCGATATTTGCCTCTTCGTCAAAACGGGCGCGAAGTTCTACCACAACGGTTACTTTTTTGCCGTTGTCTACTGCGTCAATCAACGAGTTTACAATGCGTGAATTACTGGCAACACGATAAATATTAATACGTATGGTCTTAACATTCGGGTCGAAAGCCGCCTGACGCAAAAACTCGGTGAAGTGTAGGAAGCGGTGGTACGGGTAGTACAGTAGTATGTCTCGCGCAGTAATGGCATCGAAAACGGTGTTGTACTTAGAGAATGCCTTGCTGTCGATAGCAGGCAGCGGCGTATGCTCTAAATATTCCCGACCCACATTAGGGAAGCCAATAAAGTCTTTAAAGTTACGATAGTGCCCAGCAGCGTGCATGGTATCTAGCTTGGTTATCTTAAGTCGCTTGCGCAAGTCAGATTTCATGTCCTCTGGCATGTTCGTGTCGTAGATAACACGCACAGGCTCTGCGATAAGGCGCTGCTTCATACTTTCAGACATCTTTTCAACGAAGCTTTCGTCAATCTCTTCGTTGATAGAATATTCCGCATCACGCGTCATTTTAAACGAGAATGCTTCAATTTCGTCGAACTTCACGAAACCGCGGAAAATGTCTTCGATACACAGCTGAATCATGTCATCGAGCATAATAATGCTCTTTTTCTTGCGGCTTTTTTGCGGTGGGATCAGCATAAAGCGCGACATTTCAGAGGTAGGAACCTGAATAACCGCAAATTTAGGATTGCGGTCCTTTCTTCTAAGCGCCACATATAAATACACCGACGTACCGTTCAAACGGCTAAGTAGGTCGGTCTTCTTATCTATTAAAATAGGTGCAATGTGACGCAGTGCTTTGTTAACGAAGAAGTTGCGTACCCACTGCTTTTGATAATCGTCTAAATCGTCTTTTCGAAGAATATGTATGTTGTAGCGAGCTAGGGACTTAACCACATCCTTATGAATTTGGTCGAACTTTTCAGAAAGCTGGACTACCTTTTTCTGAATAAGCGCCATAAGAGCGGTTTGGCGTTCAGCTTCCTCTTCATTGCCGTCATTTTGCGCAATGGTAATTTGTCGTTTCACGTCAGCGGCGCGCACGCGATAAAACTCATCTAGGTTATTTGAGTAAATACCAAGAAAACGAATTCGCTCCACGGCGGGATTGTTTTTATCTGCGGCTTCTTGCAATACGCGTTCGTTAAACGCAAGCCAGCTTAATTCTTTGGGATAATATAAAACGTCGTTATCCATAATGTCTCAATTCACGTTCATAAAAATGGTCAAAGACTGCCATCAGTCAGTGACACTACTGTGACAACACGTATTCTGGTGCAAGTGCGCACGCATTGCGTTGTGGTTATTCCATTAACTTTCAATATGATGAGTTCGTAATTGTGATGCGCGGATAGTGTATGGCACCACAAATACGCCCTTGTTTTTATCGCTTCGCGGTAATATCCACCACCAAATCGTTAGCCAACGACTCCAGTGAATCTTGCAGTGCGCCGTCGTCAAAATCTTCTGGCACCGCAATTTCTGCTTTTGCTTTGAAAATCAGGCTGCCCCAGTTAGGCGCGCTTTCACAGTGTGAAGCAAAGGTGAGAATATTCAAATTGAACTGGTTTAAAACAGAGGTAAGCTCTTGGACAATACCGGTTTTGTCATTGCCCATTACATCAACCGTCAATTTGGTGGTGTTGTTATTTTCACTGCTAGCTACCGCTACAGATTGCACCGACAAATCTTTAATGGCGTCTAGCGCATCGATTAAGCCCTGTTTGTTCTCATCGGCAACATGTACTTCTACAAAACCGGTGAACATTCCCGCCATATGCGCAAAGCTCGACCCTTGCCAGTTGCCCTCATGTTTGTATACACATTTAGCCAGTGCGTCTACTAAACCCGGCTTGTCTTTACCCATAATGCTTATAACCAATGATTGCATACGATGCTCCTTATTGGGCGTGTAGAGAAAAACTTTGATCGTCTTCCTGTTGGGTAATACCATAGGCGCAGAGTAGGTTGCGCGAAGGTAATGCTTTAAACTTTCACTTGCTATTAGCATAACAAAACTTACACTGCTCACCAGTGCAATTTAGGGTTATTCTTCTTAAAAATGAAGAATTTCGAAAATAAGAATTACTAAACAGCCGCATGACTTTCGACAGCAACAGCACAAACAAAAAGCGCCAGCGCAGCGACAGGTGGTCACGCTATGTCGTGACGGGCTTTGGCGGCCTTGTTTTGTTGACGTTAGTTATTCTTATCACCCACTTAATAAGCCAAGCTCTGCCTTTGGCATACACCCCTAGCTTACAACACCTTTCAAGCTTTAAAACCCAAGACAACGAAGAAATTATCAGCGCCGGTGACATCATCAATAGCCAGCCGCTGCTGGTTAGAAAGTCTGACTGTAGATTAGGTTTAAAGTTGCTTAAAGGCGATGCTCTGGTAAGTAATCACGATTACATCCGCCCTTGTGAGCATAGACTGTCTTCCCACAGTGTGATGGGAGAGAACTATATCGTAGACGTTTCTCCCAACGCCCAAGTGAGAGTTTTACCGGTTAGATCGTTCAATATGACCGACGGTAGCGCAGAGGATATTGCCACAAGTACGCCGCAAGCGGCGTTGTCGAACAGCATTACGTTCGCGCTTCCCAAAGATGAGTGGGAGAGACGCAGTGACTGGAGCATTGCACTGTCTTCAAAATGGGCAGTGGTTTCTATCGTTCAAGACAATAAAGTGTTTATCCGTTGGGTAAATCGGTTTCGTCCTACACAGGTGGTGGATAAACGGTTTCATAATATAGACAGACTCGTATTGTTACCCGGCAGTCAGAGCGTGTTACTCCAAGTGGATGATGCCCTTTTCCTAAATAGGCTCACGGATGAAGGTGCGTCACTACTGCCAATAGCAGGAAACATCACAGCGTCATTAGATGAGAAGATTGTATTTCCACTTGCTAAAGACCGCACCTTTTTCCTAATGAACAGCAATACACAGGTACTTACTCGCTGGGTGCTGAGCAAAAGCGATAAAGGCCTTACCTTTGAACAAACCTACCAAGTAGCGCTACCAGGAGAGAACGTTAAGGATGTGGCAGAACATGCCAGTATGAACTTGGTGGCTGTGCTGACCGATAAAGCAAGAGTGTTGTTGGTAAACCGTGTATCGGGCGATGTAGTGGCATCACAACAGATAGAGCGTTCTGCTGAGAATATCATTTGGTACGGCAATAAGCTTTATGGCTATTCAGATAGCACCTTATCAGTATGGGAAGGCAGGCACTTAAGCGGCGTTACTACATGGGCCTCTCTGTTTGAACCGCAGCATTACGAAGGGTATGAAACGGAAGAAACCGTATGGCAAACCACCAGTGCCTCTGATTTTCAAGAGGCAAAGTTTAGCTTAACACCGCTATTAATAGGCAGTATTAAAGCCTCTCTTTTAGCGCTGCTTATTGCTATTCCGGTTGCTATCGGTGCCGCAATTTACACCGCGTTTTTTGCTAAAAGCCGCCTTCGCAACGTTATTAAGCCGGCTATCGAATTGCTCGAAGCGATTCCCAGTGTACTTATTGGCTTCATCGCAGCCATTTGGTTATCGCCAAAAGCTGAGCAGTTTTTATTTTCCTTTGCCTTTTTCCTAATCGTTATCCCTTTTGTGCTTATTGTCGTTGCTCTGGTACAGCGCCCTGTTGCGGAATACTTACCAAAGAAGCTAAGACACGGAGCAGAGCTACTATTTGCTATAAGCGGAGTGTTCCTTTTAGGTTTTATTAGCGTGGAGTATGCGCCTTCGCTTATTTTCTCGATAATGGGGGTAGACGGGTTTACAATGCTTGCGGCCGAGTCCGATAGTCCCATCGGGAAAACGACTATAGTGGTAGCGTTAGCGTTAGGTGTGGCCATATCACCTAGTATCTATTCCCTTGCTGAAGATGCCATAAACGGCGTTCCAAATGATTTAAAACACGCCTCTTTTGCTTTAGGCGCCACACGATTACAGACCTTACTTCATGTTGTTCTTCACGTTGCACTACCGGGTATTGTTGCCGCGATTATGCTAGGTTTCGGCCGCGCGTTTGGTGAAACCATGATAGTCCTTATGGTGACGGGGAATACGCCAATCTCCAGCTGGGGCTTGATAGAAGGTTTGCGAGCACTTACTGCTAACTTGGCAATCGAACTTCCAGAAGCAGATGTATCATCGGCGCACTATCAAATTCTATTTTTCACCGCGTGTATTTTGTTTCTGTTTACCTTCTTGGTAAACACCATGGCAGAGCTATTGCGACAGCGTATAAGAAGTAGGGCGTACTATGGTTAATCGAACAACGTTTGGGTTAAGTGCGGTACAGCGTCAATCGTTAGTCATTAGCTTAACGGCTTTTTTCACCAGCCTGCTGCTTATTGCGCTAGTTAGCGTTCTTATACTTATTAGTTTTCGAGGTACGGCATATTTTTGGCCAGAGCCCATCTATACGGTTACCGGTACGCATCAAGACGGCACAAGGTTTTCGGTGCTTGCGAACCTATTTGATGAATCAACAAATGAGGATGTGACACTTAAGTTCTCAGATGCTCAGCATCCTTATGGCTTTCAAATCCAGTTATCTCGAGAGGAAATAGAGACTTCTCTACTTGCAAGCCAAAGCGCAGAAATAAAACTGTTAGACGGCAGGCGTGTGTTGGCAATTCCTGAATACATCGTCGTGCCATCTAAACCGCCTCAACCTCTTGGTAACATTGATATTGTGCTAGAGGAAGTGGCTCAAATAAGCGCGCAAATTGAAGATTTAAATACGCAACACCTTGCACCTATTCACGAAGCGCTATCTCAATTTGATAAACGTAATGTTGTTGCCGACGCGCCAGCAAGAGAGCGTTTAGTGGCATCGTTTAACGAATACCAAAAGCGTGTGGAAGCGTTAGAAGCAACACGAGCCGAGTATACCTTATTGGTAAGTTTTGCTGACGAAACGCCGTTTGTTATTCCCATATCTAGTATTCAAGATGTGGATTTTGTCAGTCGTCTAAGTACATGGGAAAAGTGGCAGGTGGCGTTTTCGGAAATCGGTGTTTTTCTCACCGATTCGCCTAAACAAGCGAATACCTCAGGTGGCGTCTTCCCTGCGTTGTTTGGCACTGTACTCATGGTATTTTTAATGACCATCATCGTAACGCCCTTTGGTGTATTAGCCGCTATTTACTTGAGCGAATATGCACCTAACACGGCGCTTACCACCATTATTCGTGTCAGTGTAAGCAACATGGCAGGTGTACCTTCTATTGTTTACGGCGTATTCGGCCTTGGTTTCTTTGTTTATACCTTGGGCGGCAGTATTGATGAGCTATTGTTTAGTGACACACTGCCAGCACCCACAATGGGAAGCCCTGGCGTTTTCTGGGCTGCCTTAACCATGGCAATTTTGACATTACCTGTGGTGATTGTGGCGACTGAAGAAGGTTTGCGCAGGGTGCCGGAAGGATTGAAAGCGGGCAGTTACGCATTAGGAGCTACCAAAATTGAGACTATAGTGCGTACCGTATTGCCTATTGCGTCTCCGGGTATTATGACTGGCGTAATTTTGGCGATTGCGAGGGCGGCAGGTGAAGTAGCGCCACTTATGTTAGTGGGGGCGGTCAAGTTTGCGCCAACCTTGCCTATAGATGGAGAGTTTCCTTATCTCCATCTTGATAGGCAGTTTATGCATTTGGGCGTGCTTATTTATGACGGAGCGTTTCACAGCCAAACTGATGGAAAGAGCGCAAGCATGATGTTTGCCGCTTGCTTGCTTTTACTCGTGGTGGTGTTTGTATTAAATATTCTGGCAGTTGTACTTAGAGCGCGCCTGCGCAAACGCTATCTCAAAGGATAATACAGGTTTTGTAACATGTTGAAGTTGTTTGAACACAATACGCTGAACGTTAACGACATTGGTGAAGAACAAACTGCGGTAGAGGTTAAAAACCTCAACCTGTGGTTTGGCAACAAGCATGTGTTAAACGACATCAGCATGCGGATCCCAAAAAACAAAATCACAGCGTTAATTGGTCAAAGTGGTTGTGGTAAATCTACACTCATTAGCTGTTTCAATCGCCTTAACGATTTGTATGACGGTTGCAAATACGATGGTGAAATTATTATTGATGGGCAAAACATCAATAGCCGCAAAGTAAATGTGTCACGCCTAAGAACGAACGTGGGCATGGTTTTTCAGCGACCCAACCCCTTTCCTATGAGCATTTATGAGAACGTGTGCTACGGGCTTAAGCTTCAAGGCGTTAAAATTCGTCGACACTTAGACGACGCGGTGGAAAGCGCACTGAAACAGGCGGCGCTGTGGGACGAGGTTAAAGATCGTTTATTTGAATCCGCTCATGTTTTATCTGGCGGTCAGCAGCAGCGTTTGGTGATTGCAAGAGCACTAGCGTTGAAGCCTGACATTCTACTTCTTGATGAACCCACCTCGGCCCTTGACCCTCTAACCACACTTTTTATCGAAGAACTGATGGATGCATTAAAAAAACAATGCACCATTATTATCGTGACGCACAACATGCAGCAAGCGGCTAGGGTAAGCGACTACACCGCCTTTTTCCATCAGGGCAGGCTGATAGAATATGCAGACAGCGATACGCTGTTTACTATGCCAGAGAAGAAGCAAACCGAAGACTACATAACGGGGCGATATGGATAACGTAGCAGTAGGTGTGTGTTCTAACATGGGTTTGCGCCGTAATGCTTCAATTTGGCAAGATGTAGCGGTTTGTCACGATAGTTCTGCCACAGGTAGCGGCACGATTGATTGTCGTTATTCGTTATGCTTACGCCGCGAGGAGAAAACACCATGCGACAGGTAGCCTTAAACACGCATATTTCGGGTACGTTTAATATCGAGTTGGAAAACTTGCGTAACTCGGTATTAACCATGGCGGGCGAAGTTGAACAGCAGCTGGTGGATACGTTAAAAGCGGTAAAGCACAATCATGCCGCTCTGGCTGAAAAAGTGGTGTTGAACGACTTAAAAATTAACTCCATGGAAATTCAAATTGACGAAGAGTGCTTGCGCATTATTGCAAAACGTCATCCTACCGCCAGCGATCTGCGTTTAATTATGACCATTTCCAAAGCCATTACCGATATAGAGCGAATGGGCGATGAAATCGAGCGTATAGCCAAACTAGTAACGCGCAATAAGTTGCCGAGCTCAGATACCATTAAGAGCAGCATGTTACTCATTGGCGAGCGCGTGGCCGCCATGATGCGCGGCACATTCGACGCTTTTGCTCGTCAGGATGAGGCTGCGGCATTAGAGGTGTACGACCAAGACAACCGCATTGATAGTGAATACAAGCGTCTGCTGTCGTATACCACCTCCGAAATGCAGAAAAGCACCGACGACATGCAGGATTGGTTGGATGTTTTGTGGGCAATGCGCTCGTTAGAGCGCATTGGCGATAGATGTAAGAATGTGTGTGAGTATGTGGTTTATCTTACTCGGGGTACCGATGTTAGGCATACACCGTTGGAAAATATGCAACAAAAATTGGAAGATTTGACATAATCCTGTCCAAATGGTCAGTGCGACTTTGCGTATTGATATTCAAATATGGATACATGCGAAATTTATTTGTCATAAAACTGAAATATTTGGTGGATTTATCATCGCATTCAAATAATTCCGCATACTTTTATCGTTTTTCAGTGATTTTCGCTATGGCTTCTAACATGATTACGTTATCATGCGCCGCAGCCAAGAACAGATCGTGCAAAATTTAATCGAACCTTATGATAAAACACAATTTGTCTTTAACTTCATTCTCTAGCCTTTGTGGTGAAGAGATCATGCTACTTACTCAAGTAGCGTCCAGCCTAAATCGCGTTTAGATCGGGAGCGATTATCCGTGGAATTTTTTGAAAGTTATGGCCTAATTCTTATAATCCTTGCCGCCGGCGTTGGTTTCGTCATGGCATGGGGTATTGGAGCGAATGACGTTGCCAACGCAATGGGTACGTCAGTAGGTTCTAAAGCTTTAACCATAAAACAAGCCATTATCATTGCAATGATATTTGAGTTTGCTGGCGCCTACCTAGCAGGTGGCGAAGTAACGTCTACCATTCGAAAAGGGATTATCGACTCAACCTATTTTATAGACATACCTGAATACCTTGTATTAGGCATGATCTCATCACTACTTGCAGCTGGAATCTGGCTTGCGGTAGCGTCATGGTTGGGGTGGCCTGTATCTACCACTCACTCAATTATCGGTGCAATCATCGGTTTTACTGCCACTGGCGTCAGCATGGACGCAGTAGCATGGGACAAAGTGGGTGGTATTGTTGGTAGTTGGGTAGTAACCCCAGCTATTTCAGGCATCATTGCTTATCTTATTTTCATGAGCGCGCACAAGCTCATCTTCCAAACTGCCTCTCCGTTTGCAAATGCTAAGCGTTATGTGCCGTTCTATATGGCATTAGCGGGCTTTGTGATGTCGCTTGTTACTATCAAGAAAGGCCTTAAGCACGTTGGTTTAGAGCTAAGCGCTGTTAACGGATATGTGCTGGCGATTGCTATTGCCGTAGCGTTGGGCTTCTTGGGTAAATGGTTTATCGGCCGTATGAAGTTCAGCGGTTCTGAAGATGCAGACCTACAGGCGGCTAACGTTGAGAAAGTATTCGCACTTCTAATGGTAGTAACAGCCTGTTGTATGGCGTTTGCCCACGGTTCAAATGATGTAGCTAACGCTATTGGACCATTGGCTGCGGTAGTTAGCGTAGTAAGTAGTGGCGGCGAAATTAACTCTAGCACTACGCTTGCACCTTGGATCCTTCCTCTTGGTGGTTTAGGTATTGTTGCGGGTCTTGCGCTATTTGGACATCGCGTTATCAAGACCATTGGTCAAGGTATTACACACTTAACACCAAGCCGCGGTTTTGCAGCAGAACTCGCTGCAGCGTGTACGGTAGTTATCGCATCAGGTACGGGTTTACCTATTTCGACTACCCAAACGCTTGTAGGAGCGGTACTAGGTGTAGGTCTGGCGCGTGGTGTATCAGCGCTTAACCTAGGCATTGTGAGAAATATCGTCGTATCGTGGATTGTTACGTTGCCTGCAGGCGCAATCCTCTCGATTATTTTCTTCTACATTCTTAAAGCGTCGTTTGGCGTAGCGTAAAACACAGCGCTTACAAACGTTCGTATTAAGCGAAAAGAATTAAAAAAGGCCGTGCTTGAAGTGAAGCACGGCCTTTTTGTTTGTTGAGTTAATAACCTAATCAATAGAGATAGGCGTTTCGAAGCCACGGGGTTTAACACCCACAATGGCACACTTAAGCTGATGGATAGTTTCTTCTGCGGTGTCGCCCATGATGTAGCCAGGCACACCTAAACGTGCCACTGTGCCCATAACAATAATGTCGGTATCAAGGGATGTGGTTGTGGCTGCAATTTCTCTTCGAGGGTAACCGTGAACAATGTGCTTCTGAGGTTTCAAATACTCTAATACATTGTCATCCAATTCATTGCCTAGTTCTTCAAGCAATTTGTCTAGTTCCGATTCACGCTCGGCATGGATTTTTGCAAGATCGGTTTCCATTCTGTCGTTATCAACCGATATAAACCCGTCTCTTGCTATGTTTTCAGGAACCGCATCGAAAACGTGGACAATGTGCAGCTGTGCAAATTCTAGCAAGGCTATTTGGCTTGCGTGACGCAAAATGTCGCGATTAAGATCGCGCCTAATAGACACTTCATGCTGAGGATAGTGATAGTTCAAATCCAGTGCTGCAACTACGTTTTTGTACTGACTGCGAGGCTTGTGGTTAATGATCCAAACCGGGCAAGGGCATTTGCGGAATAAACGCATATCTAAGCTTCCGAATAACTTATCTAGAAAGCTCTCTTCTGCCCGTTTAATTACTAGATCGATATTGTTCTTTTTTACATAACGCACAACGTCAATAAGCGGCTGACCTACCGTTACCGCGGTAGACACAGGATAGTGTTTTCCCCAGCTTTCCGCTTGTTCTTTTAACCAATGCTGGGCTTGGGTTTCCATGGTTTGCTGAGAATCAACATAAGAGAAAGACTCCATGACCATACTGGCGTTGGGCGGCAAAGATTCTAGCGAAAGCATAATGGTAAGCGAGGCTTGGTGCGCTTTGGCGATATGGAGTGCTTGGGCTACCGTATCATCTTGACGATGAGAGTCGCTTAATACACATAAAATGTTCTTATAATGTCCTTTCATACTGCCCTCAATAGTTAATCGCTCTATTGACTGAATGATACAAGAGCGGGTCTTACTTCGCTGTAAAAATATGTTGCGTATAACGCTTTAATTTAATCCTAACGCTACTTATTGGGGCTTTCCAGCGGGAAATGTCAAATTCTCAAAAGCTTCTTATAGATTGCACAATAAACAGAATTATCTACCTCTTTTTTAGGATGTTGTATATGTACAGCTGTGAATAATAGAAGATCGCTCTCGTTAACCATGGGTATCAACCCTAGGCGCTATTTAATCTTTATGTTAGATTAATCCAATATTTTTTAATCCCTTTTTAAATAATTGTGAGATGCCCATGAAATGGCCTAATCTTAAGCACCTGCACTATTTGGTGACGCTACATCAAGAGCAACATTTTCACCGTGCTGCACAGCGCTGTAACGTAAGTCAGTCAACATTGAGTACGGCCATTCAGAACCTTGAAGAGCACTTCGGAAGCCAGCTTCTTGAGCGTGAACATAAAACCTTTGTGTTTACATCGTTGGGACTAGATATCGTTGAACGCAGTAAAGTGCTACTTCAGGAAGCGGGAGAGCTGGTTGAGTATGCGCAAAACGCAGGCAATTGGCAGCGAGGCACCTTAAAATTAGGTGTTATTCCAACCATTGCGCCGTTTCTTTTTGAAGGAATGATGGGAGCGTTTTCTGCATTTTTACCCGAGATCAACTTGGAAATGCAGGAAGACACGACGGAGAAGTTGCTACAGCAATTGACCGACGGCAGATTAGACTTACTTATTCTAGCGTTGCCAATGGAAACACCAGGGTGTAAACAGATGGTCTTAGGGCATGACCCGTTCCATCTTATTGCGCACAAAGATATTGCTGAGCAACTACCTAATCCTGTCGACATTTCAACCTTGCCGAAAAAGAGTATTTTCTTACTACAGCAAGAGCACTGTATGACCGGGCATGCGGTAAGTGCGTGCAATCTTCAGCACAGCGACCAAATTAGCAGCGTAGCGGCTAGCAGCTTGTATACCTTGGTGCAATTAGCGAATAGCAAAATGGGCTACACCTTTTTACCTGAACTTGCGATAAACCAGTCTATTCTTGAGCACACAGGTCTTAAGAGCTTCCCCGCTGAAGAGCAGGGATTTCGTGAGATTGGCTTAGTATGGCGTTCAGGCACGACGCGTATGCAGCTGTTTCGTCGTATTGGTGAAATTATCTCGCCACTGCTGCCTATTCCCACGTTAAAATAAGCTTGGCGCTGAGCGCGCTACCTTTCATATTTAGCTAAAGCGGTTGAGCCTGTAGGTTCAGCCGCTTTTTTATTGCTGACATCAATTATTGTCTTGTGCACCAACCCCAAAGAAGTTCTTCATCTATCGCTTAAAGCACAGTTTCATTGGCGTTATTCCCTAAATGACAATTTATTTATCAATTAAACAAACTTTTTTGCAAAGCCTATCGACTTAATGGTTAAGTAAAAAAACAGAGCGTAAAAACGGGGAACGGCGTGTTTAATAAACGAGATGAAAAACTCGTGGAACAGGCATTAAAGGGTAATAAAAAAGCGTGGTTTACGCTTATATCTCGCTACGAAACCGCTATGTATCAATACGGTATTCGAATGACAGGGAATAGCCATGATGCAGCAGATTTAATGCAGGAGATTTTTATCTCTGTGTTTCGCAGTCTTGCCTGTTTTAAAGGTGAGGGCAGTTTTAAAAGTTGGCTCTATCGCATTGCCCACTGCCGCTGTGTTGAGCTGTATCGCAAGCGAAAGCCGCATTCAGACATTGACGACATACAGGCGCCGCCTTGCGGTGCACCATGCCCAGAAATGCAGCTTTATAGCGACCGAGAGAGTAGAGCGTTAACGCAGGCTATGCAGACTTTACCTTTAGGCCAAAAAGCTGTGGTGGAATTGAAATTCTTCGGCCACTTCACGTTCGAAGAAATTGCACAGCAAATGGATATCTCAGTAAATACCGCTAAGTCGCGACTTTACGCTGCCTTAGCAAAATTGAAGTTGGAGTTGGAATAATGACCTTATATGACAAAGAAGCCTTATTCTCAGCTTATCTGGACAACTCGCTTGATAGCGAGCAAGAAAAGCAGTTTAACGCGTTGTGCGAAGCAGATGCTGAATTTGCGCAGGCGGTAGAAAATAGCGCCCGTTTGAACAGCGCAAGAGCAAGCTTCGTTGCTCCGGCACTTCCCCAGTGGGACAAAGAACAGACCTTTTTTAAGAAAGATGAACCACGTTCGCTGTCGTCTTGGTTTAGCTTGCCAGCGTGTGCCATGGCCATGTCGGCCTGTGCGCTGTTAGCCGTACTCACAGGCGCAAAGCTGTCGTATAGCGATAACGGTATAGCGCTTACGTTTTCAAACAAAAGCGCCAACACAGTGGATGAAATGGTTGAGCAGCGCGTTACGCAGGAAGTTGCTAAAGCTTTAGGTGAGCAACGTGATTTCTATCAACAAGCAAACCAAACACTATTCAAAGAATACGCTCAGGCGCTATCTACACAGCAGCAACAAAGCAGTGCAGAGCTTACTAAGTACTTATTAGCGTCGAGTAGAGAAGAGCGCAAACACGACTTTGCCGAGCTTATTAAATTTATCAACGAGCAGCGTATTGACGATCAAAGATTCTATGCACGCCAATTTACGCGTCTACAGGATGAAATTGATGACATTGAAATAGGGTACAGCGCGGTAAGTTTACCTAACAGGCGTTCTGAAGTGCCATTAACCATGCCGTATGAAACAAACAATCCACAGTCGTCGCTAGATGATTAATGTAATTAGGTGAAATTATGAAACGTTTATTAACTGCTTTACTACTTTGCTCTGCTGCTGGTGGTCTTGCGAACGCACAAAGTGCGCAAAAATATGACACGCTATCGAATGAATTAGAAATAATGTCTGGGGTACTCAAAACGTCCTTACGACAAAATGCCGCAACTGATTCTTGGAGAGTGAGTCAAATTGAAACCAGCTATCTTGCTGGGCAGGGGGCGGTATTTACTTTTTCAGTAAGAGGCCAAAGCGGAAACTGGGTACGAGAGATAGAAACGCTGGTAGAAGGATTAGTTGCCACCGTACCACCTGCACCGCCTGCACCACCAGTTCCGTCTGCAAATTCGTTTAGTGATGTAGATGACATTGTGTTTGAAGCAGCCAGAGAGTGGGAAGCTTACGCAGAAGAAACCAGCCATCGTTTTTCTCAGGCGTTTGCTGACAACAATAGTCGCTTACGCGACTTGCGCAACATGCAGCGTGAACTTGCCTGGGAAGCAAGAGAAGTAGAGCGTGAACTGCGAGATATTACCTTTGAATTGCGTCACGCTGACGAGGCGCGAAAAAAAGAATTACTCGCGCAAAAAGAGCAGTCTGGAGAGCAGCTTAAGCAATTAGAAGCGAAAGAAAAAAGCATGAAGGATGAACTTAAAGCAATTGAAAAAGAGCAGACTAAACAAATGGAGGCGCGTAAAGCGCAGCAGCAGCAAGCTTACAAAACGTTTCTGGCCGGTTTTGAGTCAGGCATGAGCGAGACCTTATGCAGATTTGGGTCAGGCTTACGCGGTCTTCCGGAAAATGAACATATCAGCATGGTGCTGAAAGATTTTGAGATGGACGAGAGTCGCGAGCGCAAAGACCGAATTTATGTATTTACTCGTGCTGATATAGTGCGCTGTGTTCAAGAAAAAATAGACGCGAATAAACTTCTCACCAACGCTAATATTTATCAGTTTTAAATAAATAAGCTCGGCGCACTTATGAGCGCTTTGCTTTGTCAAAACAGCACGCGCGCCTTCGTTAATGAACGTTGATAACGAAGGCGCGCTTTTTATTGGCCTACATTTTAGGTGCAATATGCCCTAATTCTGCTGCCCATGTGAGTTCGGATCTCTTAAGGTTATTTGCCGCACTAGCGCCAAAGCTGTGCAGCGCATTGTAAGCGCTATTAGATGGAACACGGCAATAGTGGCAAAGTGCATAGAACAAAAGGCTACAGCGGTGCTGTGAGCCATCGCAATGTAAGTATATCTTCGCTCCTTCGGTCAACATTTGAGATAGTTCATGAAGGTATTGGTGAAGGTGTACGTCTTCGGTGGGGGACTCTGACGACGGGTGTAAAAAAGGAACCCAAAGCCACTCTAGCCCAGCTGCGACAGAATTGTCGCGTATAACTGGTGCATGTTCTTCACTGGTCTGAACCGTTGCAATATGGGTAACACCCAGTGACTTAAGGCGTTCAAAATCACTTTCAACAGGTTTTTTACCCAGGCATATATGCCCTGCGCGTAGAGAAAACCACGCGATATTCGGCTCTACTGTTGGGCTGTCTTCCTTTTTCTCAGCGTCTTGCTTGTTTGTTAGCATAAGTTTTTACATGGTTTTGGCATAGCAGCTTAATTTGGGCCTTTTGTTAAACGACAAAATAATAAATTGAAAAATAGTGGCAGCTACATCCGCCAATCACGAACATGTGCCAAATTGCATGAGTGTACTTTACCTTTTTTGCCACGTAAAAGCACACGCCTACACTGAAACACAGCCCGCCTGCTACCAATAACCATAGGCCAGCACCGGGAAGGGCGACATAAAGAGGGTAGATAAGACCCAGTGCAATCCATCCCATCAGCAAATAAGTCATCACGGATACCTTTGGGAAACGGTGCTGCGCGACGAGCTTAAACGCCACGCCGCCAATTGCCAAGCTCCAGATAATCGCGGTCATAGTAATACCCAACACGCCACCAATCGAAACCAGTAACAATGGTGTGTAAGTACCTGCTATCAATAAGTATATCGCGCTGTGGTCAAATAGCTTAAGCCATCCCTTTGCCTTTTGATGGTAAATGGCGTGATAAAGGGTTGAGCTTAAAAACACCAGAATGAGTGTAGAGCCATAAATAGCTGCAGTAGTTAACGCGAGCGTATCTTCCGCTCGATACAACATAAATACTAAACCCACGATAGCAGCAATAAAGCCAACCCCATGACTAATACTGTTCAGCCACTCTTCCAGTACAGAGTAGGCTTTTGCAGGAATGCTTTTTGATTGCGGCACAGCCTGTGTCTGAATCTGTTCTTGGATCATCACAGCTCCTGTTTTTTTTATTTCTAAGAATAATGGGTAGTAAATGCCCTTAAAGCCTCTTGTCGCACTTTCTCGATAAGAAATGCGAGCATTTCAGCGACTAGCGCTTTCAATTGAAGCGCGCAGTTCAGCATTTTCCCTACTACGTCCATTAGGACAATTATAGCGCACACTTGTTCGCTCAATGCGAAAATAATAACAGAAAACGTCAAAAATCTGATGACAATCAGATTACAAAAAGAGGTTAAAATACCAATACGCATAGATAATTGCCCACTCACAAGGCGCTGGCAAGTTTCCTAGCAAAGCGTGGGAATGTAGGGCTGAGTGGTGATTATCTATCCGGACTGGTTTAAATCTGCATTCTCGAAACAGCCGCCTAATTTGTCCAGTAGGACTTTTAACGTACGGCTTTCATCTGCAGTCATGCCATTAAGCTTACAGAGCATTTGCGCAGGCACGTCTTCTGCTATGGCTTTCTTCTTCTTGCCCGTTTCAGTGAGTTGAACGCGCTTAACGCGTTTGTCGGCTTTATCTTTAGTGACAACTAAAAAGCCTTTGTCTTGTAGCTTTTTGAGAATCAGCGACATAGCACCACCGTCTATGGCCGTTCTGTCTAAAAGCTCGGCAATAGTAATGTCGTCATCTTCCCAAAGCGCCATTAAAGTCACATATTGAGGATAGGTGATATCCAGCGCTTTAAGAAGGGGGCGGTAAGCACGAGTGAATGCATTCGACAGCGTATAAAAACGGTGGCAAAGCTGATTTTCCAACTTCAATAATTCTGACATGACGCTTAACCCTTATCGATACGGCTTTTTCTTAATAATAATATTTTGCATACAAATCACTTGATCTACAAGTTGGTTTGGTGATAATTTATTTTGCATGCAAAGTAGTTGTTTAAATAAACCTATGAGGAGAGTAACTATGCATAAACTTCAACAAGTCGTTTATACCGGAAGTGCAACAGCAACGGGTGGTCGTGAAGGAACAGCGAAATCAAGTGATGGTAAGCTAGACCTTAAACTCTCTACACCTAGAGAGTTGGGCGGTGCAGGTGGAGAAGGGACGAACCCTGAACAAATGTTCGCAGCGGGATATTCGGCGTGCTTTATCGGTGCACTTAAGCATGTGGCTGCATCGCAAAAAATTAAGCTGGCCGATGACATTAGTGTAACTGGCAACGTTGCAATTGGAACTATTGAACAAGGCTTTGCTATTGCAGTAAAACTGACGGTAGATTTGGGCGATATGGACAAAGCACAAGCGCAAGGCTTGGTGGAAACTGCACATCAAGTATGCCCATACTCAAATGCGACCCGCGGTAACATTGAAGTAGATATTAGCCTTGCTTAATTAAACGGCAAACGAGTCAGCGGTTAACGCAGATAGTTAATGCCCTCGTCGGATAGCTACGCCTTCGTCAGATGGCGTAGCTGTCCTGCACTTATTCACGTTAACCCTTACTGCTTTTCGAAATATAGCGCAGTTACAACACAGCTCTTCGAATTAGAGTCGCCAGTCATATAACAGATTGATACACTGAGGTCGTATCAATCATCCTTTAGGAAGTTATATGAAAAAATACGGATTACTGGCTACATTCGTATGCGCGCCTGTTTTGTTCGCATGCAGCGACAACAGCAATGTAGACGCAGCCAAGACAGACAAAGATCAAGCCGTCAGCGTAGGCTCGACTTCAGACACTGAAGCACAAAATGTTGCAGTAGCAAGCCAAGCTGACGCGGCTATTGCCTCTGGGGTAGATTATCACTCCTTCGCGAACCCTAATGAGATTCGGGTTACCCATCTCAGCCTAAACCTAACTGCAAACTTTGAGACCAAGCAGCTTGTTGGCGACGTAACGCTTGATGTAAAGCGTGAAAAGCCCGACAACAACACATTGGTGTTAGATACGCGAGCATTGGACATTCAAAGTGTTACCGTAGACGGTGAAAGTGTTCCTTTTGAAATGGGAGAGGTTGACCCTGATTTAGGTACACCTCTTACGATTACGTTACCTAGTTCCGCAAACGCAGTAACGGTTGCGTATTCAACCTCACCTGAAGCGTCTGGCGTACAATGGTTAACGCCAGCGCAAACTGCAGGTAAAAAGCACCCGTTCCTGTTTACCCAAGCGCAAGCGGTTCACGCGCGAAGCTTCATTCCGCTTCAAGACTCACCGCAAGTACGCGTAACCTATGACGCGACCATTAAGACACCAGAAGCGCTGTTGGCGGTAATGAGTGCGTCAAACGATCCTACCACCGAGCGCGATGGTGAATATGAGTTCACCATGCCACAGCCTATCCCTTCGTATCTTATTGCGCTGGCTATAGGTGATTTAGAATTTAAAGCCATGGGTGAGCGTACCGGTGTGTATGCTGAGCCTGCGCTACTTGAAAGTGCAGCAAAAGAATTTGAAGACACTGAGGCGATGTTAGAAGTAACAGAAGAGACCTATGGACCTTACCAGTGGGACCGTTACGATCTATTAATTCTACCGCCGTCATTCCCGTTTGGCGGTATGGAAAACCCTCGTTTGTCGTTTATCACCCCAACGGTCATTGCTGGTGATAAAAGCTTGGTTTCATTGATTGCTCATGAACTGGCGCACAGCTGGTCTGGTAACACGGTAACAAACGCTACATGGCGTGATCTGTGGCTAAACGAGGGCTTCACAACCTACTTAACTTACCGAATTATGGAAATGATCTACGGTCACGATCGTTTTAAAAAAGAAGCGGTGCTCGGTTATCAAGACCTGGAGAATGATGTTGCTGCATTAGAGGAAAATGATGAGATCCTGGCTATCGACCTTCGTGGTCGCAATCCGGACGATGTTTTCTCAAATATTCCTTATGAAAAAGGCGCACTGTTCTTACGTGAAATTGAACAAAAGATTGGCCGAGAAAACTTTGATGCTTTCTTAATGCAGTACTTTAAAGACTTTGCTTTTAAGAGCATTACTACCGACACGTTTATTGCTTATTTAGATGATACCTTGTTAAAGCAGTATCCAGATAAGCTAGACGCGGAGCGCATCCAAACGTGGATTTTTGAACCAGGCATTCCCGAGGGAGCGCCACAGCCAGAATCTGATGCGTTCACTAAAATCGATGACACACGAAGCGCTTGGCTTTCTGGCGACGTGAAAGCGGCGGATATTGAAACCGCGCAGTGGACTGTACACGAGTGGCTATATTTTCTAAACAACATGCCCGAATCGCTAAGCAGCGCACAGCTGGCTGAGCTAGATTCAGCGTTTTCACTCACCTCGACTAAAAACAACGAAATTGCTCATAGCTGGTTGATGATCGCAGTAGAGAATAACTATCAGCCTGCCTATGATCGTTTGTATAGCTACTTGGTGTCGATAGGGCGCAATAAGCTTGTTAAGCCCCTTTATCGTGAGCTATCAAAAACACCTGAAGGCAAGGCGTTTGGTAAACGCGCATTTGAAGAAGCGAAACCGGGCTATCACCCACTTACAGTGAAAGCTAATGAAGGCTATGTGAACTAAGCCTTTATTAGACTCATGCGAACCGGTCTCGATAAGAAGACCTTCGTTTTTATGATAACGACAGTAAAGGTCTACGTTTGTAGGTTTCCGTTACTTGGCTAAAAAATAAAAGCAGCTCAATTGAGCTGC
>NZ_JBHNZD010000024.1:0-93150 GCF_054960375.1 Alteromonas sp. G4i35 | reverse complement strand
GAGGAGATTATTTAAAAAAGGAACATTTGAGTTTGAGACTTGATGGTGGGTCGTGCTGGATTCGAACCAGCGACCAATTGATTAAAAGTCAACTGCTCTACCAACTGAGCTAACGACCCATCAAGTGACACACAGATAAGTTTCGCAATTCAAATGATGGTGGGTCGTGCTGGATTCGAACCAGCGACCAATTGATTAAAAGTCAACTGCTCTACCAACTGAGCTAACGACCCATCATTTGATGCTAGGAGAGAAAGTGGTGGGTCGTGCTGGATTCGAACCAGCGACCAATTGATTAAAAGTCAACTGCTCTACCAACTGAGCTAACGACCCTTTCTTTCCTGTTGTTGCCTGTGTCTTGGCAACGGCGGCATATAATACTCAGATTTTTATTCGACGCAACCCATAACGTCCTTTTATTTTCATTTTTCTGTCAAATTACGACTAAACGGTCAAAATGAAAACAAATCGCTGAGTATTTATACCAGTACTAATTGAGTTTAGTCAGGTTTCTACGAAATACAGTGAAATTTGGTGCAGAAGTTTTATGCACTCTAAATGGAATTTTTTGAAAAAAACTTTTCTCTAACTCATAAAAAAGCCTCTTTAAAAGAGGCTTTGTTCATTACAAGTTATTTAACCGAGATTCAGCGAGGCGTTTTGCCGAAGAATCAGGGTAATCATTTACAACTTGTTGGAACAGCTGACGTGCTGTTGAACTGTCTCCCGTTCGCTCAGCAATGACACCTAGTTTTAATAAGGCATCAGGACGCTTGGAAGAATCGGTAAAGCGATTAGCTACAATATTAAATTGTTCACTTGCTTCGCTCCACTGCTGCTTATTAAACAACAGTTGCCCTAACCAATAGTGCGCATTTGGTGCGTAACCACTGTTGGGAAAGCGTGAAATGAACGATTGAAACGCAGGAATGGCTTTATCGTACTCACGAGACTTAAGGATCAAATTCACCGCATTTTCGTAGGCTTCATCTTCACCTGCTTGCGGTGCTTGCGTTGGTGTAGATGCTGTTGGAGAGCTCACAGAGCCCGAATCAACACCTGCACTAGGCATGGCACTACCTTGTAGCGCGCCGCTTTGCTTAAGTGCCTCCACGCGTTTATCTATTTCAAGATAAAGCTCACGTTGACGCTCAAGTACTTTTTGAAGTTCATTGGTATTAACTTCAACCGCACCACGCAGCTGGTCGACTTCCATTTGCATATTGTCTAGCTGCGTTTGAAGCCTGTGTTGCATTTCGGTTCGGCTCTTAACAATACGCTCTAGTACAACAATACGCTGCTCTAATTCACTGCCGCCATTGGCGTCTACCACAGGCGCTTGCGCAAATGCAGTAGAAACAGCAAGGGCGGCACATAAAGTGACGCCCATTTTTAATGTCTTATTCGTTAGAATAGTCATTAGCGGTAAACAACCACTCCGCGACGGTTTTGAGCAAATGCATACTCAGTAGACCCCATCACTGCTGGTTTTTCTTCGCCGTATGAAACTACTGTTACTTGGCTGCTGCTTACGCCAGCATTAAGTAGGTAAGTTTCAACTGACTGTGCACGACGTTCGCCTAGCGCGATGTTGTACTCAGGCGTACCACGGCTGTCAGTGTGACCTTCAATAGTCACTTTAGTGCTTGGGTTTTTCACCAAGAACGCCGCGTGCTTGTCTAGAATACGCTGGAACTCTGGCTTGATGCTTGAGCGGTCAAAGTCAAAGTAAACGGTTTGTTCGTTTTTCAGCGCTTCCATTTCTTGCTGAACCATTTCTTCCTGACGCTTCATACGCTGTGCAGCTTCTGCTTTAACGCGCTGTGCTTCTGCTTCACGTGCTTCCGCTTCTGCAGCCGCTTGTTCTTGTGCAAGGCGGTTACGCTCTGCTGCCAATTCTTCTTCGCTAGGGCCTGAAGAACATGCCATCATTGTCACTACTGGCAATGCGATAATGAAGCTCTTCATCACTTTATTCATTTGCATCCTACTAATCCTTAAATTTTATTGTTTAGTCGTTAAATTGTTAGAACAAAAATGGTGACCAACTTGGCGATTTAACTTGCCCATTGGCTGCTGGTAACCTAGCTTTAAAACGCCCATCTAAAGAAACCAGTGACAACACTTGGGTTCCCTCGTGAAGGGTGCTGTATATAATCATGCTTCCATTCGGCGCTACGCTTGGTGATTCATCTAAGTACGTCCGTGTCAGTACTTGAGGTGATCCACCATCCAAAGACTGCTTAGCAATGTGATAGTTCCCATTAGTTTGGTTTACCATAATCATTTGCTTGCCGTCTGGGGAAATCGTACCGCCAAGGTTCTGTTCACCTACAAAGGTAACTCGCCTTACTTTCCCAGAATTTAAATTTACGCTATATATCTGGGGTTTACCACCCCGTTCCGAGCTAAATATTAACCCACTGCCGTCTGGTAGCCACGCGGGCTCCGTATCAATCGCTCTATTTCGTGTTACTCGGCGAAGATTTTTTGTCGCTAAGTCCATCACATAGAGTTCAGGGTTTCCATCTTTCGATAAAACCATTGCAAGTTGCTTGCCATCTGGTGAAAACACCGGGCTACTATTTATTCCAGGGAAATCAGTAATGCGCGTACGCTCGCTGGTGTAGATATTCTGAATGAATATTTGCGGTCTACGATTTTCAAAACTAACGTAGGCAAGCTTCTCGCCATCAGGCGACCACACTGGCGACATAAGCGGCTCTGGCGAAGACAACAAGCGCGTTTCGTTCTCACCATCGTAGTCTGCAATGACTAATTGGTAAGGTTTTTCTACCGTGTCACGGTCGCGAACAATGACGTAAGCAATTTTCGTTAAAAATGCACCGCGAACACCGGTCAATTTTTCATACACAATGTCGCTAATTCGATGCGCATACTGGCGAAAATCTCGGCCGTTGATCACTGCCTGACGGGCGGCTAGTACGTGATCATTACTCGATACCAAATTGCCGTCTTTGAGTACTTTAGCTTGCCCATTGTCAACTTGCCCTTTAAGTACATCAATCAACTCATAGGATACAAGGTAACGGTCGCCTCCTTGTGGCTCAATACTTCCTACTAAAACCGTGTCCACACCTAAGGTTGCCCATGCAGTGAAAGACACTTGTTCCGCTGTCTCCGGGTACTGTGGCATTTTGTCGACAGATACCGGATTAAACTTACCACTACGCATTAAGTCGGCCATCACCACTTTAGAAATATCGCCAGGCATACTGCCCTGACCTTTCCATTTAAATGGCACAACCCCGATTGGACGTGCACTATCTACGCCCTCGGTTATCACAATTTCTAAGGATGCAAACACTTTGGCACTGAATGCCATCGTAATAAGCGCTATCCATAAACCTAGTTTTTTCATACCACTATAATTCCACTTTTAAAGTAATGTCTTTTAACTGCTCGTAAACGTCTGGCGCATCAGATACCGGTAACTTTTCGGCTCTTCGAACTGCGCTTTCAGCTGCTCTGCAAAGCGCGTCGTTTCCGCCTAGCACGCGAATACTCGTTACAAAGCCCGTAGTCGCTAATCGAATATTCAAGCGACAAGTTTTACCTTGATAGCTGTCGTCTGAATACAAATTGCGCTTAATGGTTTGCTGAATAAGCGCAGTATAACGCTCTACTTCAGTAAGTACCTGTTTTCGCCTACGTTCTTGCTGAGCAGCTTGTTCTTTTGCAAGCTGCTCTTGCATGATCCTTTCCATTTCAGCGCGTTCAGCTGCTTCTTTTTTCTTTCGCTCAGCCTCAGCTTTCGCTTTTGCTTCGCGCTCCTTACGCTCTTGTTCCTTCTGCGCAGCTAAGCGCTCCAAGTCTTTCTGACGTTTCGCTTCAGCCGCTTCTGCTTCACGCTTCTCTTTCGCACGCTTGGCTGCTAGCTGCTGCTGGCGTTTTTTCTCTGCCGCGGCTTCTGCTTTTCTTTGCCTTTCTTGCTCTTCGGCTCTTGCTTGAGCTTCAGCTTGTGCCTGCTCCCTTTTTTGATCCGCAATCGCTTGCGCATCAATAAACGTCGCTTCTATCACAGGCGCATTCGACGGCATACTTGGCAACGGGTCAGGAGAGAAACTGACGCTAATTAGCAACAGCGCAGCAATAAAAAGATGCAAACCAATGGACTTGTACAAGCCTACTTGTTCTGGGCTTATACTGTTGGCTTGCTTGGCACTTTTGCCGTTCTTTTTATCACCACTTACACCTTTACTCGCGTTGTTTGAGTGGCTAGCGGTTGACGTGCTTTTCGACACTTCAGGTTTCGACATATCTATATTACTCAACCGGATCCGTCATTAACCCTACTGAAGGCACACCCGCCTGCTGTAATAACACCATTAGCTGTATCACTTCGTTATACGCTACTTGTCCATCGCCTTTTACCACTACGGGCGTATTGGGCTCTTTGGTCAATTGTGCTTTTACAATAGCGCCAAGCTCTTCTTCGCTAATTGGCGATTCCTGGTCTTCGCCTACATTAAGGAAGTAGCGACCTTTAACATCCACTGACGCAATAATCGGTGGTGTATCTTCTTGCTCTATCGGGTTGGCACTTGCTTTAGGCAAATCTACCTTTACCCCTTGAGAAATAAGCGGCGCCGTTACCATAAAGATAATAAGCAACACCAACATCACGTCGATGTAGGGCACTACGTTTATCTCTGATACCGGCCTGCGGCGTTTTCTTACATACATAACAAGTCCTCCGTTTGGAATGTAAACGCTTAGGCTTGTTGTTGTGCTTGCGCAGCAACGGCTTGGCGATGAAGGATTGCAGAGAACTCTTCCATGAAGTTGCCGTAGCTATTTTCTAGCTTCTCAACCTGATGGCTGAAACGGTTGTAGGCAATAACCGCAGGGATAGCAGCAAACAGGCCGATAGCAGTTGCAATAAGTGCTTCTGCAATACCCGGCGCTACCATAGCAAGGGTAGCTTGCTGCACTTCACCTAATGCAATGAAGGCATTCATGATCCCCCACACAGTTCCAAATAGACCGATGTAAGGACTAATTGAGCCCGCCGTGGCTAAAAAGGGTAGACGACTTTCTAATTCTTCGACTTGACGAGACATAGAAACGCGCATGGCACGGTATGTACCATCAACTATGCCGTTGGTAGCGGTGTTAGACTTGCGCAGGCGAACAAACTCTTTAAAGCCTGAGCAAAAGATGCTGCCCATGCCTGTTAAGTTAGTTCTGGCAGAAAGCTCTTGATAAAGACGGTTAAGGTCAGCGCCTGACCAGAACTTATCTTCAAACTGACGCATTTCGTTGCGTGCCGCCGACAACGCTTTGCTGCGTTGGAAGATAAACGTCCACGACGCTATCGACACGCTTAGCAACAAAAGCATAACTAGTTGAACAATAAAACTCGCTTGTAAAAACAAGCCAATAAAAGTGAGATCAGATGACACGCGAAATTTCCCCTAACAAAGTACGTGGTAATCTTTTTGGCTTCATAACGGCCAAATCGACGCAGGCAACCTTGATATCTCCCGATACCAATGTAACGCCTTGTTCATTTTTAATAATTTGTTGAAACGTCATACTAGCGCCTTTCAATTCTACAACGCGAGTTTCAATACTCAACAGTTGATTGAACCGTGCAGGCGCATAGTTATGCATTTCAACGTGTTTGACGACGAAAGCGATGGATTGTTCCATCAGCGTGTCTTGTTCAAAACCTAGCTCGCGAAGCCACTCTGTACGGGCTCGCTCCATAAACTTTAGGTAATTCGCATAATAGACGATACCGCCTGCATCGGTATCTTCGTAATACACTCTTACCTGATGTAAATGCATAACTATTCCTTCACCCAAAAATTTAATAATCCAAAGCGGAGTTAAAATAACTAATTAGCGCGACAAAATGCAGAACAAAAACACTCCACAAGCCCCACCAAAGCTAACATTTAATCAAAAGTAAACCAATATTAAACACCCAGTTAACACATTAGTTTTTCTAATTCAAAACAACAATTTTACTCAATTGTAGTTTTTTCTGCTCTCCCTATAATGCACAGCATCAGTCGTACAGAGCGTGATGGTGCTTAGCACGGTCATGCAAGAGTTATTCTCCTGTTAGACATGAGTTCCCTGGATTTATTTCCTTCAACACTTGTTGTTTTAGCCCGCTCAATGAGCGGGCTTTTTTTTGCTTGTAATTTAGCATCTGTACAAAAAGAAATATTGGCGGCCCATGCTTAACTTGCGCTATGCAGTAATTCGCCATCCAATCTCAATGCTCTGAACTTAAAGCTTCCCCCATACGAGCATTTACTTGTAGCGTTTGAAACGGCTTCTGTATTTTCTGTGTTGCCAAAAAAAGCCCAGCAATCCTGCTAGGCCTTTAAAACGAATCTGTACCTTCTTACAAAGGGACGGTAAATTATTCAGACGGAGCGAAGCCAAAATGAAGATAAGCGCGCTGAGACACAATACGGCCTCGAGGCGTGCGCTGTAAAAAGCCCTGTTGAATAAGGAAGGGTTCAATCACGTCTTCTATGGTTTCTTTCTCTTCACCAATGGCTGCTGCCAAATTGTCTAAGCCTACTGGCCCACCATCAAACTTTTCGATAATAGCAGTAAGCAATTTACGATCCATGTAATCGAAACCTTCTTTATCAACGTCAAGCATATCCAGTGCCTTCGCTGCCGTATCGGCTCCCACCGTGCCGTCTGCTTTAATTTCTGCGTAGTCTCGAACACGGCGTAACAAACGATTAGCAATACGCGGTGTGCCACGCGAACGACGAGCCACTTCTTGCGCACCTTCATCGTTCATGTCTAAATTCAGATAGCTCGCGCTTCTTGCCACAATACTGGTAAGGTCTTTTACGTTGTAAAACTCTAATCGTTGAACAATGCCGAAACGATCGCGTAATGGCGACGTTAGCGAGCCTGCGCGGGTGGTAGCACCTACCAGCGTAAAAGGAGGAAGGTCTAGCTTAATTGAACGGGCGGCAGGCCCCTCGCCTATCATAATATCAAGCTGATAGTCTTCCATGGCAGGATAAAGAATTTCCTCTACCACTGGGCTTAAGCGATGTATTTCGTCTATGAACAATACATCATTGCGCTCAAGGTTGGTAAGCAGTGCAGCCAAGTCGCCAGCTTTCTCAAGCACAGGGCCTGACGTGGTTTTAATGTTCACGCCCATTTCATTTGCCACAATGTTCGCAAGCGTGGTTTTACCCAGTCCTGGCGGACCGAAAATAAGTAGATGGTCTAGCGCATCGTCGCGATTACGCGCAGCTTGAATAAAAATTTCCATTTGCTCACATACGTGAGGCTGCCCCGTATAGTCTTCCAGCATTTTAGGGCGAATGGCGCGGTCGATGACCTCGTCTTCGGTGCTGGCTTCAGGCGTAATCAGTCTGTCGGCTTCAATCATGATAGTTCTACTTTAAACGGTGACGTGAAGACAGGCAGACTAAGAACCGCTGTCTTCGTTGAGCGCCATTATATGGCCGCTTTTAATGATTCGCGAATAAGGGCCTCACTTTCCATGCCCTCTTTATATACGCTGTCGACTAGCTTGCTCGCTTGAGCAGGTTTATAGCCCAGTGCAATAAGCGCGCTTTGCGCTTCTTCCCGAGCGTCGTTTACAGCAACAATAGTGTTGGTGGATAGCAAGTCGCCACTTGGGGGCGGTACAGCAATACTCTGCGCCTTACCAAATTTTGCTAGGCGGTCTTTAAGCTCTACCACCAAACGCTCTGCGGTTTTCTTACCTATACCCGGTAAGCTGACGAGTGCAGAAACATCTTCATTTTGTACACTTGCCAAGAACTGGCTTGCCGACATTCCAGATAAAATAGCAAGGCCTAACTTTGGACCTACACCATTGGCTTTGATCAATTCTCGGAAAAGCCCTCTTTCCATTTTATCAGCAAAACCAAACAGCAATTGGGCGTCTTCACGAACCACAAAGTGTGTGTACACCACCACTTCTTCACCCACCGCGGGAAGCTGGTAGAAACTGGTCATAGGCATGTGAATTTCGTAGCCAACACCGGCTACATCTACAAGAATTTCTGGAGGCTGTTTCTCAGCCAACGTACCGCGAATTCGTCCAATCATGAATTATCTCTGTAAAAGCGTGAGCTTCGAGCAGTATTAGCGCAAACGACCACGAACGGTTTTTCGGGCTTGCCCTGCCATGTTTATCAGGCTCTGTTCAGTGTGTGCGTGACACAAGGCAACGGCTAATGCATCGGCAGCATCGGCCTGGGGAGTGCCGCTTAAGCTAAGCAGGTGTTTTACCATGTGCTGAACTTGCGTTTTATCTGCGCCACCTTTTCCAACTACCGACTGCTTAATTTGCCTTGCGCTGTATTCAGCAACAGGAAGTTGCGCTTGGGTGGCTGCCACAATGGCGGCACCTCTGGCCTGACCAAGCTTTAACGCTGAATCAGGGTTTTTCGCCATAAATACTTGCTCAATAGCAAACTGGTCGGGTTTATATTGACGAATAATATCGCCAACCCCGGTAAAGATATTAGCAAGACGAGAAGGCAAATCTGCCGTTCCAACGCGAATGCATCCGCTTGCTACATACACCAGTTTACCTTGCTTGCGTGCAATTAAACCGTAGCCTGTGATCCGAGAACCTGGATCTATACCCAGTATAACCATTAAGGCACACTCGGTACAAACAAAGATACCGCTTCTTTATTAGAGGGAGACCATAAACGCGCCAGTGCTTCGTCTTTCGAGACCCATTCGTACTGCAAGTGCTCTGTTAAAACAATGGGTAAATCGCTGTTTATTTGAAGGGAAAATACGTGTTCTGTGTTGTGCACAGTACCAGGAGGATAACGATGTAGCCAGCGGCTACGAATTTCATATTGGTTTTGCTTATCGTGGTCGTTAACCACAAAGCCGTGTGCTTTGGCATCGATACCAATTTCTTCACACACTTCACGATATGCCGTTTCTAAGGGTAACTCCCCCTCTTCTAACGCGCCGGTTACCGACTGCCAAAAGGTGGGGTCGTCTTGTCGTTGCAAAAGCAGCACTCGGTAGTGTTGGTCGTACAACACTACCAGTGCAGATTCAGGCTTCTTATACGCCATAAATTACGATTGCTTTTTCACCGTTGCAATAGCGAGCTCTTCAAGCTGCTGTGGGTTCGCAGGGCTAGGCGCCGATGTTAACGGACATGCCGCTGTGGTCGTTTTAGGGAATGCCATAACATCACGAATAGACGTCGCGCCAGTCATAAGCATTACCAGACGGTCTAGACCAAACGCAAGACCTGCATGCGGCGGCGCACCAAAGCGCAGTGCGTCTAGCAAGAAGCCAAACTTGTTCTTCGCTTCTTCATCGTCAATGCCAAGAATGTTGAATACCGTAGACTGCATGTCTTCATTGTGAATACGTACAGAACCACCGCCTAATTCAACACCGTTCAATACCATATCGTAAGCGTCAGATAAGGCTTCAGCTGGGTTAGCTTTAAGTTCTTCTGGCGTTAAACCACGTGGCGCGGTAAACGGGTGGTGAATAGCGTGAAGCTGACCGTCAAACTCTTCAAACATTGGGAAGTCAACAACCCAAAGTGGCTTCCACTCGCCTTCAAGAAGCTCAAAGTCTTCACCAAGCTTAAGACGAAGTGCGCCCATCGCTTCGGTAACCACAGTGTAGCTGTCTGCACCAAACAATAGAATATCGCCACTTTGTGCGCCAGTGCGCTCTAGCATGGCGTTAGTGATGTCTTCCGATAGGAATTTAAGGATTGGCGACTGTAGACCTTCAAGACCTGCACCAGCATCGTTAACTTTAATCCAAGCCAGACCTTTCGCGCCGTAAATACCTACAAATTTAGTGTATTCGTCTATTTGCTTACGCGAAAGTGAAGCACCGCCCGGTACGCGAATAGCTGCTACGCGACCTTTAGGGTCGTTTGCCGGGCCGCTGAATACTTTAAAGTCAACGTTAGCAAGCAAGTCGGCAACGTCTGTTAACTCTAACGGGTTACGTAGGTCTGGCTTGTCGCTACCAAAGCGCGTCATGGCTTCTTTGTACGTCATGCGCGGGAAGTCGCCAAGGTCAACGTTTAGCATTTTGTTGAACAAGTCGCGGATCATACGCTCGGTAATAGACATTACGCCATCGGCATCTAAGAACGTGGTCTCAATATCGATTTGGGTAAATTCTGGCTGACGGTCGGCACGTAAGTCTTCGTCGCGGAAGCACTTAACAATTTGATAGTAACGGTCCATGCCCGACATCATCAGAAGCTGTTTGAAAAGCTGTGGCGATTGCGGAAGTGCAAAGAACTCACCTTTGTGCGTGCGGCTTGGCACTAGGTAGTCACGTGCACCTTCTGGCGTTGCCTTAGTAAGAATAGGGGTTTCAATATCAAGGAAACCTTCTTCTTCTAGGAAGCGACGTACAGCACCGGTTACTTTTGCACGGAATTGTAAACGCTGGCTCATTACAGGACGGCGAAGATCTAGATAACGATAGCGAAGGCGCTGTTCTTCTGAGTTTTCTTGGTTCCAGTCCAGTGGAAGCACGTCAGACTTGTTGATCACTTCAAGGCCTGTGCCCAGGATCTCAATCTCACCTGTGCGCATGTCTTTATTTACTTGACCTTCAGGGCGCGCACGCACTTTACCCGTTAGCTTTACACAGAATTCGCTACGCAACGTGTTAGCTACCGATAGCACGTCTGGTAAATCTGGGTCGAACACCACTTGTACGATACCTTCGCGGTCGCGTAAGTCGATGAAAATTACACCGCCTAAATCGCGACGCTTATTAACCCACCCGCAAAGGGTAACTTCTTGTCCAATGTATGATGAATCGATATTCCCACAGTAATCTGTGCGCATGGTCCTTGACCCCTGATGTTTTTTCTTGCTTCGCATGCTGTGAATTGGCGTTCAAAACCGCTTACTTTTGGGCTTAAGACTTTGCCAAAAATCGCGTAAACTTGCTGGCCAATTAACTGGCCCTCCCACAACATGCATAATGTAATGATTTAAAGGCCGCATAGTATAAACAAATGCTTGATAAAGCCCAATGACAAATATGCACAAATCAGCCATATCACAAGGAAATCTCTATATTGGATTGCCAATGTGGCAACACAGCCATTGGCCAAGCACGTGGTTTGCTAATTATCCCAAGTCTGATAATGGATTGTCGCTGTATGCCAAGGAGTGTAATACGGTTGAAGGGAATACCACATTTTACTCTCTTCCCCACCAAGACGCTGTTGCGAGATGGTGCGATTCAACACCCGACCACTTCAGGTTTACTTTCAAGTTTCACCAAAACATTACTCATGTACATCAATTACAGCATTGTGATGAAGAGGTTGCCCAACAGCTTGCTTTATTAAGCCCGTTAAAAGAAAAGCTAGGAGTCATGATGCTGCAACTGCCCGCTACTTTTGGGCCAGAAAAGCTATCCATTTTGGATACCTTTTTAGCGGCATTACCTCAAGAAATAAACGTAGCGGTTGAAGTGCGCCACCTGGCATTTTTCGCTAAGGGTGACGAGGAAAAGGCGCTTAATCAACTTTTGATCCGCCACAATGCGAACAGAATCATTATGGACACCCGAGCGCTTTTCACTGGCTCTTTAGACGCAGGGGGAACAAATAGACGTGCGATGCTAGAGGAAGTGCGAGAGAAAAAGCCTCGTGTACCAGTAAATGTTATTGCTACAGGCCATACTCCCATTGTGCGCTTTGTAGGCAATGATGTTGATGATGACAACCAACGCTGTTTATTGCCTTGGGTGAAAAAAGTGAAGATTTGGCAAAGTGAAGGAAAAGACGTTTACTTTTTTTGTCACCGCCCCGACAACAAAGATGCTCCCTGGTTAGCGCAGCAGTTTATCGATTTGTATAACAACACTACTCCATCACTCGCGCTAAATAACCTGTCTATTAAAACTCAACCAGAGCAGAATTCACTGTTTTGATGACGAGCAACTGACATTGAGCCTATCAATATTTTTTAATAGATAGCGTTTTTCTAATTCAGCGGTAAACTACTGCTCTTATCTATTTTGGTACTACACCATTATTTACCGTGAAATAGCCTCAATGAACCATGAATATGAGAAAGCGCGTATTGCTGCGCTTGAATCGCTAGATATTTTAGATACTTCCCCAAGCGAACAACTTGACGAGCTCACCAAAGCTGTACAAGAAGAATTTAATGCTAAAACCTGCTTGGTAAGCCTTGTTGCAGAAGATCGCCAATGGTTTAAGTCCCGCCAGTGTATGGATGCTACCGAAACACCGCGTAATATCTCGTTTTGCACCTACGCGATAGCCGAAGAAGAATACTTGATTGTTCCCGACGCTAAAGCCGATAAGCTATTCGCTAATAACCCGCTGGTTACTGGCAGCCCTTTCATAAGAGCTTACGCAGGTGCTATCTTGCGCAATAAAGATGGCTATGAATTGGGTACGTTATGCCTACTGTTTGATGAACCACGTGACTTTTTAGATGTTGAGATAGAAAGCTTAAAAAACCACGCCCGCACAGTTGAAACCATTATTTTTTCAGAGCACCTTCCAGCATAACTCCAGCCCTACGCTTTTCGTATCGCAAAACAAAAACGCATCACTAAAAAGTGATGCGTTTAATAACTCTCTAAGCTCGACTATGTCTATCTGAAATCAGCTGCGTCTAGCTCGTGCTTTTTCATAAGCTTGTGCATATCAGTTCTATTTCTACCAGCAAGCTCTGCCGCGCGCGTTACGTTGCCGTCGGTCATTTTAAGAAGCTTGTGCAAGTATTGCTGTTCAAAGGCATCGCGCGCTTCTGTAAGCGTTGGCCAGCTTTGCTTAGTGGCAGACAAGGCTTGCTCTACTAAGTGAAGCGGAATAACAGGCGTTTGCGTTAACGCAACACACTGCTCGACCACATTCACAAGCTGACGTACGTTACCTGGCCAAGATGAGGTTACCAGCTGTTGCATCGCGTCATCAGAAAATTGGCTTACATTCACTCCATGACGCTGTGCGCTTTGCTGCAGCAGCGAGCGAGCCAGAAGTGGAATATCTTCACTTCGCGATTTTAGCGACGGAAGTTTTAGGTTCACCACGTTGAGACGGTAATATAAATCTTCGCGGAAGGTGCCTTCTTCCATTTCTTTGTGCAAGTCTTTGTGCGTTGCAGAAATGATACGCACATCGATATCTACGTGCTTGCTACTACCTACTGGACGAATTTGACGCTCTTGTAATGCACGCAGCAGTTTTACCTGCAGCGTCATCGGCATATCGCCAATCTCATCCAAGAACAAGGTACCACCGTCGGCTTCTCTAAACAGACCAGGGTGAGCAGCTACAGCACCGGTAAACGCACCTTTGGCATGACCAAATAGCTCAGACTCAAGCAAGTTTTCAGGTAATGCTCCACAGTTAATAGCCACAAATGGTTTGTCGCTGCGGTTACTGGCTTTATGAATGGCATTAGCAAGTAACTCTTTACCTGTACCGCTCGCGCCGCTAATAAGCACAGACACTTCACGCTGAGCTATGCGGAACGCCTGGTCTAGTACATTTAGCATTTCTGGAGAACGGGTAATGATGTCCTTTGCCCAATCCCCAGGCTGAGCAGCTTGAGACTGGCTAAGTGCTTTTTGCAGCAGCGCGCGTAATTCATCGTGATCGACAGGTTTAGGCAAAAACCCAAATACACCACGCTGAGTGGCTGCTACCGCATCAGCAATGGTGCCGTGAGCCGTCATCAGAATTACAGGAATATCTTTTCTAATTCCCATAATCTCTTCAAACAAACTCAGACCATCTAAGCCCGGCATACGCAAGTCACTCAATACTACATCGTAGTTGTCGTTTTGAAGCTTTCTTAACGCTGATTGACCGTCTTCCACTGCGGTCACCTCATAACCTTCGCCTTCCAGACGAATGGTTAATAAGCGCAATAAGCTCTTATCGTCATCTACCAACAATAAGTTAGGGTTGCTACTCGCCTTTTCGCTCACTGTTGTGTACTCCTGTTTTTATCCATCAGTGTTGCTTCAATCTGCAACAATTCTTCTAGTTTTTTGCGCAGGTTAACTGCTTCAATTTCAAGTGCTTTTACTTTCTCGCCACGAGAAGTATTTTCTTGCTCCAACACCACCATGGCAGATTCAAGCTGCATAATCTGATTGTTGTGCGACGCAGCAATAACAGTCACCACTTCTTGCGCAGTGGGTGTAAATGTTCCAGCAATATCATTTAACGCAAGCTGCGCGCGCAACCTGTCTTGATAAGGTGTATCTGTTGGTAGTGTTAAAACGTAGGCGTGAAGCGTGTCAGATGCTGTATCACCTAACGCTTTTAATGCTTGCTTACGCTCTAACCAAGGTTGGTTGGCCGCGTCAATCCACGCGTTAAGCCAATAGGTTGCATCGCAATTGTGCTCGAACCCCTGTGGAGGCTCAACAAATAAACAAAGGCCACGTTCTATTTTAGCTACAGGCGTCACCTTTTCTGGCTCACCTGCGTTGTCGTTGTTTCTGGTTAAACTCTGACATCCTGTCAGCACCAGTAAGGCGACAATTAAACCACTTATTCTCATTTTATTTTTCCTGTTGCCCAATGGTCACTCTAAAGCAAACATCGGCATAGTCTACATCTACAACACGCACATCACCATGCATCAGTCGAGCGCAATCGGCAACAATTGATAACCCTAAACCCGTCCCAATGACATTGTCGTTTCTCGGCTCGGTTCCTCGGATAAAAGGTTCAAATAAAGTATGTACTGACTCTGGAGCAATACGCTTACCGCGATTGGCAACATCCAGTACAAGATTATCGTTTTCGTTATAAAGGCTAATATTTATCGGTCTTCCCACTGCGCCATGCGCGACTGCATTGGACACCAAGTTATCAAGTATTCTTCTAAACAGCTCCTCGTCTATACGCACCTCGGACGCAGTTATCTTTACTTCCACTTCTCTATCCTGAATGGCGAGCGCGTAATCTTCTAAACAAGCAGAAACTAACTTACTAACGTCACTTTGTACCATTTTTGGCTGAGCTTGTTGCAACAGCAGGTTGTAGTCGAGCAACTTTTCCACCAGCGTGTTGAGCCTTTGCGTGCTAGCTGTAAGTAGCGAAAGTACTTCGCGTTGACTGTTATTCAACTCGCCCACCACGTTTTCAGACAACAAGCTGCAGCCTTCTTTAATGCTAGCAAGCGGAGTTTTGAGCTCGTGAGCAGCGTGTCGCAGCAAGGCGGTTCTAATATGCTCCAACTGCTGTAGTCGATCATAAAGCCAATGTAAATCTTTCTCTACATCAATCAGTTCTTTTGGCGCTTGTCTTGAAAGGGGTGGAAGCTGACCATCGCTGTGGGCCATGATCCTTATAATCTTTTTTAAGTTGTTAACGGGGTTCACAATAAGTTGACTCCCCATCAGTATTAGCAATAACGAAACGCTTACAAGCATAGCTGTAGACCAAGCTTGTTTTGCTTGCATGGCATTTAAATCATCTTGCTGGACTTTGACACGTTCAGTAATAGCGGCTTCTACATCGTCGCGAAGCTGGTCGACGCTATCGCCCACTGACGCAAGGTATGCATTAAGTAAAAGCTGGTCTTCAATCGCTCGATATTCGGCTAATTGATTTAGCTGTTCTGAAAGTCGTGTGCAGGTAGTTGGTACCGAGAGAGCCTGACATAGATTGTCAGCGGCCACGGCAAATTGATCGATGGCGTTATCAGAAAGAGAGGCCACCCTTTCATTTCTCAACACAGCAAATTGGCGAATGCTGCGCTCTACGTCAACGACCGCGTTATCGAGTCTTTGCATGTCGCTAACAACATCGACAACAAACCGTGTTTCAAGTGTTGTCATTTGACCCACTTTGGCTAAGTCGCTTTGACTTTGCCAAAGTAAGGCTATAAGAGGGATAAGGGCCAGTACAAAACTACCTAGCGTCAACTGCCTTAGTGAACCAAGTTGTACCAAGCGTTCACCAAACGAAACCTTGTTTATCAGAACCTTACCCTCTTAAATATATTATTTTATCTACTCACTTGCTGTGAGCTTTTCATTGCCTGGCGTCAACTTGCTTTTTGCCAATTCGGCTTCGGAAAGTTTGCCATCTTCGTTGTCATCAATCAGCCCAAAGTTACGCAGTAGACCTGTGTGTCGAACCGCTTCTTTAAGTGATATCAGACCATCTTTATCTGTGTCTAATTCCTGCATCAACGAACGCGCTGGACTTGCGTACGCGTCCGCTACTGAAATGGCTTGTACTGCAGCAACAGCACAAAGTGCTAAGAAAACTTTTTCGAGACGTTTCATCATGAATCCTCCGCTAAACGCTTTTAAAATCCTTCTCAATCCGCTTTGATACCAGCCCTGTGTTATCAGGTTATGCTGCTATTAAAGCTCATGGATACTACCACTAGTCTTCAATTAACCACTATCATAATTGCATTCAAACTGCTTATGCGATTTTCAGACCAAAAAGAAAAAGCACATTAAAAACAGCAGCATATGCAAATAAGTGTACTATCAACCACTCAGCATACAGGTTAAATGTTGCAAAAAAGAAACACCACTTTGAAACACTGTATGTCAAAGTGGTTTTATCGATACCTTGCTATACAGAGAAACTACTATCGCTGTAATGGGAGGGAGAGCAAGTGAGCTCCGATAAGGGGATGGGCTTGCTAAACATAAATCCTTGCACATTGTCACATCCATGCTCTCTAAGATAATTCCACTGTTCAAGGTTTTCTATGCCCTCAGCACATACCGAGAGTGACAGTCTTTTCGCCAAATCAATAATTGCCCCAGTCACAAGACGGCTTCGTTCTGAAGTTTGAATTTCCATTACAAACTGTCGGTCAACTTTTAGCGTGTCGATATTGATTTGCGTCAGGTAACTTAACGAGGAGTAACCCGTTCCAAAATCATCTAGAGCTATGGCGCACCCCATATTTCCGATGCGTCTGAAGAACTTGTTTGAAAGAGTAAAGTTTTCTAGATACGCACTTTCTGTCACTTCAAATTCAATGTTTTCTGGGTTGATGTCATAGAGCTTGAAAGTATTGTAGATGTAGTCAAACAGCTGCGAGCTTCGCAAATCATGTCCAGATAAATTGATTGAGGCTCTAAACGGAGACGTGGCCCATTGTTTTAAATCTGGCATATCAATACAAACGCGCTTAATTACCCAACGGGTAATTGCAGTGATCTTACCGCCCTGCTCAGCAATGGGGATAAACTCGTTCGGCATGACCAAGCCAAATTCAGGATGTTGCCAACGAATAAGCGCTTCTACGCCGATTACATTCCCTTCGTTGTTAACTTTAACCTGGTAATAAACAACAAACTCATCGTTGCTGATTCCTTGCTCAATACCGTTAGCTAAGTGGAGTTTACGCTTATGCGACTCAACCATATCAGGTGTAAACAGTGTGTAGCTGCCCCGCCCTCGCGCTTTTGAGCGATACATTGCAAGGTCTGCATTGCTCATCAGTTCGCTTAGGTCGTAGCCCGCATCGGAAGCCGTAGCAATTCCAACGCTTAAACCTACCGTTAGTGATAAGCCACGCAGTTCAAAAGGCTCATCAAATGCGGTAATAAGTCGCGTTGCCAAGCTTTGCGCTTGGTCAGTAGTCACATCTCTATCGGGCAGTACTAAGAACTCATCCCCTCCCAGTCGCGCGAATAAATCGCCGTCGCGCAGCAAACACTGAACTCTGTCAGCAACCTCTATGAGAATGAGATCCCCGGTTTCATGTCCTAAAGAATCATTGATGCCCTTAAACCCATCTAAATCAAAAAACAGGAGCAGTAAGTCTTCATCATTTCTTTTGGCTCTGGCTAGCTCAAGTCTTAAGTTATCGAGAACAAACTGTCGATTGGGAAGACCGGTTAAACTATCGAAGTTTGCCAGACGAGACATGGTTTCTTGTTGATCAACCAATGTTTGCTTTTGCTCAAAGTTGATAAGTAACTCAACTTCAATGGTATCCAATAAACTATTAATGTTATTCGATAACTGTCCAATTTCATTAGATGTATTAAGTGAACTGCGCAGCGCATAGTCTTTTGACTCAAATACTTCTTGAGTAAACTGCCTCAGCGACCCAATAGGAGAAATCAAACGGTATAAAATAAAGACACAAGTGCCAGTGCAAAGCAGCCAAACCGCGATAACGATAGGCACTTGCTTAATGAGCTGGCGGGCTGAACTTGCCGCCATGGTGTCTTCAATATCCACATAAAGAACAACATGTCCAAGTGGGTATAGGCTACTACCTACAATTTGATGGGCAGTGATAACATTGTCGTATTGCGTAACACCAAATGGAATTTCTGCAGGATCAAGAGGAACAGATTGATTGGAAAGCTGGCTTAAGGAATCAGGTTGAATGGTGGAAATGACTTGATAGTCGTTGTCATATAGCGTGGCGGAAATAAGATTATCGTGTTCTTTTATCGGTTGAAAAAGAGAGGAAAATAATGCGTTATCACCGGGACTTCGCTCCATGACAACCAATAACTGCAGCGACAAAGCGTTACTTAACGTCGCGGTATTGCCTTTAACCACATCCACCACAGACGCGTTGTGTTCTAATTTATTAACAATTACCACAGAGAGCGCCAGCACCGACATCGTCAATGCAATGACAAGCCCAATTGGGATTTTCAACGTTCTAAACACTCAACTACCCTTACTTCAGTACTGCAAGCTGTTGTAAGCAAGTGATGCCATAGGCTCTGAAACAGCACTGTCACCGCTAAGCTTTTATTATTATTTGTTCACAATAGTAAGGTACAGGTCGCTAAATTTGAATCCATTTTTTTAGCTAAGACAAAAAAGACTAACTGAGTGATGATGAACGCTATGTTCTTTCAACTACTTCAAGTTTAGTTTTAATGTATTGGCTATGGGGAACGTACAATAAATCAGCTATTTGACGAATAGTACTCTCTTCAAGAGGCGCTAAAGATTCATCCGCGTATGCAATAGCCCAGAGGCTCTTTATCACATCTCTTTTCTCATCAGCGCTGCAGTGTTTATTTAGTACTTGAGTAAAACGCACTAAGTCAATTGAATCGTCAGCCGTCTCTTGCCCTCTTTCAAGCAACAACGACATCGCTTCCTCATCTATGTTTACATGCTTTCTGAGCTGTTTCTCGTATTCACATCTCTCGCTATCCGTTACTTCATTATCAGCGTTTACAATTTCACTAAGTAATGCAGCAGTCGCCAATTCAACGGTATACGTTGGCTCTGTGCGCTTATGCGTGTCTTCGAAAAGTTTAAGAAATGATTTCAGCATGGGGCCCTACTTCTTGTGTCACCGCAGAAACGCCCGCGGTTAATGGAATTTGAGTATCGATAAAACTTTTACTCGGTAAAAGCTAAATTCGATTAATTGCTGGATTAGATGGACAGATTTACAGCGATGACTAAGCAAGCAAGTCTATGTAAACTGTACTCAGCGACTAGAGCTGTAAAGTGAGAGTTTAAAAGCCTTCAGAGAAACATGAATATGAACATTTTGCTCGTAAAGATATTTTCTAAAGGCGCCTAAATTTTAGTATCAAGTAAGCAAATCACTTTACTCCCGCCATTTTCGAACCACACTCGTTCGCACAGCGCGTGAAGCAAAGGGAGCCCACGCCCAAAGCTTTCGTCATGAACGGAATGACGCCGGCCTACCGTACTTGCCTTGTTCCACTCAAAGCCTTCACCACTATCTTCAACCGCTATCAGCACCTTACCTTTAAGGGGTAAAGACTCTATCCTAATATTAATTCGCCCGTGACTAAGCGCTTTTAGTGAAGCCTCGCGGTTTTCGTAATATTGATGGAACCCTGTACTATCAGCTTTGAGTTTTGAGTCGAGTTTCAAGATCCCATGCTCTAACGCATTATTAAACAGTTCCGACAACACGGTATAAATTATCGAACGCACCGCTTGAATGCCCTCACATTGCCCCGCAAGCTGTAGCACGCGTTGAAGAATGTCAGGCTGTTTCAAATGTTGTGCGTCAAGCGCAACTTCATGCACCGATGGCAATCCAAAATCCATCTTTGGTGATACGGGCGTTTTAATGGGTTGAGAGGTAAACACGACTAGCGTGACATCATCGTGAAATGAAGAGGCTGCGCAATGCTCTTTCGCCTTAAGAAAAAGTGAATTGGATTCTATTTTCCCATGCGTCTGCATTTGCTCTTTTACTATTCTTACCAAGCCTTCCTCAAGAAGCATTTCTCCCTCTTGATTAGTACTCTCAATTAGCCCGTCGCTACAAATTACAAGCTGTTCATTGCATCCTAATTGAATGGTATCGCAATCGGTGTTGAGTTCATGCTCGTCTAGGATCCCTAATGCCATGTGACGTGAGGGAATGCAGCGCAATGCTAAATCAGTTTTCGCAGGAACAATGACAGCCGGCATTCCACCTTGCCATAAGTTTATTCTATTGCCCCCCGCATTAATTTCGCCCACCACTGCGGCCATAAACATGTCACTTGGTAGAAACTTAATTAAAATTCGATTTAATTCTGAAATAATCTCAGAAATAGATACCCCTTGCTGGCTGAGTTCCTGAAAGGCTCGGGTTACAGGCAACGCACCAATTGCAGACGCCAAACCATGGCCTGTAAAATCTCCCACCACAAAATAAATACCACCACTAGGGCTTGATTCGCATAGAAAGAGATCGCCATTAAAGGTTTCAGCTGGCTTTAGGAAGCAGTCGAAATGCGCCATTACCTCGGGTCGATTGACAATAGCGTGGCTAAAAATATGCTCCACGATGGCGTGCTCTCTCGCCACTCTTTGATTGAATAAACGAAGTGCTTTATTTTGCTGTTCTATGTGTTCACTCAAAGCACGTATTTTTAAGTGGGCTCGAATTTTGGCAATTAGAATGTGTCGGTCGAAGGGCTTTGTGGCAAAGTCGTTCCCGCCAACTTCCAGACACCTCACTAAACTTTCTTTATCTTCTAAAGCGGTGATAAAAAGAATAGGTAGATACGGCCCTTTCGCAAGCTTGCGTATTTTGGGTGCAACGTCAAAACCACTGAGCCCAGGCATCACAACATCCAACAAAACCAAGTCGGGTTTTTCGTGCGTAAATTTTTTGATAGCTTCAACACCATCCACCGCTTCGATACACTCTTTATAACCTGCGTTATAAAGCATGTTAGTAAGCAATGTACGGTTGATAGCCTCGTCGTCAACAATGAGGATCTTCACGTATGTCTCTTCGATAAAATGTTAATTTAGCGACTTGCTTTTCTTACTTAATGTCGAACTTTTTATCGAATCGAGATATTTTCAGGATTTTAGCAACCTGAGGACGGGCATTTTCGATACTGTAGGTTAATTCTCTTTCAGCGAGTGTCTTTTGCATGTTTAACAACATACCTAAGGCAGAGCTATCCATGTATTCAGTACGCGATAAATCTACGGTGATGTGAGAGACATCGGCGCCCAGTTCGCCATAGGCGTTTCTGAAGTCTTCTACCTTACTAAAGTCAAACTTAGTGCCTACATCTACCACTAGTACTTTCCCTTGATTTTGATAGCTCGACGTTATTTCCATATTCGCTCCTTAAAAATGTAAGCAGAAATGCTTCATCACATGCTTTTAACTTTGCTATTCTTATACTAGTTGAACTTTTACACATCGCCATGAAAGTCATCTTAAACTTTCGTATGGTAATGCTTTTTTTATCGCCATTTAGATGGAAAGACGCAATTTATTGAGGTATGTATGCAAGACTGGCAAGACGCCCTTTTGGTCTATAGTACTGAAAGTGGCAAAATAAAGCCTGAGCCAAAAGAGCAAGCGCGTTCGGTGTCTTCTGACGGCGTTGTTCGTATTCACAGGGAAACTAAAGGTCGCAAAGGAAAAGGGGTGTCTCTGATTAAGGGATTAGACCTCGCGTCTGATGAGCTGAAAAAGCTAGGCTCTGAGCTAAAGAAAAAATGTGGTTGCGGCGGCGCAGTGAAAGACGGTGTCATTGAAGTACAAACTGATGACAGGGAAAAGCTCCGCACACTACTTACCGATAAAGGGTATAAAGTTAAGCTTGCTGGGGGCTAATGTAACGCTAGCCAGCTAGCGAGCTCTCACTTTTTCATAAACATATAACAAAAAGAGTCTGAAATGGAAAAGCTGTCAATTTCTGATCTACACATTATTTTAGTTGAGCCTTCTGACACACAAAGAAAGATCATCACCACTTTGTTGTTAAAAGAACACGTAAAGGAAATTGACCCCGTCAGTACCCTTTCCGAAGCTCGTTCAGCGGTAAAAGCGCACGGTGCTGACCTAATCGTAAGCGCGATGTACTACGAAGATGGAACCGCACTAGAACTACTTAAATTCATCAAAGAAGACGACGCATTTAAAACAATTCCCTTCATGTTGGTTTCCAGTGAAAATCGTTTGAGCAAACTAGAAGAGTTTAAGCAGGCGGGTGTTGCGGCAATTCTTCCTAAACCATTTGAACCCCTTCATTTGTCTCGTGCGTTAAACGCAAGCTTAGATTTAATCAATCACGATGAACTAGAATTAGAACTATTTGACGTACACGATGTTCGCGTACTACTTGTTGATGACAGTAAATTAGCGCGTAATCATATTCGACGGGTACTAGAAGGCATGGGGCTTCAACGCATAAAAGAAGCAGAGAATGGCGCAATGGCGCTAACTTATATAAAAGATGAACCTTTTGACCTCGTGGTTACCGACTACAATATGCCCGAAATGGATGGCAGGGAACTATCGGAATTTATCCGCTTTAATCCAGAAACCACACATATACCGATTATCATGGTAACGTCAGAGTCAGCTGACAGTGCACATATGGCTAATATTCAGCAAACAGGTGTGAACGCGCTATGCGATAAGCCTTTTGAGCCCAACGAAGTAAGACAAATGCTTTCAGCACTATTAGGTAACTAAGCGCAAAAATATTTAACGGCGTTCTCAAATTACCCACCGGCAGGTGTATATTTACGGCACCTGCCAACGCTTCATGCCCTAACCGTTTGGCTTTTTATAAAGCCAAAAGCGCATTTTAATTACTTTTTCAAGTCCTCCACATTAAAAACAACTATTCAATTTGTAAAAATGGGTTGACACACATAGGCGTTCAACATACATTCAAACCTATGAAACAGAATACTATGCACGTAGCACTTTTCTTTTTTGCGTTTATATCCTTTAACTAGGGAGGCGCGGCTACATGCATGAAAACCTCCCAACTGGGAGGTTTTTTTTTAGCAGAATTTTCTTATACGATACGCACGGGAATGATATGTCAGACAATGCATTAGATACTGTTAGAGAGCGGATTACCGCTTTAGACAGTGAATTACTTACTTTACTCTCAGAACGCAGAAAGCTAACCAACGAAGTGGCTGAGACGAAAATAAAGCATCACATTCCTGTGAGAGATCAAAAGCGAGAAGAACAGCTATTGGTGCGCCTAATAAAAGAAGGCCAAAACATCGGCTTAGACCCTCATTATGTGACACAAATTTTCCACGTTATTATTGAAGACTCTGTTTTAAACCAGCAGGCTATGCTTGCTGAACGCGCTAACCCTGGCAGTACATTGCCCTTAAACCGAGTGGCATTCTTGGGCGACAAGGGCTCTTACTCTTATCTAGCAACTCAAAAGTACTTCTCTCGTCGCCCAGGCGAATTGCTGGAAATTGGCTGTCAGAGCTTTGCTGAAATTATTTACAAAGTTGAAAGTACTGAAGCCGATTACGCGGTATTGCCTATTGAGAACACGACGTCTGGCAGTATCAATGAAGTGTATGACCAACTACAGCATACCCAACTTAGTATTATTGGTGAACTCACCCACCCTATCCGCCATACATTGTTAGTGGGAACCAACACCAGTATCGATAAAATCAAAACGCTTTACGCTCACCCTCAAGTGTTCACTCAGTGTAGCCATTTCTTAGCAGAACTAGGGAACGTAGAAGTGAAAACCATGGACAGCACCTCGTCTGCCATGTTGACAGTTAGTGAGCTTAAACGCGATGACGTAGCCGCAATAGGCAGCGAAGCGGGTGGTAACTTGTACGGCCTAATGGCAATAAAGAGTAACTTAGCAAACCAAAAAGAAAACCATAGCCGTTTTATCGTTGTTGCGCGCAACCCAGTAGTGGTTCCACTTCAAGTTCCTGCTAAAACAACACTTGTTATGTCTACCATCCAAAAGCCAGGTGCACTTGTAGAGGCCTTGTTGGTGCTACGAGAGAACAGCATCAATATGACGAAGCTTGAATCGCGTCCTATTCCAGGCAATCCATGGGAAGAGATGTTCTACATTGATGTAGAAGGCAATGTAGAAGATGGCCCTGTACAAAATGCCCTTGATGCATTGCGTGGTATTACCCGCTACATCAAAGTATTGGGCTGCTATCCAAGCGAAGAAATTAGCCCGACCAAAGTGGCCGCGGCGAGCGCGCTGGCTGATTAAGCCAGCACACGCCCCATTGTTTACTTTCTTTCGTTGTAATATTTAGGCAGGCTGAAAGGCTTGCCCAACATTACCAACGTCACTTTCACCATTAACCGGGAAGACAGAAACTCGGTTACGGCCATGCTTTTTACTGCCATACAAAGCTTCATCAGCATTGGCATACAGCGCCTCGAATTGATACTTTGATGACGCAGTGCTGGAGATACCAAAGCTTGCTGAAATATCGAAGGTAAAACCGCTTTCAGCTGTATCAATCTGACGGATACTATTGCGCATACTTTCCGCTATTTCTTTTGCTTTTTTCTCATTACACCCTGGTAATAGTAGGCCGAACTCCTCACCACCTAAGCGCCCGAAAACATCTTCTTTTCTGCAGTGTTTCCTCACCGCGTTAACTACTGCCTTTAATACCCAATCGCCTGTTGGATGACCGTAGCTATCGTTAACTGACTTAAAGTGATCAAGGTCGAAAATTACAAAAGATAATACGTCCTGCTGCTCTGACATTCGATCAAGCGCTTTCGATGCCAACTCAGTAAAATAGTGACGGTTCGCCACTTTTGTTAACGAGTCAGTTTGCGCCTTTTCCCTAAGTGCTGCATGTAACTTACGATTTATTATTGCCCACATAAGGACAAGTATCGTGGTGGAAGCAAGCAATGTTATCAACAGCCTGTGATTTTGCTTTTCTTCTCGGGAAAGGGCTGCTTGTGCTTTCAGTAGGCTATTCTCTTTGTCCAGTAGCTGAATTTCGATATTCTTCTCGAGGTTATCGAACTTAGCCTGTTGAATCGCCATTTGCTTAACGTTGTACTCATCAAGGTACGCTTTATCAGCCTCAGCGTATTGAATAAATGCATCTAATGCTTGTGCATTATCCCCTTTCTCTATTGCCGACTGGTACAGTATATAATATGCCGTTTTTCTGGGTTTTGAATATCCCATGCCTTTTGCAAGCTCCGCGCCTTTAAGCGCACTCTCCTGTGCGTTATGAAAGAGCTTATTGGCAAAATAGGCTTGTGCTAGCGCTGTATAGTACTCTGACGTTAATCGTGGATAGTTAGTACTTTCAACATCTGCTTGGATAGCAAGTAAGGCGTCTAACGCCCCTGCGATACTGTCTGGCGATGCTAACATCAGTTGAGCAAGCCATAATTTTGCTAAATTCAGAGCGATTGGCTCTTTACTCGCATTACATACCTCAATAGTTGTATTTAGCGTTTCTCGGTCAAGTCGTCCTAAATTGTGCAGCGACTCACTACGCAGATTGTGAGCCAGACACGCATTGCGGGAAGAAAGCTCTTGTCCAATTACGCGAGCACTGTACTGCAAACTCTGCTCAAACTCTTCCAACTGATTATAAAAAAGCGCAATCGTCAAAATTGAAAGGTGCTTATCTTTATCTTTCGCTAACGAAAGTAGAGGAACAATATCAGGAATTTGCTGAAGTGCTTTGGGAAAATCCCGAACTAACGCGTAGTTGTTGAGAATTGAATTTTTGGCTCGTAGTTGTAACGATTTATCTGAAGCACTTTGAAAAACACTTTCATAAAGTGGAACTGCCTCTATGAGTTTTCCTGAATACGATAAGCTATAAGCATTGAGATAGTTAAAGTATTGGACTTGGGCCGGTGAAAAGGAGGCTGATTTATTACTGAGAGCCGACAATGACGTACGAAACGCCTCCACGTCTTGACTGCGAAGTGCATCAGCGCGCACTAACTGCTGATCAATTTCGTCAGCAGAAAGCGGAAATATGAAAAAGGGGCAAAGTAACGCCCCTATTAAAAACCTAACCACAATTTAAACTATCAAAGTTAGTGAAGTGACACTTGGTTCTTTTCTTCACTCTCTTGTGCATCACCAGGCGCGTCTTGCTCTTCATCTTCTGGCATCAAAAGACACCACATTTTTTCTTTCTCTTGAGAAAGTGCGTCTGCGTGGTCAGCTTTAAATTGTGCAATTACATCAGTGTCACGTTGCTTAGATGCATCTTGTGCAATAGCGAGAAGTTCTTTTAGCGCTTTCATGAGTTTGTTCTACTTTATAGTTATTAATGTTTAATAGGTTAGCAACTATTTGATGAGTTGTTAATCAAATATATAGCATTTTAGACATATTATACCAGTTACTATTTGCATCAATTACCTTTGAAAACAGAAATACTTACTGGTTTATTAGGTATGAAGTAACCAAATATTCTAGCGATTAAAGGTAAATGTGACCAAGTTGGTTTTACTTGGCTGAAAACGGCTGTCCTTTGACTGTTTGAAGTTTAATTGGGTAACTAGACGTTTTGTAGCGAGGTGACGCTTTTCAAATTGGGCAACAATTTGGTGAAGATTGAGATTTTCCAAGCCAAATTCGACTAGCGCGCCCATCGCTTCTCGTGCCGCGCCTTTTCCGTTCATTGAAGGCGCTAATATAATTCCAATCTCTGCAGTGTCTTGTAAAACGCTTTTACAAAGCATCTGAATTCCACAAAATGCCTGCGTTTGATTACACGTTATCGACCAGACCTTCTGTGCTGGCCAAGGCCTTTTGTTTGCTTCAATGAAAGTACTAGCGACTACTTCACTTTCCTTCTCAGAAAGGGGCTCACCTATTAATCGCATAATTTTTCTATTTTGGTACAAGCTTGCTGTTTCCTCTTTCCACTGCTGGCAAAGTAAAGCGCTGGTAAAACGAGGTGTAGCGAACTGCACTAGTTAGTACCTTTGGAGTAATCGACATCATCTATCACTGGTTTACTAACTGGTGGTATGACAAGTGTAGAGTGCTGGTTAATTTCGTGATTATGCAGTTCACCAATAGCAATCGTCGTAGCTCTGAACTCATCGATGGGCAAGGTTGCAGCTTCATATAAAATAGCGCTGTCATTCGCTTGGTAAATAGATAACAGTTTATCAGTAAGCTTTTTTCGTTGAAGAGAGCTGGAGGTAAAAACGGCACTTGAGAAATCTCCTGCAACCCCAACCTGCCATAAAACTAAATACGCAGCCGTATCTACTTCTCGTTTATATAGTAGAAACTGGTTTGCCTCGTAGTGTTGGCAACCTAGAGCACCTGGGTCTATGCCCAAATCGGCGTATAGGCACGATTCAGCTGAGATCCCCGGCAACATGTAAGCATCAAACCCTCGACTTTTAGCGATTGCGATAGCGTCATGAGGCACCTTTGCAAAAACCCCAGGGTGTCCATAAAAAGCGCCAACTACTTTTTCGCCTTTCTCCACACGCTCTAGCATTGCGCTAGTCATTTGAGCATAGGTATCGTGGCGATCTTTGCCTTCACCATAGAAAGTTTGTAGGTTTACTGTGTTTTTGTTCAAAGAGGTGATCCATGCCTCCATGTAGTGCTCAGCTACACATACGAAAACGACGTCGGCTTGCTCAATATGACTTTGACAAATAGGCGATAAATGCGCTCCAACCATCATCCCGGTTCCTACACATACTAGGCTGCCTTGTTGCATGTAACTGTTCCTTTATTATTAGGTTTTAGCTGTTTTTATCAAAAACATGTTTAAGCGCGTCAACCGTATCACTCAATGTCACTTTTCGTGCAAACGATACAACACCATTAGTGCCCTGTCCTCTGTCAAAAATTGTATAGTATTGAGAGATCAGCGGAAGACCGAGGATGCTTTGATTCGGCCAGTGTTTTAGTGGGAATATTTTAAAGGACGCTTGGTTAAATGTGGGGGCGTGCTCCTGCCAGTAGGCTTCAGGCGGTAGCGAAAGTAAAATATCTTCACCCTCATCGCCTTCAAGAACAAACGTTAGTTCAGGCCATTGTGCCAAATCTAGCTTTTCCAAGTCTATTCCTTGCTCCTCTAAAGAGAAAGCAGCGAAGGGCTCAAGCAATGTTTTCGCGTTATCAACACAGCAAAAAATCTGCTCGATCACTTCGTTATACAAAGATTCTGGCAAACCAATCACCGTTGCTCCTGAATCTACTATCGCATTTGAACACCAGCGTGCTTCGTCCGATTTATCCAAAGCCGGCGCTTTAATGCCTTCGTTTTCTCCACATTTTACGGCTTTTAACGTGACGTTATAATACTTATCGCGGAGTACCTTCACAGACATAATAGGAGGAGCATATAAGTCTCGATGAAAAATAGGCTCACCTATTACAAAAAGGCCATGATTTTTTCTATGTGCAAGCGCAGCGCGAAGACAATTTCCATCTACGTTATAGACGCTTGAGCGATGTAGCCAAAAAGCGAATTTATCGGCGTTAATTTGACGCTGCTCTAACTCAGAAAAGTAGCTAGGGAGTGTGGTCGCAACGTAATCAGCTGTCTTTAGGTTAATAATTGCTGACTCGTTAGGCTCGGCCAACGCTTTTTCAAAAAACGCTTGCTCGCTCATTTCACACGTAATTTTGTCAGTGCAACGATAGGCGTGATTTAGCGGTTGATAAGCTAACCCCATAATTCCGTCAGCTTTTTTAAAACAAGATTCTTTTGTCTCTTGCGATTCTTTCGCTATTGCTACATAAGTTTGCGGCAACGAAATGCTGTGACCGAAAATGCCCAGGCGCACCGTGGTCTTAACAACAGGGCCATGCCAACTTCCTGCAGCATATTTAATTGATTGAGAGTAGTAGGTGAACCTCACATCACCATCACGTTCAACATGATAATGAATGTCGCCTAGCACTAAGGTTGAGCTTCCCGTATCTAAAATAAGATGAACGGTCTGCTGATGCGCGCCTATATGTGCTCTCACACAATAGCCGCCATCAGCGAAAGTATTGGTAATTGGCAAACGAAGAGAGCGAGTCACGTTGGCTACCTTAAATTAGCTATCGCTATAAACAGTCGGTCAAAACTACTTGTCTCTTAAAAGCTGACCATCATCCGCTTTTAACAACATCTGTTTGCTGTCTACTAAACACTTCTTCGCATAATCTCCGAACCACGCGCCGACCTTCATGAACTGTTCTACAAAGCCTTTTTTGTCGCCATTCTCAAGTAATGACAATGCAATCCCAAAACGTTCGTAAAAGCGACGTAGAAGTGCAAAGTTATCAGGGTTATTGAAAATAATATCGGCATAAAGTTGTGGTGACTGAGCGAATAACCTGCCTACCATTGCGAGTTCTAAACGATAAATAGGTGAGCTAAACATGGTGAGTGATTCCAGATTAGGATCTTCACCTTTTAAGTGTTGCCCGTACACAAACGTGTTGAAGTGACGCATTACCTGAATATAAGCCATGGCTTGGTCATGTTCTTGTGCGCTGGAGTCGTGAATGGTAGCACCCCAAATTCGCATTTGCTCAATGAGCCAACTGTATTTCTCACTGCCACGCCCGTCGCACACTACCACTACCTGTTTAATCATGCCAGGCGCGTCAGGACCAAACATGGGGTGCAGTCCAACAACCGGACCATTGTGTGCGGCAAGCATCGCCTCAAGTGGCTTAGCTTTAATACTGGTTATATCTGCAAGCACGCAATCCTCTGGCAGCATAGTAAGCTTGCTAATCACGGCTTCGGTTAGATTAATAGGCACTGCAACAACAACCAGTGAAGCACAGCTTAATAACGAGGTTGCTCTACCACTTTCCCAGTCGTCTTTTTCAACAACTGAAACGTTGTAATTACTTCGTTCGAACAAGCTCACAAACACACGGCCAAGTGCCCCTGCTCCACCAATTACAACAACGTTGTCGACATCAGGTTTCACACAGCGATATTTGTTGTTTTGCGTGTGATAAGACTCTCGCATTACTCGACGTAATAAGTCTTCGGTGAGATCGGGCGACACCCCAAGTGCTTCTGCCTGAGCACGGCGGGATGCGATCAACGCTTTTTCACGCTCTGGTACATAAACGGGCATACCAGCTTCAGCCTTAATTTGACCGACCTGGGTTGTAATTTGATTGCGTTTTGCGAGTAATTCGACAAGCTGGGTATCCAGCTCGTCGATACCTTCACGCAGCGTATCTAACTTTTTTAAGTGCTGCGATAAATCGGCCATTCTGTCTTATCCTTGAATCAAATGGCACGGGGCTTATTGGCAAATTTTTCTTGCCACTTTAGGCGTTGCTTGGATTTATGCCACCGTGCGCTTATTTTGGCGTAAGGGTAACACAGTTATTAACTTATCTCTGGTTTGAGATATTAAGTTCTCTGTTGTTTCCCAATCAATACATCCGTCTGTGATTGAAACACCATACTCAAGTTCTTCTGGCTTTTTACCTTCAGCTTTTTGATTACCGGGTTTCAAGTGACTTTCCAACATAACGCCAATGATAGACTGATTGCCTTCTAGAATTTGATTGACCACGTTCTGTGCAACCAATGGCTGACGGCGATAATCTTTTGAAGAGTTCGCATGGCTGCAATCTACTACTAAGCCCGCTGTTAAACCAGCATCCTGCAACTCAATCTCGCACTCTGATACGCAAACCGAGTCGTAGTTAGGCTGCTTTCCACCGCGCAAAATAATGTGGCCATCTGGATTACCGCTGGTCCCGATAATACTTACCTGGCCTTGCTTATTGATTCCCATAAAGCGGTGACCCGATGCCGCCGATTTAAGGGCGTTTATGGCAATATCTAGGCTTCCATCTGTACCATTTTTGAATCCTACAGGCATAGACAGGCCGCTGGCCATTTCACGGTGGGTTTGCGATTCAGAGGTACGCGCACCGATAGCAGCCCAGCTAAATAGCTCAGCAAGATATTGTGGACTAATTGGATCCAGTGCTTCTGTTGCAACAGGCAGCTCTAATTCTGCAAGCCAAATTAACAACTCTCTTGCCTTACGAAGACCGGTTTCAATATCAAATGTACCGTCGATATGCGGGTCGTTAATTAAACCTTTCCAACCTGTTGTGGTACGCGGCTTTTCGAAGTACACACGCATAACGATAAATAGTGTGTCTTTGCATGATTCATGAAGCTCTTTAAGCTTAAGTGCGTACTCTTTCGCGGCTTCAACGTCGTGTATAGAACATGGTCCACACACTACAAGCAATCTATGGTCGCGACGATGAATGATATCTGAAACAATCTTTCTAGACTCAGAGATAGCCGCTAACGCTTTGTCTGACACAGGCAATTCAGCACTAAGCGCTTCAGGGGTTATAAGTACATCTTCGGTACTTACGTGAACATTATTTACGGTGTCCTTGATCATGGGAGCTCTCTTACTCTCTTAACTACAAATAAAAAACGGAAAATTAAACGCCAAAAGAGTGTGCAATCTGCATGTAAACTTTATTGTACAACCAGCTTTTTCTATATTTCTTTAACGTCATTGACTTTTTAGCAACTCAAGCGTAATAGCGCAAGTAATAACGAATAATACTTTAATCTAGGGTAGATTCGAAGCGAATGAGCATGACTGAATGGCAATAGTGCATAGGGATAGCACAATTTTTAATCGACAGTGAGGCTTGTTCCGAATTACCTCATTAGTCAAACGCTTTGTAGTGACATCCCGCCCTTACGTTTTCAAATGCTCCACGAATTTAATGGCGTAATTGACCAACATAAATAAGCTAAATTTCTCATTTATTGTCAGGATTTTGTATCATTGCGACAATGAAATAATAATGAGAACACAATGCAAAATTTAGCCCTAACCTACACTGGCGACGTGGCCATTCTAACCATGCAAAATGGAGAGAACCGCCACAATCCTCTCTTCGCAAAGGAGATGCTTTCAGCGTTAAATACCATTAAAAGTAATGAAAGCTGTAAAGCGCTAGTGATCACATCAAATGATGAGAAATGCTTTAGTCTAGGTATAGACACAGACTGGCTAATGCCAGCAATGAAAGCAGCTCGCACTGAGGAAATAAAGCAATTTATGTACGGTATGGATGACGTGTTTAAAGCGCTGCTTCTGTTCCCTCTTCCGGTTATTGCTGCAATCAACGGACACGCCTTCGGAAACGGAGCAATTTTGGCGTGCGCTTGTGACTTCAGATTTATGCGCGCAGACAAAGGCTTCTTCTGTTTCCCTGAAGTAGATTTATCAATCCCCTTTCTGCCCGGTATGATTGAGTTTGTTAAAAAAGCGATGCCGTATTACAGATTTAATGAAATGAAGCTTTCCGGAAGGCGTGTATCTGGTAAAGAATTAGAGCAAGATCACGTGGTAGAAAAGGCGTACGATACACAAGAAAGCTTGATGGAAGGTGCGCTGAATTACGCTAAGACCTTTGATAAAAAGCGTGGCATTTTTGGCGAACACAAAAAGCGTCTACACAAACATATCATCCACACTATCGATAACGAGAACAAACCGTTAATAGAATCGCTTTCACTCATGGCATAACAATAATAGGCACTATGGTGAAGCGTCACTTAAGACGCTTCACCGATATTTGCTAATAAGTCTTTTCATGGGCATATCGATGTTGGGCTCTACACTGTTAGTTAGGCCTTGGTGTTCTCTTCCTAAAAAGATCGACTTTAACCCCCCAGTGCAACGATGCAATTCTCATTAAAACTGTTACAGAGATAGAACCTAAAATGCACCAAATGTAAGGGATGTCTAGGGCAAAAAAGGCGGCGTAAGTGAGACCACCTGCAAAACATGCACTCGCGTAAACATCTCCACGCATAACGTAAGGTACTTCTCTGCAAACCACATCGCGCATCAAGCCCCCGAAGATACCGGTTGTCATACCCATCGTTAGGGCGACAATCATTCCGGTTCCACTAATGAGTGCTTTCTCGATGCCTATGACATTAAAAATAGCAAGCCCTATGGTGTCGATAAGTATAAAGTAAAAATTGGAAGGAGAAGGCATATAGCGAATGAATAAGACTGTCGCGAATATAGCTGAGTAGGTTGCTAGTAGATACTCTGAGGTTTCTACCCAGAAAATAGGTTTTCCTAATAGGAGGTCTCTTAAAGTACCTCCGCCAAGGGCTGTCATCACGCCGACAACGACGATGCCAAACCCATTGATACTTTTGTCATGCCCCAGTAATGCGCCCGATACAGCAAAAAATGCGACGCCAACAACGCCTAACACGATAAAGTATTCTGTACTCATCCTTCTCTCTATTAAGAAACCTTAATGTTTGTATTAAAAAACAGGTTGAATGGATCGAATTTCAGGCACAAAAAAGCCCGCTTAAGGCGGGCTTTTTCGAAGTTAACAATAACGCAAGGATTAGTAATCTTAGTTAAGCTTCTCTTTGATACGTGCAGATTTACCTGAACGCTCACGTAGATAGTAAAGCTTAGCACGACGAACCGCACCGCGACGTTTCACTTCAATTGAAGAAACTGCCGGGCTGTGTGTTTGGAACACACGCTCAACGCCTTCGCCGCTAGAAATTTTACGCACGGTAAAAGACGAGTGCAGACCACGGTTACGTTTAGCGATAACAACACCTTCATAAGCCTGAAGACGCTCTTTGTCACCTTCGGTAACGCGAACTTTAACAACTACTGTGTCACCTGGACCAAACGCAGGAACATCAGTCTTTAGCTGTGCTTCTTCGATTTTTTTGATGATATCTTGACTGACTTTGCTCATCATATCCTCTCGTCCTAGTTAACTGTCATCTTGCTGCAGTTGCGCTTGGAATAATTCAAGCAAACGCTGCTGCTCCTCAGTCAGAGCTAGGTGATTTAACAATTCAGGGCGACGCTGCCAGGTTCTACCTAATGATTGCATCAATCGCCACTGCCTAATTTTTTCATGGTCCCCACTTAACAACACATCAGGTACCTTTTGACCATCAAGTATTTCGGGCCGCGTATAATGCGGACAATCCAAAAGACCGTCAGTGAAAGAATCTTCAACTGCTGAGGCTTTATGCCCCAACACGCCAGGAACTAATCGAGCAACCGCGTCCATAAGGACCATTGCTGGCAGTTCACCGCCGCTTAGCACGTAATCACCAATAGAGACTTCTTCATCTACATGGCTTTCGATTACTCGCTCGTCGATGCCTTCATATCGACCGCAAATTAAAATTGTGCGGTCAATGTTAGCAAGGCGCTGTACGCCTGCTTGGTCAAGGGGTTTCCCTTGTGGTGATAAGTAGATCACCTTACTTTTTTCGCCACCAACTTTCTTGGCAGCTTGTATTGCGTCGGTTAGCGGTTTTACCATCATCAGCATACCGGGTCCGCCTCCGTAGGGGCGATCGTCTACTGTACGATGGCGATCATGTGTAAAGTCACGGGGGTTGAAGGTGTCAACCGATAACGTTCCAGACTTAACTGCTCGACCTATAACACCCTGTTGGGTAAAAGGGGCAAACATATCTGGAAACAGGCTAACAACGCCGAACCACTTTTCCGGTGTCACTTAAAACCCCGGGTCCCAGTCAACTTTAATGACCTTCGCTTCCTTATCCACCTCTTGTACGACTTCGTCGAACACAAAAGGTAATAGTCTTTCTTTTTGACCAAAAGCATCGCCTACATTCGCTTTAACGTGAATCACGTCGTTAGCACCTGTATTAAACACTTCTTTCACCACACCCAAGTCGTAACCTTGCGTTGTTACTACTTTCATGCCGGTGAGCTCACGCCAATAAACCCCTTCGTCGCCTAAATCAGGCAGCTGCGAAGCATTTATGTTGATATCCAAGTTTTTGATGCGCTCAGCATCATCTCGACTATCAACGCCCACAATTTTTGCAACGAGGCTTTTACCGTGCGGTCGCCACTGGTCAATTTGGTATTCCTTTTCATCGCCAAGAAACCATGGCGCGTAATCAAAAATACCTTCTGGCGTTTCTGTATAGCTGTTGATTTTGACCCAACCTTTAACACCGTACGGTGCGCCAATTTTGCCAACAATCACTTTGTCAGACGCTAGACTCATCTATACCACCAGTTAATAACAGCTTACGCTGCAGATTTTTTCGCTTCTTTTACCAAGCTAGAAACGCGATCTGATAAGCTCGCGCCTACACCAACCCAGTATTCAACACGCTCTAGATCTACGCGAAGACGTTCCGCTTGACCTTGTGCAGTTGGGTTGAAGAAACCGATGTTTTCAATGAAACGACCGTTTCTTGCACGACGGCTATCAGCCACCACTAGTTGATAAAATGGACGCTTTTTCGCGCCACCACGCTGTAAACGAATAGTAACCATAAATGCCTCAAACTCGTTGTAGCGTTACCGTTAACTTAAGCCTTCAACCAACGTCTAAAAATTAGACACCAATTAGAAGGCCGCCGAATTATACGGATATCACCACTCAATGCAAGTAAAAACCTGATTTATCCTTTGTTTAGTTCAATATCGCTCCCGTAAGTAGGTGATGGCCTAAGAACGCAAATACACATGCATGATCTTTCGTAAATTTCTTTAAAATATCATCTGGTGGTGTATTGTTAACGTAGCACTAGGATTTAGTGTGGATAAAAAACTTAAACCATATGCAGTTTAAAGGATGGCAGTTAACTGGATTTTAGTTTTTCTCTGGCGCATTTGTTAATCAAAGGCTTCAGTAAATGGATCACGAAGAAGGATTATTCGAATGAAATTATCATCACTCATACTCGCTACATCAATTGCTCCACTTTTCGCGTGTTCATCCGCTACAGATATGGTCACACAACAAGCAGAAGTCCAACCCAATGAAGCTCGTATAGACTTTTTCGCTAACCGCGGAGAAGCCTTTGACAATAAGCGAGAGTACGTAAAGTTGATGTGTTTTAACCAACGCCCTAACGGTGCGTTAGTTCTTCGGGATGTTGAGCCGGGAGAGCATGTTCTATTTGTTCAAGCCAGTGTCGTAAACACTGACCTGCCTGATGGTACCACTCGCGAGGCGATAGTTAGGCTAGATGTAAACTTAGAAGGCGGCAAGCGTTACTCGCTCAACCAATCTCGTGACCATCACGATATGAAAGTATGGCTCCAAGAAACGGATTCTGGCGTCCCTGTTTCTGAAATCGTTACAACCCGTGTTGAATACCCAAAATCGGTGGGAGATTTAAGCCTTGAACAATGCAAGGAAGGCACAGTTTAAAAGTACTCGCTTTTTTCAATAACGATTATAGACGACGCAGGGTTACACTTGCGTCGTTATAGTCGTAGGGAACGTTTTGCCACTGTGGCTTTTTAAGCGCTTGTGATTTTGTCTCTTCTGCCTCGGCAAATTTGTTTGATTTGAGTATTAAGCTGGGAAAGCCTTGGGCGCCTATACTACGCGCCATATGCATTTCTTCGTTTAATTTCTCAATTGTACTTTCACTATTGAGTGCTATTTCAAAGCGCTCGACATCGAGCCCTATTTCTTCAGCAAATGCTATCAAGGTATCAAAATCCGACGGGTTTTTCGCATTCAGGTAATACCCTTCTTGAATTGCCTTGATCATTGCGTTCTCTAATGCTTTTGCTTCATCGCTATCTCTAGCCTGCGCTTTTGCGGCAAGAACTGCTCGACACGAAGGATAGGTCGAGCGACGAGGCTGACACTTTGTCCAAAAATCATAGTTGAATTGTGTTCCAGGCACACGATCTTGAATAGTTTGCCAATAGCCTGCAATAGTCAGCTTCATTTGTTCCGGCATAGGTAAATCACTATCCGGTGCGAGCCCGCCAAGCAAGTAGACAACCTCAATGTCGTTGGGTAACTCACGCTGTATTTGCTCCCAAGTAGGAACGAATGCCCAACACCAACTGCACATTGGATCATGAACATAATACAAAGTACGTGTTTCAGTCATCGTTATTTTCCCGTTTTAACTATTTTGCTTTGCTTCTGCGACGTTAACTTTCATCCCAGCGTAAATACTGCCGCTGTAATCGCATTGCCTACGTCCAATGTACATGCTTTGCCGTATAATCCAAATAGTGAATTTTAATAAGCGTAGCGAAATCAACGCTATGAATTAGTTATGCGCATGAAGAGGTAATTTTGACAACACCACTCGCTAGTGTATCAACCAAACAAGTCTTACAGTGGATTGGCTCACATTTACTTCGCTACAAAACGCGCGTTGTAGGTGCAGTTATAGCACTTTTCACGGCCGCAGTTGCATGGCTTTTACTTGGGCAAGGCATTAAGTACGCTATCGACAGCGGCTTCATAGAAAACGCAGCGGATACGTTAAACAAAGCCACAGTATTAGTGCTAGCCATTACTATCGTGGCCTGTTTAGCGACATATGCGCGCTTTTACTTAATGACTTGGCTTGGCGAGCGGGTTAGTGCTGATATCAGAAACCAGGTATATGCGCACTTGCTGTCTCTTCCGCCTTCATTTTTTGCGGAACTTAGAACTGGCGAGGTCATTTCTCGATTTACCAGCGACACTACAATTATCCAGACTGTAGTGGGAATGAGTTTGTCGATGACCCTTCGCTCGGTCGTGACTTTCGTTGGTGCACTGGCACTTATGACGTTTTCTAGTCCCCTTCTTACCTTCTGTGTAATTGTTGCAGTACCCGCTGTGCTGGTTCCTATCAAAGTACTGGCGCCTCAAGTGCGCCGTTATGCCAAAGAAAGCCAAGACAAAGTGGCAGACTTGGGTGCACGCATTGATGAAAGTCTCCATGAAATTATGACCGTACAGGCCTATACCGCTGAAAATGCCGAACGACTGCATTTCTCTAAAAAGGTAGAGCTTGCCATGGACGTAGCTAAAAAGCGTATTCACTATCGCTCACTACTTATTGGCTGCATCATGTGTATCAGTATGACGGCCATCATCTTTATTGCTTGGGTGGGGGCAAGACAAGTATTAGACGGCACTATGACCGTAGGTGAACTCTCCGCTTTCCTTTTCTATGCCGTAATGGCTGGCGGCAGTGTGGCCACAATCAGCGAAGTCATTGGTGAAGTACAGCGAGGAGTTGGTGCAAGTGAGCGTTTGTACGAGCTATTTACCACTGAGTCTTCTATTCGATCTTTGAATGGTGACACAGCTGAAGCCTCTGCTTCTTCAACGTACTCAGCATTAAAAGGAGCAAGCGCTAAACCGATAATCTCCAAAGCGGCACCAAAAATAGAATTGGAAAATGTCAGCTTTGCTTACCCCAACAGCAAACCTTTGTTTGATAATTTAAACATTAACATTCAAGCAGGAGAACGTCTTGCTCTGGTAGGAGCAAGTGGCGCAGGCAAAACAACACTATTTCAATTATTAATGCGCTTCTACGACCCAAGTGCTGGACAAATACTGTTCAATGGTGCGCCAATCAACAAAATGCCTGTAGACGTTCTGCGCCAACATATTGCGATAGTTACCCAAGAGCCCGTGGTCTTTGCTGATACCGTGTTGGAAAACATTCGCTACGGCAGCCCACATGCAAGTGACGACGCCGTGATAAATGCAGCGAAGCAGGCATTTGCCCACGAATTTATCGATAACCTAGATGAGCGCTACAACACACAGTTAGGCGAACGAGGCGTAAAACTTTCTGGCGGTCAAAAACAACGTATTGCTATTGCTCGCGCTATTTTGGCCGACCGCCCAATTTTACTCCTCGATGAAGCAACAAGTGCGCTTGATGCGATGAGTGAGCGTATGGTTCAACAAGCGATAGATAGATTAATGGTAGGCAAAACCAGCATTGTGATTGCTCACCGACTTGCGACGGTGCAGCACGCCGATCGCATATTAGTTATGGATAAAGGTCAGGTCGTAGGAAGCGGCGACCATGCATCGTTAATGAAAAGCGATACCCTGTACAGGGAATACGCCGAACTGCAATTGCTTAGCTGAACCGCCTGTGGTGCTATACGGTACAAACAACGAGGTCGACCAATCGACTACAAAACATACGTTTTGGTAATACAAAAATAAAGGGCCAGCAGCTTTTTCTGCACAGGTTCCAATAACGCTACGGGTTTAAAATGAAAAATTCATTCTATGGTGCAATGAAGACATGGACAGGTCTTTGCGCTCTTTTTTTAATGATGGTGCCAACTGCAAATGCGCAGTTTATGGGAGACAGGCAAGCAAAGCTTGTAGTAACCAAGCCCATTGAATTTATGAACGAAACGCGAAAAGTGGAAGCAGTAGGTAGTGCTGAAGCCGTTCGTTCAATTGTGTTGTATCCTGCCGTCGCTGATGAAGTTACAGAAATTAACTTTGTCCCTGGGCAAACAGTAGAAAAAGGAAAGGTGCTTGTTCGTCTTGATGATAGACGTCAGCAAACGGCATTAAAACGCGCCAAACTCACTTTGGAAGACGCACAGCGCACCGTAGAACGATTAGCATCAAGCTATAAGCAAGGCGCTGTGCCGGTCAGTGAATTGGACTTAGCACGCACTCAACGTGACCTTGCAGAAGTTGCATTGGAAGAAGCTCAAGCCGATTTACAAGACAGACACATCGTTGCGCCTTTTGACGGTGTGGTGGGCATAACTGACGTTGAAGTAGGCGATCGCATTAACGAGCAGACTGTGATCACTACACTGGATAACAGAAGCAAACTCTTTATTAACTTCAGAGCGCCTGAAGCAGCATTGCCCGTTTTACTGAATGCGCCAAACGTAACGCTTGAGCCATGGAGTGACAGAGAGAAACTAGTAAGAGCCGAAATAGCTCAGGTTGATTCTCGTATCAATGAGGCAGATAGAACGCTTCGCGCTAGAGCATTACTCGACAACTCTTCTGATCAATTTCGCCCTGGCATGAGCTTTCGGGTTAATTTAAGCATTGAAGGCGATCGCTTTGCCGCGATTCCAGAAGCCGCACTTTTGTGGGGAGCTACTGGCGCTTACATATGGCTTGCCGAAGACGGTAAGGCTAAACGTGTTGACGTGAGTGTTCATCAGCGCCTTAGAGGAACTATCCTTGTTTCAGGCGACATTGAAGAAGGTGACACACTAATTTCTGAAGGTGTACAACGCTTACGTACCGGACAAGAGATTACTACCGAACTGGCCGGAGGGCCTCAAGGTGAGTGATCCAAACCTATCTTCGTCAGTTAGCGACTTACCATCGCTATCAATTCGACGCCCGGTTCTTATTGTTGTACTAAACCTACTTATTGCTATCGCTGGGTTTGCTGCATTGAGCGGCCTTGAAGTGCGCGAGCTGCCCGATGTAGATACACCTCAGGTAACCGTTACAGCAGAATTTCCCGGCGCATCTCCTGAAACAGTGGATGCCGAAGTAACTGGTCGCCTTGAAGGTGCGGTTGCGCGTGTGAGTGGCGTCAAAGACATCTATGCGCAAAGTGAAGAAAACTCGGCCCGTGTTCGGGTTGAGTTTCGCCCCGGTGTTAACTTGGAAGACGCGGCTAACGAAGTACGTGAATCGGTCAGTCGAATTCAGCGACAGCTTCCGGAAGATGTCGAACAAGTATCGATCATTCGGGCCGACAGCGACGCTCAGGCAGTTGTAAGCCTTGCTATTTCAAGTGATACCTTGGACATGGAGACGCTCACCGAACGTGTAGACACCGATGTAGCACCGTTGTTTTTAAGCATTCCTGGCGTTGCCGACGTTATGTTAGATGGAGAAAGAGAGCGTGTGCTGCGCGTTTCTGTGGATCCTCTACGATTAACCAGTTTTGGCCTATCGATGAGTGACATTGCTAATGCATTATCGCTTGCGCCTTTTGATGTACCCGCTGGCAGTATTCAATCTGCCGAACAAGCGTTAATCGTGCGAGCTGATGCAACTTCGGTATCGGCAGAAGATGTGGGTAACATTGTTGTAAGCGGTGACATTCGAATTAATGATGTTGCCAGTGTGTACTTCGGCCCTGCCGACACCACCAGCGTAGTTCGTTTGGATGGAACGCCAGTCATAGGCGTTGGCGTAATACGTCAAGCAAGCTCTAATACTATTGAGATTTCAGATGAAGTGCTGGCCATGGTCGCAGACCTCGACAAGCGTTTTACTGATATGCATATCGTAGTAACATCCGATGATGCAGAGTTTATCCGCGACTCGGTTAAAGAAGTGGTCGTTTCTCTCAGCCTTACCGTAGCGCTGGTTGTTGTTACATTGTTAGTATTTATCGGTTCGTGGCGCGCCACCATCGTCCCAGCCCTTTCGATACCCGTTTCGCTAGCGGGTGCACTGGCTATTATTTGGGGCATGGGCTTTTCCATTAATATTCTTACCCTCCTCGCTCTTGTATTGGCCACGGGTATGATAGTAGACGACGCTATTGTGGTTTCTGAAAATATACAGCGTCGCAGAAGTATGGGTCTAGGTGCCCGTGCGGCAGCCGTGGTGGGCACACGAGAAGTATTCTTCGCAGTAGTAGCAACAACCGCAGTACTCGCCTCAGTATTTATTCCCATCGCATTCCTTCCTTCTACTGCAGGGCTTTTATTCAGGGAGTTTGGAGGCGTATTAGCTGGCGCTGTTATAATCTCATCTTTCGTTGCCCTTTCCTTGGTTCCTGCACTTACCGCCCGACTTAAGGTGAAAGAAGCGAAAGAAAGCGGTTTGTTTAGCAAGACCTTTGGCCGTTTTGGCAACGCTTGTTTGCGCCTGTATCAGGCGTCATTATTAAAAGCGCTCAAATATGGCTGGGTAGTTGGTGTGTTGAGCTTAGCAGCAGGTGGTGGCGCTTATATTTTATCGCAAAATATCGATAATGAATTACTGCCAAGCGAAGACAGAGGCACAATTCGTATTTTTGCACGAGGTCCAGACGGTGCTGGCCTAAACTTTATGGACAGACAAGCTGAAAAGATGGAAGAACTGCTGCTTCCCTATGTGGATAACGGCACCATAGATTCCATTTACACGGTAGTCGGTTCGTGGGATCCCAACATCGTCTTTATCACAGCGCCTTTGAAGCATTGGGATGACCGAGACAAATCTCTGCAAGAAGTAGTAAATGAAATACGCCCTAAGCTTCAGCAAATTCCTGGTGCGCCAGGCAGTGCCTTTGGCGGCAATAGTTTGAACCTTCGCGGTCAAAGCGGCGGGCTTGAAATAGCTTTAACTGGCGACACTTATGAAAACATTTTCGAAGCTTCACAAGCGTTCTCTCGTCAGATTGAAGATGTACTACCCGAACTAGGTAGACCGAGAATAAGCTACGACCCTACCCAACCTCAGATGAGAGTAAATATTGACAGACGCCGTGCTGAAGAACTGGGCGTGCCGCTTACCGATATAGCAAGTACCCTGCGCGCCGCTGTGAACGGCGATGATATCGCAGATTTGAATGTGGGCGACCAATCTATCCCTATCATGCTGCAAACTAATAATCGCAGTACATTAGATCCATCTGAGCTTACTAGCTTATATGTGAAAAGTACCGACGGAAACTTGGTGCCTCTTTCTAGCGTAGCTTTCATCAGTGAAGAAGGTGTTGCCGCTGAATTAGAGCGTCAGGCACAGCGCCGCGCAATTAAGCTGGAAATGGAATTACCCGAAGACGTAGCGCTTAGTAGTGTAGTAGAGAATATTCGTAATCTAGCGGCAGAATCATTACCGAACGGTATCGGACTTGTGTTTCTTGGCGAAGCACAAACTTATGAAGAAACGTCTAAGCAAGTAGCGCTTACCTATGTGTTGGCTTTTGTTATTGTACTGCTTGTATTGGCTGCACAATTTGAAAGTGTGAACAGTGCGGTTGTGGTTATGCTTACCGTTCCTTTTGGTATTGCAGCCGCGGTCTATGCCCTGTTTTTAACCGGCACCAGCATTAATATTTACTCGCAAATTGGCTTGGTAATGTTGATAGGTCTTCTCGCCAAAAACGCGATTCTTTTGATTGAATTTGCCGACCAGCTTCGCGATAAGGGTTATGATATTTACGATGCTATCGTTGAGGCTGGTAGAGTGCGATTACGCCCTATTATGATGACGCTGGTTTCAACAATCCTAGGTGGCCTGCCGCTCATTCTGTCCACAGGCGCTGGCGCAGAAGCTCGTAATGCTATTGGCTGGGTCGTATTTGGTGGATTGGGTATTGCCGTAGTATTTACCCTTTACCTGACACCGGTTTTGTATCTTGCCCTTGCCCGATTTACCAAGCCACGTGCAGACGAAAGCGCTAAGCTTGAGAAGGAAATGGAAGAAGCCAACGCACAACATTCCTAGGATTTACCCGCTTAAGTAGGCGCTATGCCTATTTAAGCGGCACCTAAACGGCGACTGTGCGCTAGGTTTGCTTTGAGAATTAAGAGAGACGCCCAAGCTACGTGTGTTGTAACAACAAGTGTTACTACTCGCGTTAAGGCTTGGGCGTTTTTTTATTAAAAAACGGCTGATGCTAGAGCTTTCAAATGGATTAAGAACCTACTGCCCTAGTAGGTTTTACAGAACGCTTTGACTTTGGCTTTACCTGTAAAGGCGAGTAGTTGATCGACCATCCTATCAAAGTAAGGGTTGTAGGTTAGCCTTGCATACACCTTGTCTTTCTTATTAGTTGCTAACTCTTCATCAGCGTTATCGGGCTCAAATCCCCACGGCCCATACCACACTTCTTCGCCCGCTTTGCAGCGCGCTTCAGCGCCACTACCTTGACCGTTATCACATATGCGAAAGTCACTCGCAGTACCATATAGCGGGTTCTTATCTGAAAAAAGTGTACTCATATGGGAGGCTGCGCTAATCCGCTGCTTCGGGACCTTCATGGTTTGCATGACGAGTGTATTTTCAGGTACATCGGGTTCATCCTCACCCTGCCACAATAAACACTTGTGGGGATGAGTAAAATTATCTCTAAACTGTTCAGCTACTTTTGATGTGTCAACCACACTGTCTTTTTCTGCCACCACCATAAGCACAGGTAAATTCAACGCACGCTTTTCTTTTTCCGATTTAGAGAATAAATCTTGAAGCACATTTACGCTTTCTTGATAGGCAGCGAACCCTGGCATTGCAGTAGAGTTATAGCGACTTGGGTTATCTTCTTCTTCAACATTAGGCCAGGGAAATAATGAGTCAATATAAGGCGCTAAACGGGACACAAAGAAGCGTGATTTAAAGGCTGGTGAAAAATGCATTAGCCCTTTTATATCAAGCTCTTCCGCCATCGAAAAACTCGCTATTGTGGTTAAATTAGCGCCTGTCGAAAAGCCACCAATGTAGAGGTTGTCTACTTCTTCGGAAAATAGCCGTATGTGATGATTAGTTTCTGTCTGCCACTGCTGATAGCTAACATTTAGCATGTCTCCGGGTTTTGAGCCGTGTCCCGGCAACAAGATGGTTCTAACGTGAATGCCCTCACTGCACATGGCGTTGGCAACATCACGAAAAAAGTAAGGTGAATCGCCCAATCCATGAACTAACAAGACGCCAATATTGCGGTATTGTGTGCCGCATTCAAATGGCATATTCATGGACATTTCTTGTGCTTTGTCGTCAGAAATAAATGCCCTATGTTCAAGCAAGTAACGTTCAACTTCATTTAGGTAATTATCGAAAGGCTGCACACCAACCGGGAAGGCCTGTGCACTGGCGCTGAACTGAGAACTGTGCGACGAATGGCAGCCGCTCAATAAGAACAGCGCGAGAGAAGCAGCACATGCGTGTGCTGCTTTAACGGTAAAATTTGGCATTGTTAACGTTTAGGTCTGTGGCAATAAAAAGCGATTATTGCAGTGTATCTTTACCCGAAACTAAAGCTTTGGCGAGTAATTTATGGGTAAGTAATGATAGAAGTTCGGTTTCTTCCTCGCTTCGCTCGCCATCAACGCCCGTGATCGCCATTGCAACCTCTAACGTTTTCTCGGCATCAAACGATAGGTCGTGCTTCAAACTGCGTAAAAACGTCATGGCATCGCCGGTGTCAATGGCCTTTCGCGTTTGGTATATCGTGTCGTTTAGAAATGCTTCGCGACAGATTGGGCTTTGCCAGTCTAAAGACTCAACCATTGCATTCAGGTAGTCTTGTTCCGACAGTGTGACCATTCCGTCGACTTGATAAAGTAATACTGAAAGCTTGATAAGGGCTTGGTTAAAACTTTGTTCTTCTGATAATTGCATAACACTCTTCCTCTTCGTACTGTACGCGGCAGTACCACAACATGCTCTGCGTCCTAGCAGTAGCGATAATTTTTTTGTGTCTACACCGAGCTATTTAACACCCAAAGCATCAATAACGCGTCGTTGTTGAACTACGATAGGACCTATAAACCTTTAACTTGGTTCAAAGGTTTAACAGGGCTAATAATGTAGACCGCTGAATTGACGATAGTGTTACGCCGCGATGAAGCTTTTAGTTCACAATGTTAAATAAGTGTAAACACCTATTGCATTATAGGTGTTTTTTGACAGGTTCCAAGTGTCACACATCGCAAAAATTGGCGTGAAAAAGAAAAGAACGAAGTTAATCAACATTGTTAACTTACGTTTAAATTTGAACCGTTGGCGTTGTATGAAAGCCTGGCACACCCTTAATAAACGTGGGCCAGACTTACTTTTACAGGCGATGGGTAAAATTAAGAAATGACGTTAACGCAAGCCCAATGTAATATCGTTAATATAGAAATTACCCGTATAGACTTTATCGTTATTACCGTGGGATTCTAATGCAAAAAACTGCTTATCTTCATCGTTTAGGGCTTGATACCCCCCGATCACCTGATAAATCCACACTTCAGGGTCAAAGTCTAACGCCTGTTCTTCAAAGTAATCCAGCGCCGTTTTAGGCTGACCAGAGTCGATGACTTCACAGAAATACGCTTCTACTGCTTGCTGCAATGGATCTTTTTCAAGTGACAAGGTCGATTGCTCAGTCACATCAATGTCGACCGGTTTTGTGTCTTCGTGTTTAGTCTGGCGTTTGTGTACGTGGGTTAACGACGCCACTATATTTTGGTAATCGGCTTCATGCTCAACGTTGTTCACGTCTGGGGCGGCGTTAGCAATAATCGCGTCCGATTGGTTAAACAACACAGGTACGTTAGTCAGGTTAGCGTAGTTGCCTGGCGCAAAATCAGGCTGCTGCTCCATGTGTAGCAAGAAGCCTTTAAGCAAGCGTGTTCGACCTTGGAACTCTCTAAACCGGCCTAACAAGTCTAATAAGCGTGCTTGTACTACTGACAGCTCCTGTGCAGCTTTAGCAAAGCGCTGTTGTAGCGACACCACCAGCAAGTGACGAAGTTCACGGTTAGAACCTGCCAGTTCACTTAACTCATCGAAGCGGAAACACTCAAGCTGGGCAAGTAAGTCGGTTACCTGTCCTTGCGCTAACTCATTTTCGCGAATTTTAGCTTCAACCGAAGACACGTAGCCAAACTCATTGTTAATACGGCCAAACATGACACGCACGCTATTACTCAATGATTCTGAAAGCTGATAGACATGCTCGGTCAAATCGCCCATGTGGGCTGCCGCTTCATTATACTTGTTGTAGTGAAGGGCTTCTTTATAGTGCTCGGTTAGGGTTTTAAGACTTGCCAGCGACGCACCAATATTGGCGTTGATAGTCCGGTTGCGCTCGTCTTGTAAGCTCCCCTCTAAAAGCGTTCTCACCGCGCTTTTCAAACGCAGTTCGCTTTGCGCTTCCGGACGCCATAATACGCCTAGTTGAACAAGCTGGTCTAATACCTTAGGGCTGTGATCACGCTCTTTTACTGAACCATTAATGTACGCCTGCATGATCAGGTCGCTGTGACGACCCAATGCGTTTAATAGTTTAGTTCCTGCCTGAATTAACACCTGACTCATATCAAGCTACCTTGCGAAATAGCGGCCTCCGCCTGCTCAGATAAACTCAGCGCTTCGGTTTCATCAATGAAACGTAGCATTTCGTAAAGGTGTTCAATTTTGCCAGTGCCCAAATAAATCTGTTTATCTGGGTTTGGCTTAATCAGATAACCCATTTCAGTTAAGCGTTTAAACACCTGCTTTAGCTGACCATCCAAATTCACACTGGTAGAACCAAACATGCGATAGCGCGATATTTTCTCTAACTGCTCAGCATAGGCGGGCGTATCTTCAATGGTAGTTTGCAGCTCGTTTAATCGAATAGCGCTACCCATGGTAATGGGCATATCAGATTCATTAGCTTGCTGAACTAGCAATAACCACTCTACCAGAGGCACTAGGTTAGATGCTGTATCTTGGAACTGCTGTGTAAGCACTTTGCGCTCGTTCTCACCAATGGTGAGGAAGCTGGCAAAGAATACGTCCCCCTCAGCGGTGGTCGATAATGTACGATTTAATAACGCTAAATGAGGTTCTAACTGCGCAGCGTTGTCTCTTGATTTAAGATAACGCCATGCCTCTTCATCGGTCACCTGACATATAAACGCGCCTTGTAAAAGTGCACTCAGTACACGGCCTTGTTCTGTCATCATGCTGATGTCTCCTCACCTGCTACTTCACTGTTCTTTTCTGCTTCTTTTTTCTGTTTAATGCGCGCCCCTATAGAGCTTGCTTTGGGCTGAACCACCTGCAGTTGGCGGGTCACCTTATCTATCAAGTAGCGGTTTTCAAACAACGTCAATACTTCTGACTCTGGGTTAGGGAATGCGCCGACTACACTAATGTTATTGTTTTGACACGCTTCAAAGATTTTCTTCACGTTGTTTTGGTGAAGTGTACCTAGTTCATCGATAGGCCAATGCACTGTGGCGTCGGCATCGCCGCGCAGCAGACGGGTGAAAGCGAGTAAGAATTTACACAGAATAAGGTAGGCCATTCCGTGGCTTGATGACTCGTTAAGCTGGCGGTCAGTACGAATGACAAGGTCACTTTTACCCTCACGAAGGTGTAGCTCGATATCAAGTAGCTTGCTAATGCCGCCCGTAAGCGCTGCACGGCCAAGAATATCAAGAACCCGGCGCATACTTTGACCGTATTCTTCTTCCGGTAACTCGTTAGCCCCCTCTTCCATCCAGTGCTCATAGAGCTTTCTGAATTGCTCAAGTTCGGGCCAGAATTCAAGTTCACTAATACGTGAGCGAATTTTAACAGCCGAGTCTGATACACCATCAAGAGAAAGGTCGCCGTCGACCTCTTGGGTAATACGGCGGCTTTGCGACACAATGCGTTTGTCGATATCGGCAAGTACAAAGTAGTATTGCGAAAGATCGGCACCAAAGATACGGCCTTGCTCACGCAAGCCCTGTAGCTTTTGCGGAACAATCACGTTTAGAAGCTGTGCTAAATGCGACACCATACGGCGATGATCAAAGCTCTTCACGCCGTGGGCGTTCAGCGTTGCACACTCTTCACGGGCGCGCTCCCACGTATCCGACAAACCTGTGCCCGCTTGCGCGGCAATAAGCTGATCGAACCGCTCTACATAGGCGCGAATATCGCTTAGTAAGTTTTCGCGCTCTTGAAGCTGGCTTTGCACTTCTGAAATACGCTGACCAATACTTACATCGTCGTGCTTAATTTCAGCCGTTTCATCACCTGCCTGAAGCGTAAGCTTGGCAAGAGATTTACTTAAGGTTTTAACCTGTTCCAAGTGCTCACTGGCAGTTTTAAGCGTAGTTTCAAGCTGCCCGTGCTGCTCTTGAAGCTGTTCGCGGTTAGCTTTATAGGTTGCTTGTTTGCTGGCTAAATTACGCTCAGATTCGCCCAATAACTTACGCGACTTAGACAAGCCTTCCTGCCATACCACTTTTTGCTTGGTAAACACGTTAGTGTACCAACGCTCGTAGTCGGCTACTTTATGACGGTGGGTTTCAGTGCGCGTTATGTCTTCTTTAAGCTTATTGATTTGCTTTTTAAGCTGACCTATTTCATCAACATCCACACCGCGATTGCTCAATTCGCTTTCTAGCCAATCCTGCATATCTTTGCGGTCTTGGGCAGCATTGTCTTTCGCCTTACGCATGTCGCTATCAAGCTGAGATATACGTGCCTCACTGTCAGCAATAAGCTGCTGCCAATGGAATTTGTGTTCGGTTTCCGCTTCGCGCTGCTGATCTTTGATTTCGTCACGACTAAGCTCAAACTGCGCCTTCGCTTGCTTTTGCGACTGCTGATTCGCTTCAAGCTTAGTTTTGGCTTTTTGCTTACGTGCAGAAAGCGCCTGCTGATATTCGCTAAGTACCGTATCGCGGTCTTGCTGTGCGCGTTTACGGCTGGCTTCGGCACTCTTAACAGCGTTGTCTTTTTGGGTAACCACAAGCTCGGCGTTGCGCACATCTTCGTTCGCTTTCGCCAAGCGCTGTTCGCATTCGTTTTGCGCAGCAAGGGCAGCGGCTTGACGAATTTCAGCTTCTTGCAGTTGCTGCTTAAGCGCTTGCTCGGTAAAGGCATAGTCTGGGGTATCAAGTTCAGTAAGTGCTAACTTAACGCCCATAAAGGTATGGCTGTCGCCTTGTGCATCCTTTGCCATAGCAGGCGCTAAATCAGTGCGCTCTAGTAGCTCAGGACGCACAACTTTACCTAAGGATAACTCCCAGTCATCGACATTGGCGCGCAAGAACTCAAGTAGCGAGCCTTCGCCAGGGTAAAGAAGCGCATTAATTTTGTTAACCGCTTTTTCTTCTTGTTGAAAGGCGTTGCGTGCTTTATCTAACGCATTTGAACATTCTTTGCGAAACTCAACTGATTTACTGTGCGCCTGCTGCGCTTGTCGCAGCTCACCGCGCGCTGCATCTTCATTAATCGATGCTTCTTTAATGGCCGCATCAAGAATATCTAGCTGAGATTGTTCAAACTCGTTGTAGCCTGCGTTACTTAGTGAAGCTTTAAGTTCAGCTTCAGCAACTTTTAGCTCATTCAAACTATTTTGGTAATCGTTCTGAAGCGCGCTTAGCTGGCTATTGTAGTCGCTCTGAATGCGACTTAATGCTTCACGCTCGCTCTGCTGCTGCTCAGCTTTATTCTCTGCGGCTTCTTGGCGTGCGGCTGACATTTCTTCCAGGGTAATTGACAGCTTTTCACCTAGCTCAGCCAAGCGCTTATTGTAGGCCGACTCAATATCTTGGTGTTTTTCAGTAAGCAGTACATAGCGACTATCGGCCATGGCCTTTTCATTTTGCCACTGCGCTAGATTTGCCACGTCTTCTTTAAGCTGCTCAATATTTTCGTCTTGCCACTTATCGAATTCACGCTCTACCGTATCAAGTTCACTGGTGAACTTCTCAACATCAGCGCGAGCAGATGAAATTACCTGGTTTAGGTGATCACGGGTATCACCCCACTCGCTGTCCGTTTGTTTGCGCTGGAAGCTATTCTCATCCAGTTCATTCTTTGTTGTTTCAACGCGCGCAGCCAAGTAGGTCTTATCAAGCTCGAAGCTATGCTTGAGGTTAGCAAGCACTTGCTCTGTTGTGGTTAACGCCATGTCAGCTTGTTCGAGTTTAGAAAATTCAGGGCGAATTTTGTCGAATTGTTTAATTAAGTGACATTCTTTAATCCAGTCATCGACGCGGTGGCGGCTTAGGCCTGAAGTAGGTGGCGTAACACCGTCCTCTTCTAAAATGGCGGCAATCATGGCCTTGATAGTTTCCATCTTGCCTTCTTTAGAGTGAACCGCTTTAGCCAACTTCTCAATGTGGCGCATGTGTTTCGACGGTTCGCAAAGGCTAAAGATTTTGGCGTAGCCTAATAGCTCACGGGCATTGTTACTCTGGTTAAGCACCCCGTGGTCGTTTTGAATGATTGCACGGAAGTCTTTCGTATTAAGTAAGCTCGTAACCAATATGTTGTTACGCTTCATGGCGCGTGCAAGCTCGGCGCTGCTTACACTAGCGTGTTTGCCGTTCTTTTGCTCTATCAAATAATCACTGATTTCAAATGGCTTGCCGATTAAACGATAATTGACGCCGGTTCCATTTGAGCTTAACACTGCTTGGCACAGGTCACCTTCGGCACGCGTGTATTCATAAATAATAAAGCTAGATAAACGAGGCAAATACCAGCGTTCAAAGCTGTCACGGGTTGCCGGTACCACGCGACTTGGGTACTCGCCGTAAAACACGGGAATAAGTCGTTGAAGCGTGGTTTTACCCGACGCATTGGTACCACAAATATTGGTGTGTCCATCAAGCTTTAGCTCGACCACGCCTGGTAAATGCGTGTCGATAAGAATAATACGTTTTAAGCCTGCCATAGTGTTCCTGTATCAATAACTCTGCCGTGTGAACGCTCACACAGCACAAAACTGTACCTGCTTTGATAGGGTAAAAGTTGCATACCTGAAAGAAAGCGAGCACATGCGCACGATGTAGCCCGTCAGTGTATTATGAATTCACGAATTTGCACAGATGCGCGGTGATTTGTTGGTTATAAAGCATGCTATTGTTTAAAAGTTAAGTTGGCAAAGCTTTTGAATATCCCAATAACGCCACATGAATATAAAGCGGCACGTACTGATTAGGTACGTGCCGCCTTAGCGAAAGCATTGAGCTTTCATAGAACAGCGATGAAATTAACTGAACTGTTTCTATAAAGCTGTCTATCAGCTGTTTTACTTCACTGACAATACATTTACCGACTCTGGTGCGGGATACATCATGCTAAAGCTGGGCGTAATATCACCCGAGGCTGCATTTAGAATATTATCAAAGCGCAGGATCATGCCATTTGATTTTTCAGCAACATATACATGGCCATTGCTGAGCATCAAGTCTACCGGATTACCCAACATTGAGTTCGGTCCTGCAATATTGACGGATACATCCGTTATGCCATCGGCACTGCCTGCGCCAGGAATCACGTACAATTTACCGTCAGTAGCATCCGCTGCGCTGCCTACATCAGAAATGACCAAACTATCGCTTTGGCTATCATAGTCTATGCCATGGATGTTGGTTGGCGCGGCAAATGCTGTCCCACCACTTGCAGGGACAATCAGCCTATCTTCACCCGTAATTACGGTTTCACCGCTTTCCATTTTGCGCATCACTTCTTCAAACACGGCAACCGAACCGTTAGTTAACGCCAGATACGCGCTATCAGTTGATGGGTCGTAATCCACATCCCAAGGGCGCGCCCCGTTGGCCGCTTCAAGTGTTAATAGAGGCGCAACATTGCCTGACGCACAAGGCGAGAATACGCGAACGGCAGGAGTAGCTTCGTTAACATCTGCCACAAATACCACACCTGCTTCTGAGGCAATGTCTAACCCTTTAGGTGCAATCAAGCCTGTATCGCTACCCGCAATCATGTGGTCGAAATTATCGCTATACATCATACCGTCTCGCATGGTTTTGAGGCGATTAATCACGAGTAAACCACCCGTTGAGGTTTCAACATCATCGAAGGTAATGACGCCATCACCGCTAGCCGTGAAAGCGGCACTCTCAATGCTCATACCAGCGTCAAAAGTGCTTAGCTCACTGGAAAGTACAGCGCTGTATTGCGCTACTTGCCCCGTGGTTGGACCTTCGCTTGCAGGGTTACTTGATACCGAAAGGCCCATAATAGGCATGGTAGTTATGCCATCGTCCGATGCGTCTGTCATCTCGTTCAGCTGAGTTAACTCGGCCAACGACTCTGGTTTTACTGAAGGCGTTGATAGCGTTGGTGCAACGTCGCCGCTCGCACCGTTAAATATGTTTGAGAACACCAAAATGGCGTCATTGGATTTTTCCGCCACGCGAAGATCAGAACCGGTTAAAACAATGTCTACCGGATTACCAAGCTGGGTCGATGCGCCGCCAATAACTCTGCTTGGTACGACAGCGCCATCAGCTGATGAAACATTTTCTAAAACAAAAATTTGACCATCATCAGCAATTGCAGCATCGCCAACGTCTGACAATACCATACGATTAGACATAGGCTCGTAAGCGATACCGTGCAGATTAATCGATATTTGATTTCCGTCTGCATCTGAAGGCACCACTGAACGCATAACTGCGGGCGCAAAATCAGAACCAGCGACATTATCGTAAACCGCAAGTGTCCCATCGGTCAGTGCAACAAACAATCTATCGCTTTGTTCGTCATAGGCCACATCCCATGGTTTTGCTGAGGTCATTATTTCTGCAATCGGTGCAACATTGCCTACTGCTTGGCTACCGAATACGCTAACCTTTTGACCGTTAAAGTCAGCCACCATAACTAAACCTGCATTTTCAGCAAAGGCAATACCTTTCGGGTTAACAAGGCCCGTAGCTGCGCCCGTTATCTCGTGCCCTGCACTCATCATGTAGTCGGCTTGAGCTTCAAAATTACAAAGCGTTCTTAATAACGGTAAATCACTGTCGCCAGCTTGTACTAAGCTTCCGCTTTGCGTGAATACAATCCCCTCGTTGGCTCCTGTGGTTACCGTGGATAAAACATTCGCGTTTTGGTCAATCGAGGTAACCGTATTGCGGTTGTCATCGCCATTATTTGCGACCAAGAATGTCGCAGACGCGAAGCCTGGGGTTCCATCTTGACCGGGTGCACCATCTTGGCCAGGCGCGCCATCAGTCCCATCGACACCATCTGTTCCGTCGTCACCGTCGCAGGCACTTAGCGCGAGAACCATTGCCGTCGCCAACAGTGACAGTTTTAATTTTTGCTGTGATGTTTTATTGAATTCCATCTTCATCTCCGTACTTGTTGATTCGTGAAGAGACGTCACTTAAACGCGCGATGCGATAAGTACTGCTCACGTCCTGTTCAACAAGCCAAACGATTGATGAGTGAAACTGGATGCAAAAAAATAAAAAAACCTCAATGCATTGCTGCGATTGAGGTTTTTAAGCATTGTTAAGTAATGCGATAGTCTTTTAACGTGGTGGGAAGCCACCGCCTCCGCCAAACCCGCCAGGACCGCCGAATCCACCTGGGCCGCCTGGACCACCAGGGCCTCCAAAACCGCCACCCGGAGGCATCATGCCTTTCATCTGGCGCATCATCTTCTTCATGCCGCCGCCAGACATCTTTTTCATCATTTTCTGCATTTGCGTAAACTGCTTAAGTAAACGGTTTACGTCTTGAATTTGCGTACCTGAGCCTGCTGCAATACGGCGCTTACGCGACCCTTTAATCATATCTGGGCGCGCACGTTCGGCCGGTGTCATTGAATTAATGATGGCTTCCATTTGGTTAAACTGCTTGTCGTTTGCCTGATCTTTGATTTTATCAGACATACCGCCCATGCCAGGAAGCTTATCAAGCATTCCCATCATGCCGCCCATGTTCTTCATTTGCTCAAGCTGATCTTTAAAGTCTTGCAAGTCGAAGCCTTTTCCTTTCTGTACCTTCTTGGCCAGCTTTTCCGCTTTCGACTTATCGACTTTACGCTCAACCTCTTCGATGAGGCTAAGTACGTCGCCCATGCCCAAGATACGAGACGCAATACGCTCAGGGTGGAAAGGCTCTAGTGCATCAACCTTTTCGCCCATACCGATAAACTTGATAGGTTTACCCGTGATATGACGAACCGACAGTGCAGCACCACCTCGTGCATCACCATCTGCTTTGGTCAGTATTACACCGGTTAGCGGTAGCGCGTCGTTAAACGCCTTTGCCGTATTCGCAGCATCCTGACCAGTCATGGCATCAACCACGAACAGAGTTTCAATTGGCTTAACGGCAGCGTGAAGCTCTTTAATTTCGTCCATCATGTCGTTGTCGACATGCAAACGACCTGCTGTATCCACTAGTAGTACATCGAAGAAATTCTTCTTCGCTTCAACAATGGCATCGTTAACGATATCAATGGGCTTTTGTAAAATCGTTGACGGGTGAAAAGCTACATTCACTTCACCGGCAAGGGTTTCAAGCTGCTTGATAGCGGCCGGACGATAAACGTCGGCACTCACTACCATCACTTTCTTTTTCTCGCGCTCAGTTAGGTATTTCGCAAGTTTACCTACAGACGTAGTTTTACCCGCACCTTGTAAGCCCGCCATAAGCACAACAGCCGGAGGTTGAGTTGCGAGGTTAAGCTTTTCGTTCGCCTCCCCCATCACCGACTCTAGTTCAGACTGAACGATTTTAATAAATACTTGGCCAGGCTTGAGGCTTTTGGTTACTTCGGTACCAACTGCACGCTCTTTTACCTGTGCAACAAACGCTTTTACTACGGGTAGCGCAACGTCGGCTTCAAGTAGCGCCATACGCACTTCGCGTAGCGTTTCTTTAATATTGTCTTCAGTAAGACGCCCTTTACCGCTGACATTTCGTAATGTCTGGCCTAAGCGTTCTGATAAATTCTCAAACATAGTATGAAACTTCTTTTTATTTCAGACGTAATGCCCGCATTGTAACGTAAAAGCGAACGGTAACGTACCCACAATTGCGGTTAAATTTTTAAACTTTTGCGTCAAGGGTTGTCGAAATTTGATGTACGAATTTCGAAGTCGATATGGAGTAAAAATTGTCCTTCCATGATCCTATACCCACACTAAAAGTGGGTGTGAAACAAACAAAATCAAGGAGATGGTTGAATTTACTTGCAAGTTGCAGTATCAATACCGACTCAGTCGGTGAAGACGTCACCTACCTATTACAGGACGCATCATGAACACCCTTTTCGCCATTTCTGCTGCTTTACTCTACGCATTAGCTGCGGCAGTACTTATTGGCAAATTCGTACACCAAGACGGCCCGAATAAGCGATTGGGGCTATCCATCGCTAGTGTTGGGGCAATTGCACATATCGCTTTTCTCACCAACGTTATTATTGTCGCGCCTGGGCAAGACATGAGTGTAACCAACGTACTTTCATTAGTGTCGTGGATAATCACAGTATCCATGCTTATATTTGCCCGCGCCATTCCTAATCTTATTTTACTTCCTGTTGTTTTCGGCTTTGCAAGTCTTACGGTACTCGCCTCACAGTTTATTCCCGTGTCGTACATCATGCACATAGAGCTGCAGCCGGGCTTAGTTATCCATATTAGTTTGTCATTGTTTGCTTACTGCACTTTGGTCATTGCATTCTTATACGCACTGCAAATGTCCTACATTACCTACCGGTTAAAGCAAAAAGGTGCTGCGCTACTACATTCATCACTACCGCCTTTAATGCTTGTAGAAAACATTTTGTTCAAGCTGTTGCTTGCGGGAACTTGTTTACTAACCGTCTCACTAATTAGCGGGTTTGTTTTCTTAGAAGATATGTTTAACAAAACTTACGCGCATAAAACGGTGCTATCAGCGGCCGCTCTCGTTGTTTTTCTCATTCTTTTAATAGGCCAGAAACTTCGGGGTTGGCGCGGGCGACAAGTTATTGTGATGACAGTCTTGGGTGTGACGCTACTGTCCCTTGCCTATTTTGGTAGCAAATTAGTTCGCGAATTTCTTCTTTAAAATTCCCTGTATTTATTGCTGAGCTCGCTGCAGGGCTGGCTTTTTAGGCGGCTCGGCGGCGCTTGTCACTTTTGGGTGTTATCTAGTTAATTAGGGGCATATCAACAATTTTCCCTTGAAACTCGCACCTCAAATCAATACATTTGAAGCCTAAGTTAAGACAGGAACCCATTAATTGGACGACATATCAACGAGTACGCTGTTTATCGCGCTCGGCGTACTCATATTACTATCTGCGTATTTCTCTAGTTCAGAAACTGGCATGATGTCGATTAATCGTTATCGACTCAAGCATTTGCAAGGAGAAGGCAACCGCTCAGCTATACGTGTTGCTAAACTTCTAGAACGACCTGATCGCCTTATCGGCCTTATTCTCATCGGAAACAACTTAGTTAATATTGCAGCATCCTCGCTTGCAACCATACTTTGTATTCGTTTATTCGGTGACTATTGGGGGCTGTTTGCTGCTACCTTTGGCTTAACGCTGGTCCTACTTATTTTTGCAGAAGTAACGCCGAAAACACTGGCTGCGCTGTATCCAGAAAAAGTGGCATTTCCGAGCTCCATTATTCTGCTTCCACTACTTACATTGCTGTACCCTTTTGTGGCAGCGATTAACGGTATCACAAACGGCATTCTAGCTTTGCTAAGAATTAGTCCTGCAAGTGGAAGTGACGACTCGTTAAGTCGAGAAGAGTTAAGAACCGTGGTTTTCGAAGCTGGTGCTATGATCCCTAAGCGACACCAAGATATGTTGGTGAGTATTTTGGACTTAGAAAGCGTAACGGCCGAAGATATCATGGTGCCACGTGCTGAAATTTTTGCTATCGACATTAACGACGATTGGAAGAAAATTCAAAAAGCCTTAACCCATGCTCAACATACCCGTGTTTTATTATACCGAGACAGTGTCGACGATGCGGTAGGCTTTGTGCATGTGCGTGACGCCCTGCGCCTTCTATCAAAAGACCAGTTCACTAAATCAAGTTTGCTTCGCGCAGTTCGTGAGATTTACTACACACCAGAATCTACCCCACTGCACACGCTGATGTATAAGTTTCAAGCGGAAAAAGAGCGCATTGCTTTGGTCGTTGATGAGTATGGCGACATTATGGGTCTAGTCACTCTTGAAGATATTCTTGAAGAGATTATCGGTGACTTTACCACCAGTATGGTTCCAGACCACAGTAAAGAAGCACACGTACAACAGGATGGTTCAGTATTGGTTGATGGTAGTGCCAACGTCCGGGAATTGAACAGAGAAATGGATTGGAACCTGCCTACGGAAGGCCCTAAAACCCTTAATGGTTTATTACTTGAGTATCTTGAAGATATTCCTGAGAACAAAGTAAGCGTGCGTTTGGCGGGTTATCCGTTAGAAATTGTAGACATTTCAGAAAGCATGATAAAAACCGTCAGAATCATGCCGGAATACTATGTTGCACCTAAAGAGTCGAATAACGACCACTAAGCGTTTTGGTGGTTAACCTGCCTTTCGGCCTTATCAGCTAACCTTTTGATTCGTCAGCTAGACGCTGTGCTCTATTTGCCAGCGCTCTAGCTTTCGCAGCAGCGACCTTATCTGACAATTCAGATAATTTGGCAATAATATCCTGCGTCTCCTTATCTTCACGTAAATCAGCCTCCGCCATATGCGATTGCAATGAACGTTTAAGGAGCTCAGGAATAGATTTGCTGTCCATTTCCCAACCCTTCAATAGAATAAACTTTGACACTCTCAAAGAGTCTATCGACCATGTGGGAATATACTTAACGATTAATTGTTCAATTTCCGAAATTAATCGCTAAGAAGGAGCAAGGCGTTTACAGTCCTTGATAATGCGTTACCAGCGTGCCTTTGTGCTCTTTTAAAGAATACTTGATAACAGCAATTGAGGCCGTAGAAAACAAACTTGTGGTGTAAGACTGGCACAGTTCATCAACGAGATAGCTAACTAGCGGCATGTGACTAACAACAAGAAGTTTTTTGATTGGTTTTTTGGAATTGACCGCGGCGTGAAGAAGTCCATCAATATAATCACTCACCAGTCTTGGCGAGCCTTCCGGAACAATATCTTCATTATTTTCAACTTTGTTCGCAATGATATCAAGCGATACCATATCATGGGTCTGTTTGGCTCGACGATAAGGGCTCACAAGCGCTAAGTCCACAATGCCTTTCTGGCAATACTGGTCTTTTAACCATAAAGCTGCTGTTTTGGCTTGCTCTCTACCTAATGGTGTAAGTTGCCTGCTTTTATCATCGAGTCTGGGCGCTTCTGCTTCACCGTGACGCATAATGAAAAGATAAATGTCGTCGTTGCTACTTTGACCTGACATAACATTGCGCATAGTATTAATGAAAGTATGCTAACGATATCAGAGAGCTGATACTACGCCTAGCGCTAAACGGCGAATAGTGAGAATTTTCGTACATTATTTAACGTTTTGTGAAGTTTCTCTTTATAGACGCTCCAGCAGTAAGGTGCTCTTGACCAAAAACGAGACAATGTGAACAACACCATAAATTTAGAAAACGCACATCACGTTACTTTACCTAATGGGTTGCGTGCCATGTTATGTCACACGCCAGAAGCGAGTGAATCTTTTGTTTCAATGGCGGTAAGAGCCGGACACTTTTATGACCCAAACGATTGCCAAGGGTTAGCCCATCTTCTTGAACACATGCTTTTTATGGGTAGCCGTCATTTGCCCAAACCCAATGCTATAAATGGATTCATTGAGCAACACGGCGGCACAATCAACGCGTGGACAGGTACCGAGTACACAAATTACCATTTTAATTGCAGCGGTGACGCTATTGCGCAAACATTGCCTGCATTTGCAGATATGCTTAGGCAACCCTTATTTGAAGAAGACGCGCTAACCAACGAAATAAAGAACATTCATGCTGAATTTGAGTTTAAGAAAAAAGACGACCTTCGCCGCCTTTATCAAATTCATAAAGAGACATGTAATCCAGAACATCCTTTTGCAAAATTTTCTGTAGGCAATTGCGATACCTTTTCTCAACACGAATGTACAGAGCTTAAACGGCGCCTAAAGGCACTGCACCAATCGTATTACTGTGCGCTTAATATGCGCTTGTGCATAGCCAGTCCTATGCCAATACGTCAACTCGAGGCGTTAGTGAATCAGTGTTTTGGGACATTGCCAAGTGGACAGTTAGCCTCTGACGACTGGCCTTCGCTTTACACAGAAAATGAACTGGGCATTCAAATCAACATTCATCCGCTGCAATCTGCTAGACGTATGATAGTGACATTTGCCCTCCCCGCTTTACAGAACGACTACAAAACCAAACCGCTGAACTACATCAGCCATTTGATTGGTGACGAAGGTGAAGGAAGCCTACTTGCCTATTTAAAAGAAAAAGATTGGGCGTTAAACCTGATAGCGGGCTCTGGCATAGAAGGCGATAAATTTAAAGATTTTAATGTGAGCTTTCAGCTTACCCAGGAAGGCCTTAAACACAAAGCGCAGGTGTTAGAGGCACTATTTAGCTACATCGAATTAATTAGAGAAGCATCGACTGAAGAATGGCGCTTTCACGAAAAGTCGCAGCTAAATGCGCTGGCCTTAGAGTACGAAGAAAATGTGAAGCCGCTTGGGATCATAACTGAGTATGCACAGCATCAATTTATATTCGAACCTGACGAATTAAATAGACTTCGCTCTACTATTGGTAGTTATGACAGAAGCATAATTGAGCATGCACTATCTTTTTTCACGCCCAAGAACCTTCGTTTAAAGGTCATATCAAAAGATGTTAAAACCACTCAGATTTGCGCATTTTATGAGGCTGAATATAGCGTTGAAGTCATCGACGATGCGCTAATACATTCACTTGAAAGCGCAAAGAAAATTCCAGAATTGTGTCTTCCCCCACCCAACCCTTATTTGGCGAGCGAATACACGCTTATCCTCCCTGAAACGGGGTTTAATGTTCCAAATAGGTTGGTAGATAATGGTGGCTATCGATTTTGGTTCGCTCAGGACCAACAATTCCATAGCCCCAAAGGCGATATTTATATCTCTTTCGACGCAGCTCAGTTTTCAGACTCTTTGACCTCTGTTGCGGCCAAGCGAATTTGGCTCGGCGCACTTAACGATCATCTCCAAGCTAAATACTACCGAGCTGAAATAGCAGGACTTCACTATCGGATTTATGGGCATCAAGCTGGGTTTACCCTACACACCCGTGGTTTTACGAATCAGCAGACATTGTTAGCAAGTCAACTTCTTGACGCCGTTCTCGGTTTTATTCCTGACGAAAGAGCCTTTGAACATCACAAAGCACTTCAAATTCAAAGCCTTCATAATTCACTGTTAAATAAGCCGACTAACCGTTTATTCTCTCGCTTAAGTGTTCTTATTCAACGCAACACGCAAGCGCCAGTTGAATTGTTAGACGTGATAGAAAACATCTCTTATAACGAGATGCTAAGCTGTCGCAGTGCAGCCTTTGAGCATTATTTTGTAGAGGCATTTATGCATGGCAACTGGGCAAGCGAAGAAGCAAAGGCATTTTCGACGTCGCTTCATAGCCATTGCAAAAATGCAGGGGGAGCTCCCCTTTCTCGTGCTGTATCTAAGCTGCCTGTAGGCGGAACTCTTTATCATGAAGTGTTGTGTAATCACGATGACTCAGCGGTCGTACTTTATTTACAAGCACCTTCTCCTAGCCTCACCGACACCGCATTATGCATGGTTCTTGAACAGATGCTGGCAGCACCGTTCTTCAATTCGTTAAGAACAGAACAGCAATTGGGATACATAGTCGGTACAGGCTATGTGCCACATAATCAACACCCCGGAATGGCATTCTATATACAAAGCCCGCAATGCAGTCCAAAGCAGTTGCTAGATGCAATGACCGCCTTTTTATTCCAGCAACTCAATGAAATAGAGTTCTATCGTTTTTATTGGCCGACTATCCAACAAAACCTTATTAAGCAGTTAGAAGAGAGAGACCTTACTCTTTCGATGAAGTCACAGCGTTTATGGGTAAGTTTGGGTACGCAAGATTTAGAGTTTAATAGAAATGCAAAGCTTGCTGAAAGGATCAAAGGCTTGAGTTTCGAAGAGATTCAAGACTTCGCGCATCAACTCGCTAAACGAGAGCGCTGCGGGGAATTGGTGCTGTTCTCTCGTGGAAAATTTGAGAGTATTCCCACGCAAGAAAAACGAACGATTAACAGTATTTCTGAATTCAAAAAAGAAATTCCTTACTACTAACGCTGCATGTAGGCACGTGCCACGGTCGTTAAGATTTTAATCAATCTGCCGATACCCAGTGGTATTCGCAGACAAGGTTGGTTAATAAGTAAACCATCATTCTTGTTATTACTAAAAAGTCCTTGTAGAGGCTTAGTTAATTCGGCATATTTATTATTCTGGCTGTTAGGGATGCCGCCAGTGAAATAAAAAAATAATAAATGGCGTATGCCAAAGGTGTGTAGGTGCGCTCAACCCTAATTTATTCAATTTCTCTTCTTTTGTTGGCTTTGTCAGGAATTCTTTTTTCTTCTGCAAAGGCGATAGAGGTTTCTGATCTTCATTTCAATGAGCTAAATAAACAGCAAGGACTCTCTGACACTGCGGTATTGGATATCGTTGAAGACAATAAAGGATATATTTGGATCGCGACCTCCAATGGTTTAAATCGCTATTCTGGTTATGAGGTGAAGCAATACCACCCTTCAGATGTTGACCACAATTCACTTCCGTCCGGCTATACTCAAAATCTATTCTTAGATTCTCATGGCGAGTTATGGGTGGGAACACAAGCAGGTCTTGCCAAGTATCAACCTGAAAGTGACAACTTCAAAGTTTTCAATAGAGAAAATAGTGTAATTAAAGTTGATTTTATTACTGGCATCGGAGAATCGTACGATGGTGACATTCTATTTGCTGATCTGAAGTTTCTTTACAAGTTATCGAAAGAGAGTCATCAAATTGAGGTTGTAAAACAGATACACAAAGACCAGAGTTTTATAAAGGTCATTTATGATGAAGCGAACCGCACCTGGTTAGGTTCAAATGAGTTTGGGCTTTCGCTTATAGACAAGGCTAACGAGTCACTTTATTCCGCAACAAAAGTAAATCCATGGGGAATCAACTTGGATGTTCGTTCTCTTCACGACATCAAAGTAATAAACGGTAACTATTGGCTTGCAACCAATGAGGGCATCTATGTCATAGCTGCTTCGGGTAAAATACTTCAACATTTGAAAGACGCATTCACTTCTAAGTCTGATGAAGCGCTTAATACCCTAACAATCTATGAGAAAGATGACGACATCTGGATTGGCACTCAAGCAGGCCTATTCATATTTAGTGATGCAGCAACGTCAGAGATAAATGGCAGCTTCCAGCCGAGGGTCATCTACCTTGATCACGACAATCAAGAGCTGACAGGCTTGCCTACAGCAACAATCATGAACCTAGTAACAGATAGAGTCGGTGGTATCTGGGTTACGACAATAAAGAGCGGTGCATTTAGGTATCACCCAGACTACGCTACAACTAGGTATAAATCTGTTTTTAATTCTTCGAGCTTATCCGAGGATGACTACTCCTCAATATGGGGCTTTGCAGAAGACTCCGCCAACGACATATATGTTGTTTCTCAACAAAGAGGACTTGGCGTTATTAATAGCTCTAGCGGAGAAGTAAAGTTCTCAGAAACCTTCTCTGATTTTGCGAACTCAATAACTTACTGGGATGTTGAAATAGATACCAAAGGCACATTCTGGGTTGCATCCTCTAATGGCATCTATGTTTTGAGGCAGGTGGAAGGAAAGCTTCAATTAATAGATCATGTGTTCGAAGGGTTATTTATCGATTTTCTCTATACCAAAGGGGACGAAGTTTGGATCTGGGAGGATACACAGGGACCGGTAAAACTATCTCTTGGTTATGATTCGTCTAAAGCATCTGTTGAGCCAATAAAAATAGAGATAGACTCATCCCGTTTAGTTCCGATCTATAAAGATAATGATAATCGACTTTGGCTGAGAAGCGAGTCAGGTGTAAGTATATACTCGCTGAAGAACAGGGAGTTGATCAAAAATTTAGATCAGAGCAATGGTTTCGATTCACTCGTTTACGGCGTTTACGAAACACCAGACTCATACTGGTTAACTACTCGCTCGAAAGGAATTTTGCAGGTCGACAAGCATTCTCTTGAATTTGTCAAAAGGCAAGTTCGTACAGAAAACTCTGGGCTAATAATATCATCCGTAGGTATCGATAACAGTATTTGGTATGCAGATACTACGGGAGTTCACCAAATCAAACTTCCCGAACTTGAAGAAGTAAGTTCGGTTCCAAATTCAGAGCTTAACTACAATTCTTTAGGCGAGAGCTCAGCTTTCGCATCCTCAGAAAAAACTATCTATTTTGGTGGGATGACTGGTTACAACATAATAACGAGTAAGAAAACTAGCTCAAAAGATGATTTGACGAAAACACTTATCCCAGAGCTTTCTGAATTAAAAGTTTTTGGGGTATCTAACAATAGGTCAAATGTAATTCAGAGGGAAAGCAGTGGCGAAATAAGTTATTTCTCATCGGCACAAAATATAGGAACTAAAAAGTCGATTGCGCTAGATTACAATGAGTCTAGATTCAGCATATCTTTCAATTTACTCAACGCTGTTTATCCGCAGCACGTGGTTTACCGATATCGGTTGCTTGGTTTTGACGACAACTGGATTGATAATGGAGACGACAGAGTTGCTCAATTTAATAATATAAGCTTTGGAAACTACGTTTTCGAGGTACAAGCAAAAGCGCCTGGAAGGTTGTGGTCTGACAGCAGAAATCTTTCAGTTCAAATCGCAAGACCACCTTGGCTTCATACTGTTGCTATTGTTTTTTACTGTATTGTCGCATTCGCTATTTTTGCATTTATCGTTCGCCAATATCAGATAAGGAAGGCAAACCAGCTTGCCATTAAAGAGTCGGAAGAACGCCTTAAACTGACGCTATGGAGTTCTGGAGATGAGCTGTGGGACTGGGACGTATACAGAGGCCAAGTTTACCGTGCAAATACATGGGGCACACTCGACTTCCCTCAAGATGATATACGCACCACAGGCGCTTACGATGCAAACATTCATCCTAACGACGTAAACCGTGTTAAAACTGCCCTAAGAGACCATCTTGAAGGTAATAGCGACTTCTACGAGCTCGCATACCGCGCAAAGACATTTAAGAATCAGTGGATTTGGATACTTGACCGCGGAAAAGTGGTTGAAAGAGACCACAATGCTCAGCCGGTACGAATGACTGGTACGCTTAAGAATATTCATCACTTAAAAGAAGCTGAAGAGCAGCTGAATCTATTTAAGCGTTCAATTGAGAATATTTCTGAAGGTGTATTCATAACTAATACCCAATTTAAATTCATAAGTGTAAACAATGCATATTGCGGTTACACCGGCGAGACCCGCGATCAAGCGTTAGCAAGCTATATGCACTTCCATCTATATCCAGACGCGTTTACCGAAGAAATTAAGAAAACGCTAAAAGCGAAAGGTAACTGGTCAGGTGAAGTAGAAAGTGTGCGAGTGAACGGCGAGCGCTATGAAATGGAATTAAACATAGACGCCGTCCATGACGATGACGGAAAAATAAGCCATTTTGTAGGCGTATTTAGTGATATCACGTCAAGAAAAAGTACTGAGAAAGAGCTATTGAAACTAGCTAATACCGACCCGCTCACGGAGCTTCCGAATCGTTCGTTCTTCCAAGCTAGCCACCAGAACTTGGTGCGGAAAGGGGCACAACATACCCTACTCTGTTTGGATATGGATAACTTTAAGAAAATAAACGATTCTTTAGGTCACCAAACGGGCGATATATTAATTAAACAAATAGCAAAGCGCTTACAGAGAATTACGGGTAAGAGTGCGACTTGCTATCGTTTAGGTGGTGATGAATTTAGCGTGTTAATGGAAGACAATGCCGATATCCACACGGTAACGCATTACGCACAGAACCTATTAGACACTTTATCTCGCCCCTTTATCATTAATAAGCAAGAGTTTGTATTGGGTGCCAGTATTGGTATCGCGTTCTTCCCTGACGACGGCACTTCTCCCCAAGAAATGCTGAAAAACGCCGACACAGCCATGTATTTCGCTAAAAACAATGGCGGTAACAGCTACCAGTTCTTTAGCGGAGAGATGAATCAAAACGCCGTTAGGCAACTGCAAATCGAAAACCTTATAAGACAAGGTATTAAAGATGACTTGTTTACGGTTTACTACCAGCCTAAAGTAGATATAGCCTCAGGTAAGCTAGTTAGCATGGAAGCTTTGGTGCGCTTTGAGCACCCACAAAAAGGCATAGTAAGCCCTGGGCAATTTATCCCTCTGGCAGAGCAAACAGGCCAGATTATAGAAATTGGTGAACAAGTGCTAAGAAAGGCTTGTGCAGATACCAAACGCTGGGTAAACCAAGGTTTGTTTAGTGGTCGTGTAGCTGTGAATATATCTGCGAAGCAGTTCGAATTACCCGACTTAGACGACAGAATAAACAAGATTTTAAGCGATATCGGTTTGTCACCACTACATTTAGAGTGCGAAATAACTGAAGGTACGCTAATGGAAAGTCCTGAAAACGGCCTTCAAATGATGACTCGCCTTCGCGAAAGAGGTATTCACCTAGCGCTAGACGATTTCGGTACAGGTTACTCGTCCCTAGCCTACTTAAAGCGTTTCCCGCTAAACACGCTAAAAATTGACAAAGCATTTATTGACGATATTGCAAAAAGTAATGTAGATCGTCATATGGCGGCTGCCATTATAAATATCGCCCACAATCTAGGCTTAAAAGTGGTAGCGGAAGGCGTTGAAGAAGAAGCTCAGCTAGATATTTTACGTCGCTACGATTGCGAAATGTTGCAAGGCTTCTTGTACAGCCGACCATTAAATGCAGAGCGCTTCGAGAAGCTTCTCACCGAGAATCAAAAGCTTCATACGCTGCTTGGCCACTCTAACTTTTAATAGCCCTTACCTTTTACTCGCGTATAGGGCGCGTACTTTCCCCTGCCTAATGCCACTCATTGCAGCTTTAGGCAAAGTCATGCCTATTCAACCTTATTTTATTAGACTTTAGTGCCATTAAAATGGCGCTTGTGAACATCGACAATTCTCCGCATTAAAACGAAAAGCTAACCACCTGATTATATTGGATATTTTAAAAAATATTATTTTTGGCACACATTTAGCTAAGTATTAGATACCGATGACAAATATAAAAAATCGGTTTTGTTTGTTCGTTCAAAATAATCAGAGGAAATTAACATGTTAAAAGAGTACGCAGTTGCACTAGTACTTTCTACCGCTACCCCAGTTGCTGCCGACAAGCAAGAAGGCGCTAAACAAGCTCCTGAGTCGCAAAAAGAGACAGTAACTCAACCACAAACAGTTCGCCCTAAGACGGGTGGTGGCGGTTACGGTATTGGTCTTTAAGAGATACCTTAGAATTTCCAAAAAAAGAGAGCAACGCTCTCTTTTTTTATACCTGTATTTTACGCCCCACTTACTTATTTCAGCAGACCGCTAGGAAAGACTACGCAGAAATATAAAGGTTGTTAAACCCTACTGCGTTGCGCCAATGTATATGGCGAGAGATTGAGAACATGGGCAGTAAGGTTGGACCTAACACAAAACCCGCTATCGCCCACTTTTTCGCGCTCATCCCCCATTTAAACGCTTCTACATAAAAATATAGAGAAAAGATAACGCTTAATACTACGAGTGAAATCACACTGCCTCCGCCTGTTTGACCTAGTTACGTGGGGTTACTTGTCCCCATCAATTATTCAATTTAACTTACTGATAATTGACGCCAACAATTTGACACGTTCATTTTTTAACCGCAGGAATTCTACCCAAAATAGAACAATAAACCAGCAAAAATACCCATTAGACATAAAAAAACCGGGCAATGCCCGGCTTTTAACATTTTATAAACTTAGCTGTAAAACTTTTGATCGTTTTCTGCCATTTTTACTAACACTTCAGCAGGTGCAAATTTATCACCTACAGCAGTAGCATAATGGTTTAAACGAGCAACAACGTGTTTAATTCCCAGTGTATCCATATAGCGGAATGGGCCACCTAAGAATGGAGGGAAACCAATACCAAAGATAGCACCGATATCGCCGTCACGGGCACTGCGGATAACGCCCTCATCCAAACAGCGTGCCGCCTCGTTAAGCATCATTAATACGCAGCGTTCCGCTACTTCTTTTTCGCTTAACTTAGCAGAAGGTGAAAGACCCAGTAGTTCGTAGATTGACTCGTCCACTTCTTTACCTGGTTTTTTGCCTTCATAAGAATAAAACCCTTTTTGGTTTTTCTTACCCTTTCTGCCGTCTGCAAGTACTTTATCGAAAGCACTTGGCGCAGTGAAGCGCTCGCCGAACGCCTCTACAAGGAATGGGATAATCTTAGTACCAACATCAATGCCCACTTCATCAAGTAGTTTCACAGGGCCTACAGGGAAGCCAAACTTAACCAATGACTTATCGATGTGCTCAATAGGCTCACCGTCAAGAATGAGGTTTGCCGCTTCATTCATGTACGGCGCTAAAATACGGTTTACGTAGAAACCCGCACCGTCTTTAACAACTACCGGCGTTTTGCCTTGCTTTTTAGCAAACTCTACCGTCGATGAAATGACTTGGTCAGACGTTTTATCGTGAGCAATAACTTCGGCCAACGGCATTTTGTCTACTGGCGAGAAGTAATGTAGACCAATCACGTTTTCAGGTCGTGCTGCTTTAGCTGCAATTTGTGTAATTGGAATAGACGACGTATTAGACGCGAAGATCGTGCTTTCTTTGCAGTTCTCTTCAATATCCGCCACCATTTTTTGCTTAAGATCTAAATCTTCAAAAACCGCCTCAACCACGATATCAGCATCTTGGTAGCCACTATAATCTAGCGTACCGGTAAGAAGCGCCAACTGTTTCTGCATTTCACTATTGCGCATGAAACGCTTCTTCACCTTTTTGTTTAAGATGTCATAGCTATATTTCATTGCATTGGCTATGCCTTCAGCACGCACGTCTTTAATACGGACAGGTACACCGGCTTTGGTCGACGTTACATAGGCGATACCACCACCCATTAAACCACCGCCAAGCACACCGACTTTCTTCATTTTTTCAGGTTTAACACCTTCAACGCCGTTTTCTTTCTTCATTTCTGTCGTAGCGAAGAAAATCTGACGTAACTGGAAAGATTCCGGCGTCATAACAAGCTTACCAAAGGCTTCAGCTTCGGCTTTAAGCCCCGCTTTCATCCCTTCGTTCATGCCTGTTTCAATTACATCAATAATGTAACCTGGCGCTGGATAATTACCTTTGGTTTTGGCAAATGTCGCTTCGCGCGCTTTTTTGAACATCATGTTACGGCCCGGGCCGGTTTTCTCTAACACTTTGTCCATCACACTCTTTTGCGGCGCTTCTCTTTCTGGTTTGCGTTTAAGCGCAAACTGTTCAGCTACCTTTAGCAAAACACTGTGAGGTACCACATCATCTACAATACCGTACTTTTTAGCTTGCTTAGCGCGTGCTGGAGACCCAGTAAGCATCATTTTCATCGCTTGCTGAATGCCAATTAGGCGAGGAAGGCGCTGAGTACCACCACTGCCTGGCAACAAGCCTAGCTGCACTTCCGGTAGACCTACCTGAGTGCTAGGTGAATCGGTACATACACGGTAGTGACACGCTAATGCTAGTTCTAAACCACCGCCTAACGCTGGGCCGTGAATAGCCGCAACAAAGGTAGCCTTCATGTTCTCAATTCTATCGAAAATGGCTTGGCCGCCAGCGGCAATCGTTGTGGCATCTTCCGCAGTTTTACACGCTGCTAGCATGGTGATATCGGCACCTGCTACGAATGAGCTTGGCTTGCCGCTTGTTAACACCACACCTTTGATGCTGCTGTCGCGTTCAATATCATCAAGCATGGCAGATATCTCATCGCCAAACTCAGCTTTAAGCGTATTCATGCTCTCGCCAGGTACGTCCATGCTAAGAATAGCAACGCCATTATCTTGCTTAGTTAACGTAAATGCGCCTGATGTTGGCTGAACTTCATTTGTCATTTCTTGTTCCTGACTCATATTATTCTGTCTCCACAATCATTGCGGCACCAAGACCACCCGCAGCACATGCAGTAAGAAGACCTGTACCACCGCCACGGCGATTTAGTTCGTTAAGCATTTGCGTGATCATACGTGTGCCGGTTGCGGCAAACGGGTGACCGTAGGCAATTGAACTACCCATTACGTTGAACTTGTCCATGTCAATTTCGCCCGTCGCTTTGTCGCGGCCTAGTTTCTCTTTAGCGAACTTGTCACTTGCGAACATTTTAACGTTCGCTAGGGTTTGGGCTGCGAACGCTTCGTGCATTTCAATTAGCGTTAAGTCATTTAGCGTCATGCCTGCGCGGTCTAGCGCAATAGGTGTCGCGTACGACGGCCCCATTAGCATGTCTTCCCAAACGTCGATTGCCGAAAACGCGTAGCTCTTAATGTAACCCAGCGGCGTATAACCTAGTTTTTTCGCTCGGCTTTCTGTCATCATAAGCACTGCAGAAGCGCCATCGGTAAGCGGTGTAGCGTTTGCAGCGGTTACCGAGCCATACTTTTTATCGAAAACTGGGCGCAGTTTCGCATAGCCTTCAAGCTTGGAATCGAAACGTACGTTGTTATCGCGCTCAAGCGCACCTTTATACGGTTCTGCGTAAGCGGTCATCACTTCGCTAGACAGCTTGCCTGCTTCCCAGCTTTCAGCGGCTAGGCTGTGCGAGCGATGTGCGAGCTTGTCTTGTTCTTCACGAGAAATTTGATGCGTTTTCGCCATTTGCTCAGCCGTTTGTCCCATCGACAGACCTGTTGAGTACTCTGCTACCGCAGGAGGAACAGGCGCTAGGTCTTTTAAGCTTAAACGCTTGAAGATGTTTAGCTTTTGACCAAGGGTCTTAGTTTTCTGTAAATCAACCAGCGCACGCGCAAGATTCTTAGAAACCCCAATAGGTGATACCGACGTTGAATCAGCACCACCAGCAATGCCTACCTGTACCGTACCAGCCATCATGCTTTCTGCGATGTTTACCGTTGACTGGAAGCTCGTCGCACATGCACGAGATACGCTGTACGCGTCGGTATGAATATTCATGCCCGTGCCAAGCACGATTTCGCGCGCAATGTTTGGCGCTTCAGGCATTTGTACTACTTGACCGTAGACAACCTGGTCAACCCATTCTTTTTGAACACCATGGCGAACGAGAAGTTCGTTTACGACCATTTTACCTAGATCAACAGCCGGAACACCGTGGAAATATGTAGCCATTTTCGCAAACGGAGTACGCAACCCCGCGACAATGGCGATGCGATCACCCTCTCGGGTAGTAACTGATTGTTTTGTTGCCATAATGCACCTAAATTTATGACCAGCTTCACCTTTAGCTCACTACTAATGAAGTGGTCTGACCTGTAATAAACCCGATTTTTACAAACAATGAACAAAATAGCAAATAATGCAGGATTAAGGACAATATAAATGAAACTAAAATTTGCGCCGTTCGTGCAGTTAGTCAATAAACTTGCTAGCTAAATTCGCTTGAGATTAAAGAAAGCAAGTTTCGCCCTCCACCACATATCGCATTTTTATTACTGTTTGACGACTTGAAGAAAGATAGAATGAACCTTATATGGAAATGAAAGTCTGTTTTGTGTCATTGTGACGGGCTAAAGCTATCTAATTAATATGTAATTTACTTTTTAGCTAAGCGATCACTTTATAAGAGATTTATAAATCTATCGTTCCGATGACACTTCCTGATAACGAGAACTCAAACGGAAATTTTGCATTATGGCAGCAGCGCAATTTCAACAGTTACACGCTTATTTAGACCAGCAGATTATTGGTCAGCATGCGTTAACCAAAAGCCTTCTTATCGCTCTTTTGGCCGACGGCCACCTTCTGGTAGAAGGCCCTCCAGGGCTTGCAAAAACACGCGCAATCAATGCACTTGCTAACGGTATTGACGGCGACTTTCATCGCGTACAATTTACCCCTGATCTTTTGCCTGCCGACTTAACTGGGACAGACATATACCGCCCCGAGACTGGCGAGTTTGTTTTTCAAAAAGGGCCGCTTTTTCATAACTTAGTGCTAGCCGACGAAATCAACCGTGCCCCCGCAAAAGTGCAGTCGGCCCTGCTTGAGGCCATGGCGGAACGTCAAATTACGGTAGGCAGTAAAACCTACCCTCTTCCTCCGCTATTTTTAGTAATGGCAACGCAAAACCCGCTAGAACAGGAAGGAACTTATCCACTACCTGAAGCACAGCTAGACCGATTCTTAATGCACGTGGACATCGATTATCCTGGCGCCGAGACAGAATTAGAGATATTGCGTTTAACGCGAGGTGAAGCCCTCTCAGAACCGCCTGTTACGCCACCAACGCTAACTCAAGACGATATTTTTACGTCGCGTAAAGAAGCGTTGTCTTTGTATATGGCGCCTGAGTTAGAACAGTATTTAGTTCAATTGATTATGGCCACACGTCAGCCTGCAAATTTTGACGCGGAATTAGGCCAGTGGATAGCGATGGGAACAAGCCCCCGAGCAACCATAAGCTTAGATCGCTGTGCACGCGCTCACGCATGGCTTAGCGGCAGAGACTTTGTTGGTCCTGATGATATTCAAGCTGTGGTTCACAACGTGCTTCGCCACCGCATTATTCTGTCATATCAAGCCGAGGCTGAAGGCGTAACGATTAACGACGTACTTGATAAGATTGTTGCAACTGTCGCAGTTCCTTAAGTTATGGTGAATGTACAAGCGCAGCTAGACAAGCTGCAAAGTAACGGGGTGTCACTGTCTACCGCGGAGCTACTTCGCTATCAACAGTTGGCTAAGCTTTTTAGCTTAGCGCCTAAACGTATGCCACAAGCTAAACTTGCAGGGAGTTATCTCACCAAGCACAAAGGCCGAGGCATGGAGTTTGATGAGGCCCGTCATTATCAGCCTGGTGATGATATTCGCGCTATTGATTGGCGCGTTACTGCGCGCACGGGTAAAACTCACACTAAAGTGTATCGGGAAGAGCGAGAGCGCCCGGTTTTTCTATTCTGTGACTACCTACCGTCAATGGCATTTGGCACGCAACTGCTTACTAAAGCGGTGCAAGCCGCTCATGTATCTTCATTAATTAGCTGGTCAGCTGCCGCTCGCGGCGATAAAGTTGGCGCGCTAGTATTTAATCAGCAACAGCACAAAGAAATTAAACCACTAACACGCAAAAAAGCCGTGTTGCACGTGTGTCATGAACTTATGGCATTGCACGAACAGAGCGCGCAATCTGAGCCGGACAAAGACAAAGACGAACAAGCTTTTGCCGATGCGTGCGCTAGGGCAAGACGTTTAGCAAGACCTGGGAGCTTGGTTTATCTGGTATCAGACTTTCAGCATTTAAGTACCCAAGCTATTCAACACTTAAGTCACTTAACACGACACTGTGAAGTAAGGGCTATCGTAATTAACGATCCAATAGAACACGCCTTACCACAAACCAGTTCATTACAAACCGTCAGCGTTTCTGATGGCCGAAACCAACAACGCTGGGTGTTAGGCGACAATACCGAGCAACAGCAATATCAAAAATGGCGCAGTGAACACAACAGCGCAATTTATAGCGCCTTGCGCAAAAACAATATCGCTCGATTCAGTGTTTCAGCGGGCCTTCCTTTAGACGAACAGCTTCAAAGTATGCAACAAGAACAAAGGTTGGAGCTTAATTAATGCAAAGCAGTATTTTTTCAACCCATTTTTTATCAAACTTTCTATCTAGTTACACAAAATCAGCTGCTCAATCGATGCCGCCGGCAAATCAAATGCCAGTGCCCCCTCAGCAGCAAGACCCACTAGCTCAACTGCGCGATATACACGTACCTACAGAGGTCAACATTTGGCCATTAGATTGGGGTTGGTGGGTCGCTATCGCAGTGTTTTTACTTGCCCTATTTTGCCTATATAAAACTATCACTGCTCACATACGTCACAACAAGGCGCGCAAGCAAGCTTTAGCCTTACTTGAATCGATTTCAGCACAACAAAGCAATTGGCCCGTGGCGTTAAACTCAATTCTAAAACGCACGGCTATGAGCTATTACCCAACTCAGCAAGTAGCCGGGTTATACGGTAAACAGTGGCAAGCGTTCTTAACCTCTGCATTGAAAAGTAGTGATAGTAAACTTGAAAGTGATTTAGGTTTGCTAGTAAATAATGTTTATCAAGCCACCCCCAACCCTAGTGATTTTGAAACCTGCAAAGGGGCAGTAAAAAACTGGCTTTTAAAAGCCAAACTGCCAAAAAACAAGGGGGCTTACGGCGATGTGAATGATGGCGGTCTAAACGATGGTAGCGCTCATGATAAGCAAACCAAGGAGCCGCATCATGCTTAATTTTGCTTGGTGGTGGGTCTTTTTCGTACTCCCCTTGCCTATTATCGTACGCCTGCTTTCTAAAAAAGCACAAGACATGCCCATGGCTGCATTGCGGGTTCCTAGTTTGCGACCTGGCGATGTGTCAGAGCAAACCCAGTTGAAACAAACCAGAATACCGCTAGTGGTAAGTAGCTTAATATGGCTGCTGCTAGTAACGGCTGCCGCGCGCCCTCAATGGTTAGGAGAGCCTGTTAGCATACCAAACGAAGGTCGAGAAATGATGTTAGCAGTAGACTTATCGGGCAGTATGAAGATAGATGATATGCAGCTAAATGGCCGACAAGTTAACCGTTTAACCATGACTAAGTCGGTGGTTTATGACTTTATTCAGCGTCGCGTTGGCGACAGAATTGGCCTTATCTTATTTGCCGATACCGCGTACGTTCAAGCGCCGCTTACCTATGACAGAGATACCGTTTCTACACTTCTGAGTGAAGCTGTCATTGGGTTGGTTGGCGAACAGACGGCTATTGGCGATGCGATAGGTTTAGCGGTGAAGCGCTTTGACGAACGGGAAGAGTCTAATAACGTATTAATTCTTCTTACCGATGGGCAAAATACTGCAGGGAATATTACACCTGAGCAGGCGAAAGAGTTGGCGATTAGTAAGGGTGTGAAGGTTTACACTATTGGTGTGGGCGCAGATAAAATGCTGATCCAGAGCTTTTTCGGCAGCCGACAAATAAACCCGTCGCAAGAACTTGATGAAGGCATGTTAACCGACATTGCGACTAGCACTGGCGGCCAATATTTTAGGGCTCGAAATGCCCAGGAACTTCAAGCTATTTATCAACAACTTGACGCGCTTGAGCCTATTGAAGGTGAAACGCGTAAGATGCGTCCATTGAGCGCACTGTTTTACTATCCCCTTGGTGCGGCAATATTACTGTCAGCACTATGGGCATTCTTGACGGTTCTTTTATCAACATTTCGTTGGTTCGCACAAAGACGAATTAACTCGTCCCAGCAACCCCCGAACTCAGCTGATTCAATACAAGCAGCTCAAATAAATAGGGAGACGAAGTAATGGAATTCGACTTCTTAAACCAATTTCATTTTTTACGCCCCGAATGGTTTATCGCGCTCGTTCCCCTGATGCTGCTTGTGCTTTTAATTAGAAAAACCACGGCTAAGCAATCTGGCTGGCAATCTGTGATCCCTTCTCACCTATATCAATACATGGTGATTGGAAAAAACGAAATGGGCGCAAAACCTCCAATGTGGATGCTTGCTTTTGTGTGGATTATAAGTGTGATAGCACTCGCTGGCCCAACGTGGGAGCGCCTGCCGCAGCCGGTTTACCAGTTGAAAATGGGACACGTTATAGTCATAGATATGTCGCTTTCAATGCGCGCTACCGATATGACGCCAGACAGGCTAACTCGCGCTAAATATAAAGCGATAGACCTAGTCAACGCTATTGGTGAAGGAGAAATGGGCTTGGTTGCTTACGCTGGCGATGCGTTTGTCATTAGCCCCTTAACCGAAGACGCAGGAAATATCACAACCCTAATCCCTAGCCTGTCACCGGAAATTATGCCCGTGCCGGGCAGCGACCCTCTCCTAGGTATAGAGAGTGCGTCAGAGCTTCTCACGAATGCCGGATATAACTCAGGCATGATCTACTGGATTACTGACGGAATAGAGTTAGAACAACAACAAGAGCTTCAGGAGTATGTGGCTTCTATTCCTTTTACAGTAAATGCACTTACCGTTGGGACATCTGAAGGCGCGCCTATCCGCCAGCAAAGCGGCGAGCTATTAAAAGACTTCACCGGCAGCATCGTTATACCCAAGTTAAACGAAGGCGCAGTGAAAGGCGTGGTTAGAACGAGCGGCGGACGCTTTGAATCCTTTACATCAAACGACACCGACATTGATGCCCTCGCCTCGGTATCTCTGCTAGATAAAAGCGACAGCGAAGAGAACGAAGAAGAAAGTAATTTACAAGGAGACCAGTGGAAAGAAGTTGGCCCTTACTTGCTGCTTATACTTCTACCGTTTGCCGCCTTCGCATTCAAACGCGGGTTAGTTTTCATCGTGTTGGTGGGTTTACTTAGCCCCTCTATGATTAAAAACGCCCATGCTCTGCAACGTGCCCAAGCCTCAGAAATTGCTGGCACGTCACAAGGCATAAGCACGTCACAAGGCATAGGCGCACCAGAAGATACTCTAGAGATGGCAAACAAACCTGATTCACTCTCATGGTGGCAAACGCCATTTATGAATGACAACCAAGAAGCATTAAACAGCTATCAAAGAGGCAAGTACAAAGACGCCGTTAATCAGTTTAATGACGACACCTGGAAAGCATCATCACTTTATAAATCAGGTGACTACGAAGGTGCATTAAATGCCTTCAAAAGCATTCCTGGTCCCGAGAGTCTTTACAATCAAGGCAATGCACTGGCAAAACTCGGTAAGCTTGAAGACGCTATTAAGAAATATGATCAGGCGTTAAGCGAAGCCCCCGATTTCGACGATGCAAGAACCAACAAAAAGATTGTCGAGGATTTGCTGAAACAGCAGCAACAGCAGAATCAGGAGCAAAACCAGAACGATAATGGCGATGATGGTGAACAGAGTGACTCGCAGGATAATGGCCAAGATAACTCTGATAGCCCTAATAGCAAACAGCAATCAGGGGACCAGAACAATCAGGAAGGTTCAAACGAGCAGAATGGTCAGCAAGACGATAATGAGGGTCAACAGTCTGATCAAAGCCAAGCTAACGATGAACAGCAAAGTGGCGGAGATAACTCACAACAGCCTGATGATTCCGAGATGAACAGTCGGAACGAGTCATCAGACTCTCAGCAGCAAAATGCAGAACAAGAAGAGTCTGATCAAGGTGACAGCGCGCAAGCACAAAAAGACGAACAACAAGCAGAGCAGGAAGCACAGGCAATGCAAGGTCAAGAGGCCGAGCTTACCGACGCAGAAAAAGAAGAGCTGCAGCGAATGGAGAGTTTAATGCGCCGCGTGCCAGACGACCCTGCATACCTACTAAAACGAAAAATGCAATTAGAAGCACAAAAACGTCAGCGTCAACGTATGCCTTCAAACCGGAGTGATTGGTAGATGAGAGCCTTATTACAATCTACACTTATAGTTTTTTTATTAACCCTACTCTTAAGTACGGCGGCTTATGCCGATGTAAATTCGCTGGAAGCCACCATTGATAGAAACCCTGTCATGTTGGATGAAGCCATTCGCTTAACGGTTACCGCAGACGGCAGCGCGGAAAGAGATGCATTCGACAGCTCTCCCCTGCTTAAAGACTTTGTGGTCGGAAGAACATCAGTAAGTAGCCAAACCTCAATTGTCAATTTCGACACCAAGCGCACCACCGTTTGGACCACTACGTTATTTCCTCGTAAGGAAGGCACGTTCACCATTCCTTCATTAACCATTGAGGGAAAATCTACCCAACCTATTCAGATCAAAGTTATTCCGGTTCAAGAACAAAGTAATGTCGCCCGAGACTATTTTGTTACCACTGACATCGACGTAAAAGAGGCCTATTTAAATCAACAGCTGCTTTACACGGTTAAGCTGTTTCTTTCTAGCAATATTGAGCGCGGCAGTCTACAAGCGCCAGAAATGCAAAATGCGGAAATCACCCAGCTAGGAGAAGATAAACAGTATACAGATATAGTAAATGGAAGACGGTATCAGATTATAGAGCGTCAATTTGCTGTTGTGCCTCAAGCATCCGGTGAATTTACGCTAAGAGGCCCTATTTTCACTGGCGAAGTTATGGCTGCCAATACTAACCAACGTTTTGGCTTCTTCAACCGCACCCAGCAAATTAATCGGGTTGGGCCCGACATTACGGTGAACATTAAGCCCATTCCTCAGGGGATAGATTACCCTTGGTTGCCTTCTGAAATGGTGCGAGTGGATGAAGAATGGCCACAAGGTGATAGTTTTGTAGCAGGTGAACCAGTCACCCGTATTGTTACGCTAACCGCATTGGGCGTAGTAGAAGAGCAGCTTCCTGATATTCCTGAGTTTTATCCGCCAAACTTTAAGCTGTACCCTGATCAATCTAATACTACGACAGTCGAAAAAGACCAGAGCTTAATTTCACAGCGCCAAACGTCGCTGGCGATCATTCCAACGCAGCCTGGTAACTTTGTCTTACCTGAAATTACTATTCCTTGGTTTAATACGCTTACTCAGCAAACAGAGTATGCCACTATTCCCGCCCGTTCAATTACGGTAGCGCCAGCGTCTGGCGCAAATAATGCCAATACTCCGAATAGCTTAGACACTCCTTCAATCAGTAGTGCAAGCAATGAAGATATTCAAAATGATATACCGTCAACTGCAAAACAGCCTAACGCTAGTGCTAGCAATGAGAATAAACCATTAGACAGCGCTTCAGGTGACGTCAGTACTGACGAAAGTACCCAGCTTAATTGGATGGTAACTTGTGTATTACTTTTGCTGTTCATCATTGCGCTTACAGGATGGTTAGTTACCTACAGAAAGCTTAAACAGGCTCAGTTTATGGGACCTGGGATCACTAACAAAACCGGTTCTGCACAGCGCCTCCACTCTTATGCTCAGTGGGATGAAAAAGCACAGTTTCAAAACCTAATGTCAGTAATAAAGGCAAAGGACACACGTTTACTTACGCCTGCTCTTAAGCAGTGGATAAACGCGTTAACTTCGGGTAAAGCGCAACTTTCGCAGTTTGAAAGAATCAACGCTAGTGTTAATGAGCTCTATGCACTGCGCTTTTCAGCCAGTAAAGCTGACGCTAACACCCAATCTAAACAGGTCATGAAAGCTTTAGATAAACTTTCACATGAAGCTAAGCTTGCCCGCAGCGAATGGAAGCAAAAAAGTGAAGGGAACAATAACACGCTATCTGCCTTATATCCTGCTTCATAAAACGCATTTTATTTGCCAATACACTAGAATTTGCGTAATGAAAGCCCTTGCAACTAGCTAAATCTCAGTGGCAAGGGCTTGGTAACAGAAATGTTTGCGTTTGAGAAACAGTCGAGCCTTTGAGCCTTATTGTCCTCTTTAAGGCTTATTAATCTTTGAAGCTTTAGCTCATAAAAATAATCAATTAAACGCGACGGGGAATATAATGAAGAAAACACTAGTAAAGCTAACGCCAATTGCGTTGGCCATTACCACGCTTACGGCTTGCTCTCCTGCAAGTGAAACCGCTAAAACAGCGCCAGAACCTATTAAAACAGAACAGCCAGCCGGGCAGTCTGAATCAGAGCGCCTTAATGCGTTCTTCGAACGTACTTTTGAAGAAGATCTTAAGCGTTCGCCATTATTTCAAAGTTACTTGGGTAAAAAATGGGACTATGACAAATGGGATGACATCAGTGACGAAGAAGCTGACGCTCGCATTGCTATCGCCAAAAACCGACTAGAAAAGCTTAATAGTTTTGACACCAGTCAGTTAAGTGAACAGGAACAGCTAAGCTTGCGCCTGTATAAATTGGGTATTGAGCGCGATTTAGCTAACGACGAATTTCGACATCACCGTTACATTGTACATCAGTTCCGCGCCGCACATACACAAGTGCCTAGCTTCCTTATCAACATTCACAGCGTAAAGAGTAAAGAGGACGCTAAGGCATACATTGGACGACTAGACAATGTACGTACGTACTTTGATCAAGTTATCGAACAAATGAAAGTTCGCGAAAAAGCCGGCGTATTCCCCCCTGCATGGGCCTACGATCAAATGATTGATGCGTCAAAAAACGTGATTACCGGCGCACCGTTTGATTCTAGCGAAACATCTTCAACTATCTGGGAAGATTTTCAAAATAAAGTAAATAGCCTGGATATCACAGAGGCGGAAAAAACGACGTTATTAGGTGAAGCGAAAGCCGCTTTGGTAACTTCAGTCATGCCGTCATACGAGAAGTTTATCGAAGAACTCGCTCATCAAAGGGAAATCACGCCTGAAGGCGATGGTGTGTGGCGCTTACCCAATGGTGATCAATGGTATCAGAATCGTCTAAACTGGTTTACCACTACAGACCTAACCGCTGAAGAAGTCCATCAAATTGGCTTAGACAATGTAGAGCGCATACACGATGCAATGCGCGACATTATGAAACAAGTGAAATTTGAAGGCAGCCTTCAAGAGTTTTTCGTTTTCATGCGTGAAGACGAGCAATTCTATCTACCTTCAACCGATGAAGGTAGACAGCAATACCTTGATATGGCGAAAACAGCCATAGACGACATGCGAGAAGCTATCCCTGAATACTTCGGTATTCTTCCAGAGGCGCCCATGATTGTTAAACGGGTTGAAGCATTCCGCGAACAGTCTGCGGGCAAGGCGTTTTATCAAAGCCCAGCGCAAGATGGCAGCCGCCCAGGTATTTATTATGCAAACCTTTATGACATGAAAGCAATGCCTACTTATCAGTTAGAGGCGCTGGCGTATCACGAAGGCATCCCAGGTCACCACATGCAGCGCGCTATTGCACAAGAGCTAGAAGGTGTACCTCAATTCCAGAAATTCTTGAGCTTTACCGCATACACAGAAGGTTGGGGCCTATATACCGAAGAACTTGCAAAAGATATGGGCTTTTATGAAGACCCTTATTCTGATTTCGGTCGTCTAGCCATGGAGCTTTGGCGCGCTTGCAGACTTGTGGTTGATACGGGTATTCATGCGAAAAAATGGACGCGTGAAGAAGCCGTAAATTACCTTGTTGAAAATACGCCAAACCCTGAATACGACGCGCAAAAAGCCATTGAGCGCTACATTGCTATGCCAGGTCAGGCTACGGCCTATATGATTGGTAAACTGAAAATTATGGAACTTAGAGAGCATGCCCAAGCTGAACTTGGTGACAAGTTTGATTGGAAAGGCTTCCATGACGAGGTATTGAAGTACGGTCCAGTCCCACTTTCTATTTTAGAAGAAAACATTAATGCTTGGATTACTTCCCAAAAACGTGCCTAGCTTTTCGAACTAGGTGCTCTGATCACTGGAAATAAAATGAAAACGCGCCTTTCGGCTAACGAAATGGCGCGTTTTTTATGCCATAGTGAGAAAAAATTAAGTTTTTGGATTTTTTTATGTTTGGGCGAAATAAATCTGATAATGCTCAGGTCTTATCGGGTATGAAAGCAAAACACCAAAGATATGAAGCATTAGTAAAGGCATTTCACGCCGACATCTACCGCTATGCATTTTGGCTTATCAAAGACCAGAGCATTGCTGAAGATGTTGTTCAGGAAACCTTTTTACGTGCTTGGCGCTCATTAGACGCCCTAAATGATGAAAAAGCAGCAAAGTCATGGTTAATTACCATTCTTCGCCGCGAAAACGCCCGTCGGTTTGAACGCAAACAGTTCGACACAGTAGATATTGATGATTGCCATATTCAAGATGACACACAGCATGCTGATGGGGACTTGAAAGATAGAGAGCTTCAGCGACTATTAGGTGGATTGAGTGTGGAGTATCGTGAACCCTTAATACTCCAGTTGATTTTTGGTTTTAGTGGCGAAGAGATCGCCAACCAGTTAGGGCTTAACAAAAACACGGTAATGACTCGCCTTTTCAGAGCGAGGAATCAGCTAAAAGAGGCATTAGAGAAGCAAAATGAACAGAGAGGTCGTGTAAATGGATGAGTTAGAATTTAGGCGTCGTATCTACGCCGATCCAGAAACGACTGACAGTGATGTTGTAGAAGCGGCAAAAGCGGATGAAAGTAAACGCAGTTTCTGGAATGAACAAAAGCAGTTAGATAAGCAATTAAAGCAAGCATTGAAAGTCGATGTACCAGAGGATCTCGCAAGCAAGCTAATATGGCAGCAGTCTGCAGACGAATTCACCCGTTATAAACGCAGAAGTCGCTGGTATTTAGCCATGGCTGCATCGGTTGCTTTCACTGTAGGTATCGGACTTACCATGTGGTACCACCAACCGCTTAGTATTGGCGGACAAGCACTTGCCCATATGCAGTACGCAGAAATGGAACACGCTCATTCGTTGCTTCCTGTTGATTTGAACATGGTTAACGCAAAGCTAGCAAGCTTTGGTGGCAGCTTTAGCGAAATGCTCGACGGTGTAGAGGTCGCAAACTATTGCCATTTGAGCACAGTTAGAAGCCTTCACCTGATTGTGAATACGCCACAAGGCAAGATGTCGGTATTCGTAGTACCTGAACGTGGAGATGTCTCAGTTCCAAGCGAGTTTGCCGATGGTCAGTACCATGGAGAGAGCATTAAAATGAAGCATGCCAATGTAATGATTGTTGGCGATAAAGATGCTGATTTAAGCGATATGAAAAAGGCGGTGTCAGAAAGGATTCAATTCTCTGCTTAACACACGTTAAGTAACTGTAAAGTGTTCCAAAAAAGTGCGTATCTTTAGCACTTCCCTTCGTCGGCCCCTATGGGCCGATTTTTTTTGCCCAAAATTAAGATGAAACCCTGTTCAATAAAACTTATACTCCGACTTAAAGGTTAAAACGTCCGTTTTAATTTCAGTTAATCACTTCATTCACTTACCCGCAGTAAAGAGGTCTCCATCACAATGAGCGCTTGGTTTCGTTTTACAAGGCTAATGATTTGCCTTTTGATTCCTACAATAGCTTGTTTCACTGTCTTTGCTCAAAGTATAGATATTCCCAACGCACTTAGACTAAAAAAACTTGATAATTATAGTCATATAGCTGCAACGGCAATTTATCATTGGAATACACCTAGCGAGGTGAGCAATGAGAATATCATTGCTATGTTAACGAGCGCCGGTTTGCAGAATGACACGCAAAGTGAAGGCGTGATATTTAGACACTTGTTGGCCACTTATACTGCGAATGATGCTGACTCGCCGAGAATCCCACTTTTCGTTAAAGAGCCTCTATTAGATAAGCATTGGCAAGAGCTTAAGACAATTAAGCCTGAGCTTTTCGCTGCTGCGAAGGCGTATTACATTTATGCTAGAGCGGTAAATGATTTTAAAGGCTCTGACCATAGGGTAAATTTTTCTGTTCCTGAACTGCGCCGTTTGCAGCGAGAAGCGCTAGAAACTGGGAGTCGACGAGCCACTGCTATAGCTAGCATATGGTTAGCGATGGAACTCACCCTTGCGAACCCAATACAAGCAATTAATGAAATCGAATATGCGTTACCGCACCTTCCTCGATACTCATCAGACAAAAGCTTAGAAAATGCGTTATCAAACGTAATTGCACATGATTGGCTGAGAGGTGCTTATCTGGAACTCTTCGTTCCAAGCAGAGCATTTTTCCACTCAAAAGAGATCATTGAAAGTAAAACGCAAGATAACAACACCATGGTAAAGACTTGGGCCTACTTCTCGGCCATCGATTCATTGTTAATTCAAAATAAGTTTGAAGAAGCATTGGCTATGTCAAACGACGCAATAGAGCATTTGTCCACAGTAACGTCAGTGCACGAAAGGTTGTTGACGTATGTCCAAAGACTTCGTGTAGTAGTGTTTCAAAAAAGCGAAGGATATGAACTGCTAGCGCAAGAAGTCATGACGCAAATCAGGCAGCTTGATACCACAGAGGTAAAACAAAGAACTGAGGAGCTTTCAGCTTACGCAGATGCACTTTACGCTGCGGTATTGAACGATGATGCTAAATTTCAAGACTCCCTTCAGCGTTACCGCAATATCGTTCTGGCTACTATTCCAAATTCGGGTTTTAAAGAAAAAATCAAGCTTAGGTTAGAGCGGGAGCTTTCTAGGCTTTACGATGCTTCGGGTGACTACGAAAAAGCATATGAGCATTCGAAAACCTACAATAGGCTTCTTGTTGAAAAAAACACTGAGCAATTCAAGTTGTCAAATTCTTCGTTTACCGACGGTATTGCGAAAGATATCGAGTTAGCGCGATATCGACAAAAAGAACTCACTGTGCTCAGAAGTGAAAAAGATGGCCTTTCTACCGACAAAGAAGCAATGAAAACCACCATTTTTGCGTTGATTATCACAATTCTCATCATTCTTGCACTATGGCTATGGATTTCAAAACGACAGAGCGACTTGCTAGCTGAGCGTGACTCACTTACCGGCGCTCTCACGCGACGAGCTATGCTAAACAGTTTGAAAAAAGCACTGAAAGGCAATAAAGCGTCCTGTATTGCTCTACTTGATGTCGACAACTTTAAAAAGATTAATGACAAATACGGCCACGTTGTCGGTGATGAAGTGTTGACTACCTTTACGCAGATTATCAAAAACCGAATTCGTAAGTCAGACAAGCTCTGCCGATATGGCGGCGAAGAGTTTTTGATTTACTTTTCCGACTCCGACCAAAGGTCTGCTAAGCGAATTCTGGACGAGCTGAATTTCGCGCTTTCTCGCCAGAAACACTGGAGCAATACAAAAGAAATGTTTTCCGTGAGTTTTTCTTCGGGTCTGTTAGACGTCAACGGAGAAACCAACCTAGACACCATTATCAAGATGTGTGATGAGCTTCTCTACAGAGCCAAAAGAGAAGGTCGAGCGCGCGTTGCATCTTTTCCAATTTAACCTTTCGCCAAACTTTATTTACGAATTACCGTATAGAAAACATGCAAGGTCGCTGACTGACATAGAGACTCTATGTCATAGGTGTTAGCATGAAAGAAAAAACATAGGGAATTTATATGGCTACTGGCACGATAATCTCGTTGGGTTTGTATTTTGTTGTAATGTTAGGGATAGGCCTTTTCGCTTATCGGCAGACAGACACCAACGTAGAAGGCTATATGCTTGGCGGCCGCCAACTAGGCCCCGCGGTAACCGCGCTTTCAGCAGGTGCATCGGATATGAGCGGATGGATGCTCATGGGCTTACCCGGTGCAATGTATGTATCAGGCTTATCTGCTGGCTGGATTGCCGTTGGTTTGACACTCGGTGCTCTGGCAAATTATATGTTAGTTGCTCCACGCCTTCGCGTTTACACTGAAGTAGCCAACAACTCCATTACCCTCCCCGACTATTTTGAAAATCGCTTCGCTGACAACACGCGTTTATTGCGCGTTATAGCCTCTGTGGTTATCGTTGTCTTCTTTACGCTTTACACCTCTTCTGGTGTGGTAGCTGGCGGAAAGCTCTTTGAGACATCATTTGGATTAACTTATGAGACCGGCTTATACGTCACCGCGGGTGTCGTCGTAGCTTATACCCTCGTAGGCGGTTTCATGGCAGTAAGCATGACCGACTTCGTTCAGGGGTGCATCATGTTTGTATCTCTCATTATGGTACCTGCCGTTGTTATTAGCGAGTTGGGTGGAATCGGCGCGTCAATTGACGCCTTAGATACCATTAATCCGGCGCTTTTCGATGCATTTATGGATGCGTCTACCAATGAAGCACTAAGCGTAATAGGCATTGTTTCACTGATGTCATGGGGCCTAGGTTATTTTGGTCAGCCTCATATCATTGTGCGTTTTATGGCGATACGTTCTGTTAAAGATATACCAACTGCGCGCAATATCGGTATGAGTTGGATGATTGTGTCGATTATTGGTGCGTTAATGACGGGGCTTTTCGGCCTTGCCTATGTAACAGGTAACGGAAACGAAATCGATCCAGAAACCGTCTTCATCTACTTATCTCAAATTCTATTCCACCCGCTCATCGGTGGCTTCCTGCTCGCTGCGATTTTAGCGGCGATCATGAGTACTATTTCTTCTCAGCTGTTGGTAACCTCAAGTTCACTAACCAGTGACTTTTATCAAGCCTTCCTAAGACGTGATGCGTCAGATGGCGAGCTCGTTATTGCTGGTCGAGTCAGCGTAGTAGTTGTCGCGCTCGTAGCAATCTATCTAGCTTATGATAGAGACAGCACCATTTTAACGCTTGTAAGTAATGCTTGGGCTGGCTTTGGTGCAGCCTTCGGACCGCTTGTACTATTTAGCCTGTTTAAGCGTGAAATGACTCGCCGTGCTGCATTAGGTGGTATGATCGTTGGTGCAGTGACGGTGTTACTGTGGATCTATCTTCCTATTGAAATCGGCGGCCAAAAGCTTGGTGACTGGATGTACGAAATTGTCCCTGGGTTTATTTTATCTAGCTTAACCATCATGATTTTAAGTAAATCTGGCTCGCCAAGAGAAGGTGTGGTTGATACGTTCGACGCTTTCCAGACCAAATTGACTGAAAGGTAAGCGAACGATACGAAATAAGTCATTCGCAACGAAAGTGAATAACAAGCCCTGTTTATGTTACTAAACAGGGCTTTTTTCTTTTTATAGGCCTTGAAAAAAGTGGCTTATGCTTCAATTGCATGACAGTTTTATTTAATGGAATAAGATAGCTATTTTAAATAGCAAAATCGCATACTACTTTTGAAATTAAATATGTTATCGTTCTATGCAGAAAAATAACCCATATATAACTTTTTTGTATATAACATAAAATTCGGACTTCAAAATGACTGCTAGTATCCCGTCTGTAACGCATTTGAAACAACTCGAAGCCGAGAGTATCCAGATTTTCCGTGAGGTTGCTGCTGAGTTTGAAAACCCAGTTATGCTTTACTCTGTAGGAAAAGACTCTTCTGTACTGCTTCATCTTGCCCGTAAAGCGTTCGCGCCCGGCAAAATTCCTTTCCCACTATTACACGTAGATACCACGTGGAAGTTTGGTGAAATGATTAAGTTCCGTGACGAACAAGCTAAGAAGCACGGTTTTGATTTGCTTGTTCACATCAATGAAGAAGGTGTTGAAGCTGGTGTTGGCCCATTTAGCCACGGCTCAGCAAAACATACTGACATCATGAAAACCCAAGCACTTAAACAAGCACTGAACAAATATAAGTTCGATGCTGCATTTGGTGGCGCTCGACGCGACGAGGAAAAATCACGTGCCAAAGAACGTGTTTACTCATTCCGCGACAGCAACCACCGCTGGGACCCAAAAAACCAGCGTCCAGAGCTTTGGAATATTTATAACTCTCAGGTTAATAAAGGCGAAAGCATTCGTGTATTCCCAATGTCTAACTGGACTGAGCTAGATATCTGGCAATACATCTACCTAGAAAACATCGATATTCCACAACTTTACCTTTCTAAGCCTCGCCCTGTCGTTGAGCGCGACGGCATTCTTATTATGGTTGACGACGACCGTATGCCGCTGGAAGAAGGTGAAGTACCAGAGATGCGCTCTGTGCGTTTCCGTACCCTTGGCTGTTACCCACTGACCGGTGCGGTTGAGTCAGAAGCAGCAACCTTACCTGAAGTTATTCAAGAAATGCTGCTTACCAAGACGTCTGAACGTCAGGGCCGAGTTATCGACCATGACAGCGCAGGCTCGATGGAGAAGAAGAAAATGGAAGGGTACTTCTAATGGCCACCGACAACGTTGTTTGGCATAAACACGAAGTAAACAAGACCACCCGTTCTGAAAAGCTTGGTCAAACGCCTCGCGTATTTTGGCTAACGGGTTTAAGCGGCTCTGGTAAATCGACATTAGCCAACCTGCTTGAGAAAAAGCTTCACGAGCAGAACAAGCACACCTATTTGCTTGACGGCGACAACGTGCGCCACGGTCTGTGTGGCGATTTAGGTTTCAGCGATAAAGATCGCGTTGAAAACATTCGCCGCATTAGCGAAGTCGCTAAACTTTTTGTCGATGCCGGTACCATTGTGCTTACCGCTTTTATCTCGCCTTTCAAAGCCGACCGCGATTATTGCCGCAGCTTAATGGAAGACGGAGAGTTTGTAGAAGTGTTTATCGATACACCTCTTGAAGTGTGTGAAAAACGCGACCCGAAAGGGCTATACAAGAAAGCGCGTAGCGGTGAAATTAAGGACTTCACAGGTATTGATTCAGCCTATGAAGCACCTGAAGCGCCAGAAGTACACTTAACCTATCAGGATGAACCAGCAGAGCAAACCGCTGAGCGATTGTATGCTTTGCTTCAAGAAAAGGGATTGGTGTAATGACACAGCCTTTAAATAGTCTTGCACAAAAAGTGCTAGCTATCGCCAAAGAAGCTGGCGATAAGATAATGGCCATTTACGAGAAAGACTTCGCCATTTATGAAAAGCAGGATACCAGCCCGCTAACAGAAGCTGACCTTGCCGCACATAACGTAATCGTTAACGCCCTTGAAGCTGAATCTGACCTGCCGATTCTTTCTGAAGAGTCAGCAGATATTTCATGGGAAGAGCGCAAAACGTGGTCGTCATACTGGCTGGTAGACCCGCTAGACGGCACTAAAGAGTTTATTAAGAAAAACGGTGAGTTTACGGTAAATATTGCACTTATCGAAAACGGTAAACCGACCATGGGTGTGGTTTACGCGCCAGCACTAAACAAAAGCTATGTAGGTATTGTTGGTGAAGGTGCGTGGACTGAAGTAAATGGCGAATTTACCGCTATTTCTGCGCGCAAGCACGATGGTGCCGAAGTGTGGAAAGTGGTAGGTAGTCGTTCTCACCAAAGCCCAGAAATTCAGAATTTATTGGCACAGCTTAAAGGTGAAACCGAGCTTGTGGCGATGGGCAGCTCACTGAAGCTTTGCTTGGTGGCTGAGGGCGAAGCACATCTTTACCCTCGATTAGGCCCAACATCTGAATGGGATACAGGTGCAGCGCACGCAGTCGCACTCGCAGCAGGCGCAAACGTCACCGTACTTGACCCTGAAAACCCATTAGATGAAAACGCTGACGCTCTTACGTACAACCAAAAAGAGTCTGTGTTAAACCCCTTTTTCCTTGTGAGCGCATAACATGAACAATGAAAACGAATTATTGAGACAGGACATTCTGTCTTACCTAGAACAACACGAAAAGAAAGACATGCTACGTTTCCTTACCTGCGGTAGCGTAGACGACGGTAAAAGTACCCTAATTGGTCGCTTGCTTCACGATTCTAAAATGATTTATGAAGACCAACTTGCAGCTATCACTAAAGACAGTAAAAAAGTGGGCACTACCGGCGAGAAAGTTGACCTTGCCCTTCTTGTAGACGGTCTTCAGTCTGAGCGTGAGCAAGGGATTACTATCGACGTAGCATACCGCTACTTCTCTACTGACAAGCGTAAGTTTATTATCGCAGATACTCCGGGGCACGAGCAGTACACCCGTAACATGGTAACCGGTGCGTCAACGTGCGACCTTGCTATTATTCTTGTTGATGCTCGCGGCGGCGTTAAGGTACAAACGAAACGTCACTCGTTCCTGGTTTCTCTTCTAGGTATAAAACACGTTATTGTTGCTATCAACAAAATGGACTTGATGGACTATTCAGAAGAAGTGTACAAGCAAATTCAGGAAGACTACCTGAAGTTTGCTGAGCAGCTTGATATTCCTGACATTCAGTTCGTACCTATTTCAGCACTTGAAGGCGACAACGTAGTAGGCAAGAGCGAAAAGACACCATGGTTTGACGGCACGCCACTTATGGAAATGTTGGAAAACATTGAAATTGGTGAAGACGACAACTTAGAAGATTTTCGCTTCCCTGTACAATACGTTAACCGCCCTAACCTAGATTTCCGTGGCTTTGCGGGTACCGTGGTATCTGGCCAAGTTGCACCAGGTGATGAAGTAACGGCACTTCCTTCTGGTAAGAAATCAAAGGTGAAGCAAGTCGTTACGTTTGAAGGCGACCAAGAGCGCGCTTATGTACCACAAGCGGTAACGCTAACGCTAGAAGATGAAATTGACATCTCTCGTGGCGATATGATTGTAAAATCAGACAACTTGCCACTGCTTAACACGCAATTTAAAACTCACCTTGTGTGGATGTCTGAAGAGCCGCTAATGCCAAACAAGCAATACTTGTTTAAGTTCGCGACTAAATCAACGCCAGGGGTAGTTGCTCATATCGATAATCAAATTGATGTGAACACGTTGGAAGAAACGGATGCCATGCACTTAAATCTTAACGAGATTGGTGTAGTAGACGTTAAGTTTACTCAACCTGTTGCATGCGACCCGTATAAACGCAACCGCCCTACCGGTTCATTCATCGTTATCGATCGCTTGACCAACGGCACTGTTGGTGCTGGTATGATCATTGACGAAATTGCGGGTGACGCACAGCATACATCGCCAAACTTCTCTGAGTTCGAGCTTGAATTCAATGCACTAGTACGCAAGCACTTCCCGCATTGGAACTCTGTGGATATCAGTAAACTTTAAGCAGGACTGGAGCAATATGGATGTGACCCAGTTCATCGTACTGGCAGTATTTGCCGGTACGATATGCGCGCTGATCTTTACCAATCAGCGCCCTTCCACTGTGTTTTCTGGTGCAGTGTTAGCTTTACTGGTTACCCAGCAGTTATCTCTTGATGACATCTTGCTAAATTTAACAAACAAGGGTCTTATTACCCTTGTTTTGTTGCTTTTGGTAAGCAGTGCAATTGATAAAACAGCGCTAATAAAACGCCTAGGTAGGAAACTAGTAAGTGCTAACTTTACTCAATCCTATTGGCGCTTGTTTTCACTGACCTTTTTATCGTCTGCGCTTTTGAACAATACTGCTATTGTGGCAAGCCTTATTGGTCCAATTAAGCAAAACCAATATCATCCTGCCTCTCGATTACTAATCCCGCTCTCGTACGCAGCTATCTTAGGCGGTACGGTCACCTTAATCGGTACGTCTACCAACCTAATCGTAGACAGCTTTTTGCAAGAGCACGGGCATCCAGGCTTTAACTTTTTTGACTTCACACTTTATGGCACCGTAGCGGGTTTAAGCTGTGGTCTTCTCATGTTTTTGTTACTGCCTTTGCTACCTCATATTGGCAATAAGAGTAATAACTATCACGAGTATATGGTTGAAGCCGAAGTGGAATCTGGTTCAGAGCTCATAGGCAAAACCGTAGAACAAAACCATTTACGTAACTTACCAGAACTCTTTTTGGTAGAAGTGGTGCGCAATGGCAACCTGATATCTCCTGTTGGGCCTGACCTGGTCATTCTGGAAAACGACAAACTGATCTTCTCTGGCAACGTTCAAAAGCTTGATAATCTTAGCCACATAAAGGGGCTAAGCATGTTTGCTGAGACCGATGGGGTATTGCGTGAGAGCTTAACCGAGGTAGTTGTTGCCAATCGCGCTCAAGTTATTGGGCAAACCATTAAAAAACTTGGCTTTAGAGCCCTGTTTGATGCGGCCGTTGTAGCCATTCGCCGCGATGGAGAGCAGCTGTCAGGCAAGTTAGGAGAAATTAAGCTTCAAGCAGGTGACTTCTTACTTTTAGCTACAGGCCCAGACTTTGCGACTCGTCAAAATTTAAATAAAAACTTTTTTATTTTGTCAGAGCAAAAAATAGCCCGCCCACTAACCAACAAGCAAGAGTGGATTACCCTTGGCGGCTTCCTTTCCACGGTGTTATTGGCTGCAACTAATGTCATTTCACTGGCTATTGGTCTGCTGTTTTTAGCCGCTGTGCTAATTGGCGTAAGGGTAACGTCAAACGGCGAAATGAAACGAAATTTACCGTTGAATTTGATTGTTGTGATTGTAGGCGCGCTAAGCCTGGCAACCGCATTAGAAAATTCAGGGGTTATTAATATAACCACCGAGGCACTTATGCCGGTGTTGTCGGGTACTGACTGGTTCATAGCATTGTTAGTCATCTACTTGCTAACACTGGTTTTAACAGAGTTCGTTACCAACAACGCTGCTGCAGCGTTAATGTTCCCGTTTGCCTACGGGTTAGTGCAAATCATTGGCGCACCGCTAATGCCATTTGCATTAGCGGTAGCATTTGCAGCAAGTGCCAGTTTTATTTCACCATTCGGCTATCAAACCAACTTGCTTGTTTATAATGCGGCGAATTATAAGTTTTCGCATTTTATAAAAATTGGACTGCCTATTTCGCTGTTGTATAGCACCATAGTTTTGACACTGCTTAATATTACTTATTTGTAAGGTCTTGCGGCGCGTTTTGAGAGGACATAGAAAATCACCAAAGATAGAGCAGCAATCAGCAGTATTACGTAAAGGGAAGCGAACGCTTCCCTTTTTTTATTTATAACCTTTCAATACATTCATTTTCTCTTACAAATATCAAGATGTTGTGCTGTACAACACCTGTAGCCAACAGTAATCTATAACTCAATTTATTGCCTGCCTGTTGGCAAGCTAACAATGACTCATGGCTTTACCCAGAGCCAGAGTAATAAGAAAAACGAAATAGGAGCAAGGGATGCACAATGTAACGAACCCCTTTCAAGCGTGTAACGATATTTTCTTCAAGCCTAATGGCGTATTTAAAGCAGTAGGTGAAAACAACAATTGGAGCTGGATGCCATTTATATTGATCATGGCAATTTCGCTTGTTTCCCAGTACTTGTATGTAAACTTCGTTGACATTGAATGGTTCGCTCAGATGAATATTGCCGCGCAAGGGGATATGAGTCCGGCAGAAGAAGAGCAAATGAAGGCCTTCTTCACCAGGGATGCTTTGCTTTGGTCATCGGTTATAGGTGCCTTTTTTATTCCTATTATCGTAAACGCCATTTACGCCGTGTACGTGAATTTAATGACCCGTTCTGACGACAGCCATGTGTATGGCTTTACTGACTGGTATGGTTTCGCTTGGTGGCTTTCAATGCCTTATGTGCTTACTGGTTTGGTGGGTGTTGCTTTGCTGTTGTTCGCAGGCGACCATCAAGTAGCGCCATCAATTTTATCGCCAGCGTCTCTTGGGTATATTGCGAATATCCCGATGGACTCGCCTTGGTACGCTTTCGGCCAGGCGTTAAGGGTAGAGCTATTCTGGGGCATTTATTTAGCCACCGTAGGCATTACTCAATGGACCGCCTTTTCTCTTAAAAAAGCGGCATTAATTGCAAGTGCACCTTATATTGTTATCTACGGCATCTGGTTGATTGCCCTCGCCTTGTTCTAATTAACCTTGCGAATGTAACGCGCCCGCTATACGAAAAGTGTGCTGTGCTATTAATACAGTAGTTATGAATATAATGATTGTGATTACAGTGTTTTAGTACAGCGTTTCTATAAACTGGCCGCGCAGCCTCACCTTAAAAAGACGCCCCCTTTCATTTCTTTCACTACCCATGAATAGCATCATTGCCGCTTTTGTCGTCACACGAAGTATCTTT